>JBGGMZ010000051.1:0-12083 GCA_041287745.1 Chthoniobacter sp. | reverse complement strand
CTGTAGCGGCGCCGTCCCGGCGTCGGAAACTTTCAGGCTATGCAACCGACGCCGGGGACTGCGCCGCTACAGACGTGGGACGCCGCGCGCGTCTATTGCATTGATATGGCTGAGCCGGAACGAGGAAAGCAGGAAGGATTCGTCTTTTTTTTCCTGCGTTCCTGCTTTCCTGATTCAACACTCCATCCTCGCCGGATTCGGAAACCTCTTTTGGCAGACGCTATACTTCGCCCGCGTTTGAAGCTGAGGACAGCGTCGCTACAGCGATCAGTGCCGCGCCAGCAGGCTCAGCACCGCTTTCTGCGCGTGGAGCCGATTTTCCGCCTGCGTGAAGATGGTGGCTTGATGGGTCTCGAGCACTTCCTCGGTGATCTCCTTGCCGCGATACGCGGGCAGGCAGTGCATGACCAGCACGCCCGGTTTCGCCTTGGCGACAAGAGCTGAATTGATCTGGTAACCACCGAGCTGCGCCATGCGATAGGCGGTCTCTTCTTCCTTGCCCATGCTCACCCACACGTCCGTGTAGAGCACGTCGGCGTCTTCGGCCGCGGCGCTGAGATCGTCGGTCACAGTCACATTGCGAGTCTGCAAACGCTCGAGCAACTCCGCGCTCGGCTGATACTGCTTGGGCGCCGCAATGCGCAGTTGGAAATCCATCCGCGCCGCCGCCCACATCCACGAGACAGGGACATTGCACGCGCCGTCGCCAACAAAGGTGACGACCTTGCCCTCCACCGCGCCGAGCTTCTCTCGAATCGTCTGGAGATCCGCGAGGATCTGGCACGGGTGCTCTTCGTCGGTCAACGCATTCACCGTCGGCAGGCCGGAGTATTTCGCAAATTCCTCCACATCGCTCTGCGCGTAGGTGCGGATGACTGCGCCATGGATCATGCGTCCCAGCACGCGCGCGGTATCCTTGATTGGCTCCCCACGACCGAGCTGAATGTCGTTGGCATTGAGAAAGAGCACATCGCCACCGAGTTCGCGAATACCCACCTCGAAACTCACGCGGGTCCGTGTGGAGCTCTTGCTGAAAATGAGCGCCCAGCAGCGATGACGGAGCGGATGCGAGTCGAGGCAACCACGCATCGTCTTCATCTTCGCGGCGAGGTCGAGAATCGCCTCAATGTTGTCGCGCGTGAGCGATTCGATCGAGAGGAGGTTTTTCATTTTGGGGCGGAAAAAGGGTCGGTTGTCCTACCGGAACGACCGGAAAGCAAGAGTTTCTTCAGGGGCTTAGCGCAACAATCCGGTGACGCGACGAAGGAACAGAGCCCGGCTAGAATTGCGCCAGCACCTTGCGCAAGATGTCGGCGGCTTCGTCGATCTCCGCGCGGGAGACATTGAGCGGCGGCAGCCAGCGCACGGCATGGGTGCCGCTGGGGACCGTGAGCAGGCCCGCCTCGTGCAGGGCATCGACGACCAGCAGACTCGGCGCACGGTGTTCCGCGGCAGGGACGCGCTTGACGAAATCGGGCACGAGCTCGAAGGCGAGCATGAGACCGACCCCGCGCACTTCCTTGACCAGTGGCGAGCCGATGGCCTTGATCGCAGCGACGGCATGCGGCCCGAGAACGCGGGCATTCTCCAGCATCCCCTCCTCCTCGATCACGGCGAGGACTTCATTGGCTCCGGAGCTGACGAGCGGCGTGCCGCCGAAGGTGGTGCCGTGTGTGCCGGGCCCAAGCAGATCGCAGAGCGGCGTGGTCTCGCCGGACTTGAGCTTCACGACCTTGTCGCTGACCCAGATCGCGCCGAGCGGGAAACCACCGGCGATGCCCTTGGCCCAACTGATCGCGTCGGGCATGAGGTCCTGCCCGGCCAGCGTCTTCCAACCGCACCAGTCGCCGGTGCGTCCGAGACCGCACTGCACTTCATCGAACATGAGCAACATGCCATGCCGGTCGCAAAGATCGCGCGCGAGCTTGAGGAAGTCCGCCGTGGCGGGATTGACGCCGATCTCGCCCTGGATGGGCTCGAGCAGCACCGCCACCGTCCCCGGTTCCTGCACGGCGGCAAGCAACGCGGGGCCATCGTTGAAAGGCACGTGCGTGAACCCTTGCACCGGCGGCTCGAAGCTTTTCTTCACCTTCTCCTGGCCGGTGGCGGCGATGCCCGCCAGCGTGCGGCCATGGAAGGAGCCAATCATGGTGATGATCTCATGGCGGTAGGCGTCGACCGCGATCGTCTCGCCCACGCTATGCTTCGGGGCGGGCGATGAGCCATCGTTGCCGAACTTCCGGGCCAGCTTGTAGAGCGCTTCGTTGGCCTCCGCACCGCTGTTGCAGAAAAAGACTTTGCCCCGCGGTGCAGCCGGCGTGCAGGTGAGACGCACAAGGCGCTCGGCGAGCACGGCCTGCGGACGAGTGTAGTAGAGATTCGACGCATGGACCAGCGTCGCGATCTGCTGCTGCATGGTGGCGATCACCCGCGGGTGCGCATGGCCAATGGAGGTGACGGCAATGCCGGCGCCAAAGTCGAGGTAGCGTTTGCCGTCTTCGTCCCACACCTCGGTCCCCTTGCCTCGCGCCAGGCGCAAATCAAAACGCGCGTACGTCGGAATGACGTACTGGTCGTAAATCTCGCGAGTGGTGGGTGTGTTTGTGCTCATTGGAAAGGGCCGGGAGATTACTATCAGCTGCCGAGTTTGCACCGGAAAAATGCGCCTTTTCCAGCAACCTAAATTCCGGTGGGAGTTGCAGCCGGGCATCCGCATGGCGCATGATAGAGCCTGATCGCCGTTTGACGCCGACGCCATGCGAGATTTTCTCCATCATTACGGACTATGGGCCGCCTTTCTCCTCGCCCTGCTGGAGAACGACGTGTCCTTCATTGCCATCGGGGTGGTGGCGCGATTGGGCGACGGCGACCCTGCTACGCCGGATGAGTTCAACATGTACCCCGCGGTCATCGCCGCCATCGTCGGCGCGCTCATTCACGATACGTTCTGGTTCGTCATCGGCCACCAGCATTCGGAGTGGTTCCGCTCGAGCCGCGTCTACATGCGCATCGGACCAGCCATCGAGCGCCTCGCGAAGCGTTTCGGCCCGTGGGAGATTTTCTTCGCGCGCTTCGTCTACGGCACGCGCAATCCCACCTCCGTTTTCTGGGGCATTCAGCATCTGCCCTACAGCACCTTTGCCGGGATCGAACTGCTGGCGCTCACCGTATGGGGCAGCCTGCTGGTGACCGTCGGCTTCAATTTCACCAGCCTCGCCTTGAAGGTCATTGGCCGGGTCGAGCGGCAGCAACATCCGCATCTGCTCATTGTCGCCATCATCGTGGCCCTGGTGGGCATTTACTTGCTGCGCTGGTACAATCGCCGCCGCATTTACAAGCGCCAGCTCGCTCGCGCCGCCAAGGCGAAGGAGGCGGAGGAAAATACGACACCGGAAGACGCGGCCAGCCGCTAGCTGCCCAGCGGAATCACCGTGGCCTCGATGTCTGCAGGACGCCAGTCGAGATGGGTGGTGGTGATGATCTTCTGCGCGGCTGAGGGAAGGGCGGCCAGCAACGCAGCGCGGCGGTCGAGATCGAGCTCGCCGAAGATATCATCGAGCAAGAGAACCGGCGGCGTGGCGAAGCGCTGCTCCAGCAATTGAGCCGCCCCGAGCTTCAGCGCCAGCACCAGCGTCCGCTGCTGCCCCTCGCTGGCGTAGGCGGAGGATTGCCCGTTCAAGGTGAATTGGACGTCGTCGCGATGCGGACCGACGCTCGTCTGCCGGAGTCGCGCGTCTTCACCGCGAGCGGCTGCGAGCGTCGTGGAGAAATCCTCCCGTGCCCCCGGTAGATAGGCGACCTGTAGGCCCTCGCGCGCGCCGCTGATTGCCCGGTGCGCCTGCTCTGCCTCGGGCTGCAGTTCCTCGATCAATTTTGCCCGGGCCGCGGTGACGCGTTGTCCCGAGGCGAGCAACGGCTCGTCAAACGCCGCGATCTCCCGCCAGCGCGGCGAGGGGCTCTTGAGTAGCAGGTTGCGGGACCGCAGCGCCCGCTCGTAGTCGCGCAGCGTCTGTCGATACGTCCCGTCCCGTTGCGTCGCGACGAAATCGAGAAATCGCCGACGCGTTTCACCGGATCCGCGCACGAGCTCGATGTCGCTATTCGCAAAATAGACGACTCGCGCGATATCCAGATATTCTCGAGCGCTCTTCTGCTCGACCTCGTCGAGCGCCAGTTTCTTCCTCTCCCGGCTGAAGTAAAACTGGAGGTGCCGCGACCCACAGTAGCCATCCACCACAAACCCACGCCGCTCGTGCTGAATCACGTGAGCCAGCCGGGTCACCCGCGGCGACTGCAACCGTAGCAGGATGCAGGCGGCCTCGAGGAGTGACGTCTTCCCATGCGCGTTCGGCCCCACGATGAAGTTCAACCCCGGCACAAAGTCCACCTCCCGCGCGGCGAAGCAGCGGAAATGGCGGACTTTCAATCGGGAGAGCACCCCGGCAGCAAAGCTCATGCAGGAGGGGCCTTGCAAGAGGGAGGATTTGCCCACGCGGAATCTTGCATCCAAGCCAAGTCACCTCCATCTTCGCCGCCCCATGCAAACCCTGCCCGGCTTCCGCGACTTTTATCCCGACGATTGCGCGCGGAGGAATTACATCCTCACCAAATGGCGCGAAGTCGCCCGACGCTACGGATTCGTGGAGTTCGACGGCCCCGTTCTCGAGCCCCTCGCGTTGTATGAAAAGAAGTCCGGCGGCGAACTCGTTGGTCAGCTCTTCGACTTTGTGGATAAAGGCGAACGTCATGTCGCCATGCGGCCTGAGATGACCCCGACCCTCGCCCGCATGGTGGCCGCCCGGGAACGCGATTTCAAAAAGCCGCTCAAGTGGTTCTGCGTGCCTCAATTTTTTCGCTACGAAAAGCAGCAGCGCGGGCGGCTCCGCGAATTCTACCAGCTAAACTGCGACATCATCGGCGAGCCTTCACCCGCCGCCGACGCGGAGATCGTGGCCGTGCTGATCGACATGCTGCGCGCACTGGCGTTGACGGAGAAGGACTTCGTCATCCGCCTGAGCAGCCGCACTGCATGGCAGCAATTCTTTGCGCAAGCCGGTGGCAAGCCGGAAGACGAATACGAGTTCTTCCAAATCGTCGACAAAGCCGAGCGCAATGCGCCGGAAAAGACCGATGAGCTTCTGCGGAAGTTCGGCCTCACCGCTCAGGCCGTGCTCGATTTCATGCACAGCAAGACACCCACCGCGGAACTCGTCCCGGTGATGGAGGGTCTCAATGCCCGAGGCTTGAGCGCCTATGTGGAGATTGACTACGCCATCGTCCGCGGCCTTGCCTATTACACCGGGGTCGTCTTCGAAGTCTTCGACCGCAGTAAAAACGAACGCGCCCTCGCCGGCGGCGGGCGTTACGACAAGCTGCTGAGCCTGATGAGCGACGGCAAGGTGGACCTGCCGGCCCTCGGCTTTGGCATGGGCGATGTGGTGCTGGCCAATCTCATCACCGACACACCAGCCGCGGCCGTGCAACGCGATGCGTGGCTCAAGCAAGAAAGCGCCTGCGACGTTTACGTCATCGTGGCCAAGGAAGAACGCCGCTCTGACGCGCTGGCTCTGGTGCAGCAGTTGCGCGATGCGGGACAACGCGTCGACTTCGCTCTGACGGCGGCCAAGGTCGGCAAGCAATTCCAGACCGCCGAGACACTCGGCGCCACGCGCGCCGTGCTCGTCGGCGACGAGTGGCCGCAGGTAAAAGTGAAGACCCTCGCGACGCGCGAAGAAGTGCTCGTTCCCGTGGCAGAGCTGGCGGCAGCGTTGAGCCGCTAGGCGCGTTTAGTGCGTGCCCATCACCCGCGCGACGAGATCGGTGTCTTCCACGGCCAGCCAGGCGCCGCCGCCTTGATATTCGACACCGACCTTGCCGTCCTTGATGGACTTCACATTGGCCTCGGCGCCGACAGGTGCGACCAGAGAGCCGACAACCTTGCCGCCCACTACTGCTGGGAAGCTGGCTTCCTTCTTGAGCGAGACTTTCTTCGGCCAGAGCGACGGATCGTGCGTGACCTTCTGCAGATCGAACACCGGCACCGGAGTAGGTGTGGCTCTCACGGCAGCTATCTCCGGCTTGTTCGGCGACGACGCCTCCGTCTGCGAACCTGACGCGTCCTGAGAAGGCGCGGACTTGTGTTCGACGACTACCGTGTCATGCACGAAGCCGCCGAAAAGCGTCTGTCCGAGTGTGGTGTGGGCATCGATGAAATGCCGTGCGGAAGGAATTTTAATGTAATAGGCACCCGCCAGGATCACCAACGATACCGGCAGGGCAAATAACCAAAACGCGCTTGGTTTGTGACTCATGAATTCTTTTGGGTTTGGACGCTGGTTCTGGGAGGGAACGCGGCAAACTCAATTTTCAACACTTCAAATTCCGCCAAAGTTCGAAGGTGCTTCACTAGGTTCCTGGAAAAGACGCTCATACAATCCAAAATCTTAGACGTCGCAAGTGGATTTCAACGCGACCGCAATAACATATCCACCGCATCCTCCGTCCGCCCGCCCCGGGCAAACAGCCACGCCGCCTTGTTGATGAACCACGGCGGCGGCTTTTCGCCATGGGCCACTTCGATGATAATCTCGTCGCTGCCATCCTTGTCGCCGGCTTGCAACCGGAGTTGGGCGAGTTGCTGTCCGGTGACGACATTATCCTGCTTGGCCCGCCAGGCTTTCTCGAGCACTTCACGAGAGATATTCGGCAGTGTGGCCGGAAATCCCGGCTCGGGGACTTTCAACGACAGGATTTGCCACGCCTGCTCATCCGCCCCCCACGCGTGCAGCAAGGTAGCCCATTGCCGATAGTCACGCAGTCCCAAGGCGGCATGGGTTTTTGTCCATTCCTGAAAATCCTCCAGGTTTCCCCACTGCGGGGCGAGGGTGTAGAGGGACTGAAGCTCGGCGTCGGTGAGGTCCGTCGCATTTGCGCGCAATTTCCACCAACGCCCGAAGTAGTAGCGGGCGCGCTGCTCCGGCATAGTTTGCGCGTAGGCGAGGAGAAACTGCGGATGTGCCTCCGCATAGCGACCCCAGATCGATTGAGCATTCGAGAAACGCGCGGTCTCCCGCACGGCAGTGCCGAGGATTTCATCGCGATGAATGCCACCCCGCTCGACCGCCTGCTGCCAATATCCGATCGCGAGACCGGATCCGATGCGCTGGCAGGCCCGCGCCTGGGCCATGGATATCTCCCAGGAAGCCGGCTGCAGGCGGGACGCGATCCCAAAATGGCGCTGCCAAGGCAGCGGATTATCCTTTCCCAGCGTGCGCACCTGTCGCAGGCCGACGCTCTGGTGCAGATCGGCATTGAGAGGGAAATAATGCAGTGCCGTCTCCAGTTCCGTGACCGGCACCATGCCGGGGGCATGCGCATCCATGTCAATGAGTCGGTTCAGGCAGAGCGGCGACCAGGCAGGGATCAACCAGTAAATCGGCAGACACCAGAATCCAGCAACCGCCAGTGGCACCAGCGCTGCCTGCGACGGTTCCTGCGCGCGGCGGCTCTCAGCGCGCATCGGGCAGGCAATGGCCAGTGCCGCAAGGGCAAACCCCGCCGTGCCCCAACGATGCGCCGGCACATCGAAGATCGAATGAATTAGCAGTACCGCGAATGCCGCCAGCCCCGCGGCGTGCAGGTAGAAGCTGCGCTGCCGTCCGAAGACCTCACGCACGTGCTTGTTCAGGAAAAGCGCCACGGCTGCCGCCGCCAGAAGCACCGGCAGAAGCCCAATCTCTGTGAGCCATTGCAACCAGCTGCTCTCGGGGTGAATCACGAGCTGATTCTCCAGCTGGATCTTCTGATACATCGGAAACACACCCGCGAAGGAATCGAGCCCGTGGCCGAGCAGCGGCGCATCGCGCCACATGCCGATCGCATCGTGCCACACCCCGACGCGTGTTTCATTCGAAACGCCACCGGCCTCGTGCGAGTGAAAGCGGGCCATGACCTGACCGCCAAAGATCGCCATCAGGCCCGCAAAAAAGACGACCGCGCCCAGCGCTGCGCCGACCGCCCGGCCATTGCGAGCTTTCCCCAGACAGAGCAGCAGATAGATGCCCAAACCGGCGGCAAAGGCGATGAGCCCGCCCCGCGACTCAGTCGTGAGCAGCGCCACCACAATGACGCCGACGCAGGCGATGCTGCTGACGAAGAGGAGCCAGTTCTTGCGCGTGGCGGCCCATACCAGGCACCCACAGCCGAGCACAGCCGCCATGGCAAAGTAATCCGCGGAGTGATTGCGATTGGGAAATGGGCCGAAACCGCTCCATCCCGGAGTCCAGCGCGCGAGAGGGGTGCCTTCGTAGATGGCTTCCGATCCTGGATGCTTTGTCGCAAACGAGATGATGGCCACGATCGCCGCAGCGGCAAAAAGCGCCCAGACGAGAAACGCCCGATGATTGCGCTCCGCGGACAGCCGGCGCACCCACAGGAACCACACGACGCCCACCGCTCCGGCGAGCAGCGAATCCAACGCTCGCGACGGCTCGGGATGATGCGTGAACGGTAGCTCCAGCGCGAACTGACGCGTGAGCGTCGTCCGCCAGAAGGTCTCACCAAACCAACCGGCGGGCGCGAATTCCTTAAACAACAGCAACCCAATGAAAGCCAGCGCAAGGCGGTTGCCCCAGCGGCTGAGCGGTGTGATGGCGGGCGGTTGCAGGAAGATGCCGATCGCGAGCAGAACCAGGAGCCCGATCTGCGGCAACCGATCGACAGCACCGAAAAGCAATGGCCCCGCGATAACGATAATTGCAAATACGCCCAGCGCCGCCATCTCCCTCGTGAAGTGCACCGGCAGCTTCACCTCCGGTGCGGTTGTCGACGCCGGCCCCCTCCTCCGCTGGCTCATGCTCGCCACTTTTGCTTGGCCTTCACGTAGACGGGGCGGAAGCATTCCGCCAGGCGCTGCCACTCTACTTCAGTGCCCTTGTGTTGCGGAGCGTGCAGTGTCCAGGGGGTGCTGCCGTTGTATTTCACATGAATCGCGTACTCGGCATCCGACTCGCCTTCCTCCACGAAACCCACTCGCCGCAGCGTTGTCTCAAAGATCGCCCAGAATTCCTGGGCCGTCTTGCATCGCTCCGCTTCGAGATCGAGCACCTGCGCCTGCAGCAGTGCATACTGCACCACCCGACGACGCCGCACTACGCGGTTAAGCTTGCGACGCACATCATCCCACGATTTCAGGAAGTGGAAGTAACGCAGGGCGAGCAGCGCGAGGAAAAAGAGCACACCGATACCGATCGGCAGCGTGCCACCCTGACTCCAGATGATGCTCAGCCCAAAGAGGCTCAAGACGAGACAAATGCCGTAGAGACCGAAAAGGATGCGCGTTTTCGAGAAGCCGAACTTTTCCAACCGATGGTGGAAGTGCTCGTCATCCGCGTGGAAGAGCGGATAGCCCCGCAAGCCGCGCCGCATCATGGCAAACGTGGTGTCGAGGATCGGCACGCCGAGTGCGATGAGCGTCACGAATAGCACTTTCGCGACCGAGCCTTTGTTCGAACTGGTGAGCGAAAGCGCGGCGATGGTGAAACCGATGAGATATGCGCCGCCGTCGCCGAGGTATATTTTCGCCGGTGGAAAATTGAAGACGAGAAAGCCCAGCAACGCGCCGGCCAGCGTGAAGGCGTAACAGGCGACGGGGATCTGATCGTTGTGCAACCCTACGATCCCGAGGGTCACAGACATGCAGAGGCCGAGACCGCCCGCCAGACCATCGAAGCCGTCGATGAGATTCACGATATTCGGCACGGCGATGAGCCAGAAAACCGTGACTGGCATACTCCAGGCGCCGAGGTCGATGCTGCCCGCCGAGCCGGGATAGGAGAACTTATCGATACTCAGCCCGAGATTAAAAACGAGCAACGCGGTGATGATCTGACCCGCGAGTTTCTTCTTCGCGCCGAGCCGTTGCAAATCATCCCACAAGCCGAGCCCATACATCATGAGACTGCCGATGAGCACGGGAAACCAGTTGGTCGCGTTGCTCGGTCGGACGGCGAAGATCACGAGGAGGCCCACGGAAATGGCCAGCATGAGCGGCATGCCGCCAAGCCGCGGAATGGGGACCGCCTGCTTCTTGCGCGACTCGTGGGCAAAATCCAAACCAATACCCCGGTGCGACAAACGAATGACCCACGGTGTGGTAAACACCGAGATGACAAACCCGAGGACAAAGAATAGCAGCGTATAAATCACGCCGGACGGCCTCCTTCCCGATCAGGGCGGGAGTCGCTGGATGCGTAGGTCTGGCCCCTCGACCGTGGTTCCTCGTAAATCATTTGGTGCGTGTGAGCACCTAAAATGCCATCGGTGTCTCCCGGCGGCAAGCGAAGGAAGAGAAGGCATTCGGTGCTTTGACCAAATCAATCGTGAATGCCCGTAAATTCTTTGGTCCGTACCTACACTCAAGCTCCGCAATTCGTACGAGTCTAAATACATGGGGAGCACATAGGCCGGCTCCCTGCTAACCCGCCGTAGCCATTCGTAAATCATCTGGTGCGTGTAATTGCGCAGGAGACGCCCCCGGAGCACGCTTCTTCAGCAAGCCTCTTGTCACTCAAAATTCACTTCGTCGCTTCGACCGTAAAGCCTCGTAAAGAGATAAGTGCGTATTTCAACGCTCAGATTTGAGAATCCACCCTGAACTTATCCGAGCTGCTCCAAAAGCCGGACCCACGCCGAAAGCATCGATTCCCGGTAGGCGGAGGGATCAATCGCCGGCTGGGGAGCGGGTCCCAACCGAATCTTGAGAGCGAGCAACCAGTCCGCCACTGCGTCTGCTTCGCCGGGAGCAAACACCCCGGCCTGTGGCAACCTCTGCAGCTTGCGACCGATCGCCCCGTCGGTCGGGCCGACCCACAGGATCGGTCGCGGCAGGCTGAGGATCAGCCCCAGCTTGCTCGGCCAGAGCAGCCCTCGGGCGGCGGGCAACTGGGTCACCACCAGCACCTTTCCGGAGCGCAGCGCATCCGGCAGCGCGGCCTCATCGACGTAGCCCTTCCACTCGCACTGGCGCAGCCCCAATTCCGCGGCACGCGCTTCAGCCGCGGGTCGTGACGGTCCCCCACCCTGGAACAGCAATCGAATTCCCGCGCTACGCTTCTCCAGAATCGCCTGCGCCGCGAGCAGCGTCTCCCATTCATGCGCCCGCCCGAGATTACCGGAATAAATCCACGTCCACGGCGCCCCCGGCTCGGCGACTGCGCGCTGAGTCTGCGCAATGACCGGCGCGAAAACCCACACGCCAATGATCTCCGGCTGCACACCGTATTTGCGCACACGATCCGCCATGTCTTCATCCAGCACCACCACAGCGGCGGCGCGCCGATAAGCCCAGCCCATGGCTCTTCCAATGCACTTCGCCAGCAGGCCCTCGCGAATCTCGCCGAGCGCGACGGCGATCTCCGGATAGAGATCCATGATCCAGTGCACCGATTTCGCCCGATGCCAGAAGGCCACCAGCGTCGCCACCAGCACCAAGCACGGCGGCGAGCTGCCCGAAATCACCACATCCGCCTTCGGTCGGCGCAAGCCATCGAGCAGCATTCGCCCGAGCGCCTTCGCCTCCCGTAACATGCGCCCGCCTTTCTTCTGACCCTGCCGGTAATCCTGCCGGGCCGCGACGAAGTCCACCGTATGCCCGGCCTCCTGCAAGCGGTCCGCCAATTCACGCAAGAGCACTCCGGTCGGCGCCGGGTCGGGAGGAAAGTATTGGTTCAGGAAAAGGATGCGCACCGATGGGCTCCGCGAAAGACTCTACGTTGTGCCGCCTCGCGCGGCCTTCTGCCAACTTGTTTTCGTTCCCAAAGCCAATCTCTCGCGGAATGAGGCCACCTGGCGGCCGGCCGGAATTTCTTCCACTACGATTAGACACGATTGAGCACGATTAACCTGGATCACTCTGGACCGCCGCGCCTTTTCGACCACCTTCCGCCCGTTGATAATATCTACATCGTCGTGCAACCTCATCGCTAAAAATCGGCTCTTTTTAACACCCGCATCCAAACCCAGCCCCCAGTCGAACCCCACCGAATTCGACCGCCCATACTAAAACAACCCCGCTCCCAAAGCGC
>JBGGMZ010000050.1:0-4376 GCA_041287745.1 Chthoniobacter sp. | reverse complement strand
AGCTCGTGAACCCCGCGAACAAGCGGAAGTTCAAGATCATCATGGTCGGCACCGGCCTCGCCGGCGCGGCCGGCGCGAGCGCGCTCGCCGACCTCGGCTACGACGTGCTCGCGTTCTGCTACCAGGACAGCCCGCGCCGCGCGCACTCCATCGCGGCGCAAGGGGGCATCAATGCCGCGAAGAATTACCAGAATGACGGCGACTCGGTTTTCCGCCTCTTCTACGACACGATCAAGGGCGGCGACTTCCGCTCGCGCGAAGCCAACGTCTACCGGCTCGCCGAAGTAAGCGCTGCGATCATCGACCAATGCGTGGCGCAGGGTGTGCCTTTCGCGCGTGAATACGGCGGCTTGCTGGCCAACCGCAGCTTCGGCGGGGCGCAGGTCTCGCGCACTTTCTACGCGCGCGGCCAGACCGGCCAGCAGCTCTTGCTCGGCGCTTACTCCGCGCTGAACCGCCAGATCGCCGAAGGCTCGGTGACGATGTATCCGCGCACCGAGATGCTCGATCTCGTGCTCGTCGACGGGCACGCCAAAGGCATCGTCGTTCGCGACATGGTCACCGGTGCGATCAGCTCGCACGCCGGCGATTGCGTCATCCTCGGCACCGGCGGCTACGGCAACGTCTTCTATCTCTCCACCAACGCGAAGGGCTGCAACGTTACCGCGCCATGGCGTGCCTACAAGAAAGGCGCGCTCTTCGCCAATCCCTGCTACACGCAGATTCACCCCACTTGCATCCCGCAGGCGGGCGAATATCAGTCGAAGCTCACGCTCATGTCCGAGTCGCTGCGCAACGACGGCCGCGTGTGGGTGCCGAAGCAGAAGGGCGACAAGCGCGCGCCGGACCAGATTCCGGAAGGCGAACGCGACTACTATCTCGAGCGCAAATATCCGAGCTTCGGCAATCTCGCCCCGCGCGATATCAGCTCGCGCTCGGCCAAGGAAGCGTGCGACGACGGCCGCGGCGTGGGTCCCGGCGGGCTCGGCGTGTATCTTGACTTTGCGGACGCCATCAAACGCCTCAGTGAGAAAACCGTGCGCGAGCGCTACGGCAATCTCTTCGACATGTACAACCAGATCACCGGGGAGAATGCCTACAAGACCCCGATGCGCATCTACCCCGCGGTGCACTACACCATGGGCGGACTCTGGGTGGACTACAATTTGCAGTCAAACATCCCCGGACTCTTCGTGCTGGGCGAAGCGAACTTCTCCGACCACGGCGCGAACCGCCTGGGTGCCAGCGCGCTCATGCAGGGCCTGGCGGATGGCTACTTCGTCCTCCCCTACACCATCGGCAACTATCTCGCGCCACAGATCGGCAAGCGCCCGACGACCGATCACGAGGAGTTCAAGAAAGTGGAGACCGCCGTGCGCGATCGCACGAAGCAACTTCTCGGCATTAAGGGCAAGCGCAGCGTGGATCACTTCCATCGCGAGCTCGGCCGCATCATGTGGGACTACTGCGGCATGGCCCGCACCGCCAAGAGCCTCGACCGCGCGCTCAAGCAGATCCCGCCGCTCCGCGAAGAGTTCTGGAAGAATGTCAATGTGCCCGGTGAAGGCGAAGCGCTGAACGTCTCGCTGGAAAAAGCCGGCCGCGTTGCCGACTTCCTCGAATTCGGCGAACTGCTCTGCCTCGACGCTCTCGAGCGCCGCGAAAGCTGCGGCGGCCATTTCCGTGAGGAGTGGCAGTATCCCGACGGCGAAGCCAAACGCGACGATGAGCACTTCTCCCACGTCGCTGCCTGGGAATTCACCGGCGACGGCAACAAGCCCACCCGCCACGTCGAACCTCTCATCTTCGAAACCGTCCACCCCAGCGTCCGCAGCTACAAGTAATCATGAATCTGAAGCTCAAAGTTTGGCGTCAGAAAGACGCGAAGAGCGAGGGCAAGCTCGTCGACATCGAAGCGCGCA
This sequence comes from Chthoniobacter sp., assembly GCA_041287745.1. Lineage (GTDB taxonomy): Bacteria > Verrucomicrobiota > Verrucomicrobiia > Chthoniobacterales > Chthoniobacteraceae > Chthoniobacter. The sequence continues at coordinate 2,454 of JBGGMZ010000050.1, read as the reverse complement.
ACATTCCGGAAGACTGCTCGTTCCTCGAGATGCTCGATATCGTGAACGAAGACCTGCTCGGCAAGGGCGAGGAGCCGATCGCTTTTGATCATGATTGCCGCGAGGGCATCTGCGGTACCTGCTCGCTCTCTATCGACGGCGTGCCACATGGCCCCAGCGAGACCACGACCTGCCAGCTCTACATGCGCAAGTACAAGGACGGCGACACGATCTATGTCGAGCCGTTCCGGGCGCGCCCCTTCCCCATCCTCCGCGATCTCATCGTCGATCGCACCGCTTTCGAACGCATCCAGCAAGCCGGCGGTTTCATTACCGCGCGCACCGGCTCCGCGCCAGATGGCAACACGCTGCCCATCGCCAAGCCCATCGCCGACAGCGCCATGGAAGCGGCGGCCTGCATTGGCTGCGGCGCCTGCGTCGCTGCCTGCCCGAATGCCAGCGCCATGCTCTTCGTCGGAGCCAAGGTTTCGCATCTCGCTCTGCTGCCCCAAGGCCAGGCCGAGCGCACCTCCCGCGCCCTCAAGATGGTCCGCACCATGGACGAGGAGGGCTTCGGCAATTGCTCGAACTACCTGGAGTGCGAGGCAGTCTGTCCAGCAGAGATCCCGGCATCGGTAATTTCACGGTTGAATCGCGAATATGCGAAAGCGTCGGTGACGGATGCTGTCTCCTAAGTAGCCACCCGGCTGCATTTCTCTGAAAAACAGGGCCATTCTGTCCCATGCTACGGATCGGCAGGGGAATGGTCTATGTTGTGCTCTTTCATAAACGCTATGGGTTCCACCGCGCCCACGCGTTCCACCTTCTTCCGCCATCGCAAGTCCCACGGCTTCACCTTAACTGAGGTGGCCATCGCCGCGAGCATCCTTGCCCTTTTCATCGTCGGGGCGGTTTCGACCATGGTCCAGGTCAATCGCTGGGCTTCAGCCGCACGCCTGCGCACGCTGGCTCTCTCTCTCGTTCAGCAGAAGGTGGACGAGATCCTTACGACGCCTTGGTCCGTTCTCTCTACAACGCCCACTGTCCTACAGGGCAGCACAACAGGCACCACCACGACCGAGACGAAGCTGCCGCTCAATAACGATCCCTTCAACAGTGCGACCGGGTTGAGCAGCGCGTTCACGAATCTCGATGTGCAGGTCATCGATACGCGGACCACCACCGTCACGAGTATCTCGGCCCATCAGGTCCGCGCAGTCGTGACGGTGAGCTACACCTACCGCGCCCGTCCTTACAGCGTGAGCATGACCACGATGCGCACTACCGACGACTTCTAGAAGTTCCCGATGCCTCGCACCCGCTCTGCCTTCACCCTGACCGAGATGCTCGTAGCCATGGCCGTCTTCGGCATGGTGTCAGTTGGACTCTTCACTTTTACCTCCGCTTCACTGCGTCTGGTCGGCCGCAATCTCGCCACCAATCACAGCCATGAGGTGATGCGCGTCTCCGACCAGGAACTGCTCTACAATCTGCACGCCTCGGCGACGGCATTTCAGCTCGTCACCTTCAACGGCACCACCTACGCAGACGCCTCGCCGACCGCATCCACGGACGTGGAGCCATTCACCCAGCAATACATCAGCACCCGCGCGAATGGCGTCCGCTTTCGCCTGCTATCCGGCGGACCATACAAACTGACCGCCAGCACGATCAGCACCACTGCCAGCCTGACCTTTGATTTCGGTGTGGGTGGAAAGGTGCCTTACGTACCGCAAGCCGGCGACAAGCTGGCCACGCCGCTGCTGTCTCGCGAGTTCGACATCACAGCAGTCACCAAGACACCCACCACAGCCAGCACCACCGGCACCGTGACGATCACCCCGGCGATCGGCTTCACCGTGGACGCCACCACCGCAGGCAACGTGACTACCGGCTACTTCTATCGCGAGATTGCCTACACGGTTTACAACAACCAGCTCCGCTACCATGCCAACTACACCGGCACCTCGAAGAGCAGCTTCACCCTCATTCGCGATAAGGTAACCTCCCCCAGCCCATTCGCCGTGCTCTTCAAATCCGGCGCGCCGAGCAGCGATGGCCTGAACCTGCGGATATCGCTTGAGTTTTACGACACCAACTACAGCGCCCGCAAATTCACCAACGGCACCGTGACGCTCCAAGCCGTGATTCCGCCCCGAGTCCTGCCGACGGATATCACTTCCACCACTGCCAGTTAGCATGAAACCCATCCGGCACTCCGAATCCGCGAGCGGTCTTCTCGCTGTGCTCTTCTTCATGGTGCTCACCTGCCTGACCGTGGCGATGATCTATTCCGTCACCAACACGCACGTGGCCGTTTCAAAGCGGACTGTCGATCGTTCCATTGCCCTTGCTTACGCTGATGGCATCCTCGAGTCGCTCTACGACCAGTGGCGCACGCAACTCAGCACGGTGACCAACAACACCGATCGCATCAACGGAATGACCAGCGCCGCACTCACCACGGCACTCAGC
>JBGGMZ010000049.1:0-8411 GCA_041287745.1 Chthoniobacter sp. | reverse complement strand
ACCGGGGCCGGAGCTGGCCGCCGTCGGCGAGTTGGCGGCGAGGCCATCGGGGATGGTCGGGTTGCCGTCCTTGTCTTTGGGACCCGTCTTGAGCGGAACGCTCGGGTCGCCATTGGTCAGGTAGGCCTCGAGGATGCCCACGCGCTGTTCGATGCTCGGCTGCGGTCCAGCCGGGGCGTCTGCCGCAGGCGCGGCTGCGGGGGCGGCGGCTGCAGGTGCAGGAGCCGCAGCAGGTGCGTCCTGTGCACATAACTTGTCGGCGGTAACAGCGAGCGACAGCAGCAGCGCGACGCTTGCGGTAATGAGTTTTCTGGATAGATGAATCATCGTGGGATGAAGCGGATGTGGTTGGTGGTGTGTTATGTCGCCCGGGACGAGCAACGACCCGGTCTTGGGTTTTCGAGTCGCGGCTGGCCTTAGCAAGCAATGTGCCGATGCGTGGAGGATTCCTCTGAGACAGAGGAAAGTGGGCGAATCGCGCTGGCGTAAAGCAGCTTGGAGACGGCGGCCGGCTGAAAGAAAACGCCACTTCAGTTTGGCAACTGGTCGATTTGCTACATGGCAGCCGCTACAAACAGGTAGGGCAGATCGCTATTCCCTTTGCGCGCATTGATGGACAAACTGCAGCGATGAAATTTCCGTTTTCCCCGTTCCTGAGTGGCCTGGTATTCGCCGCAGCGGTCTGCGCACCGGCTGTTGCTGCCGATTACTTTCCGCCGCCGGATAGCGATGGTGGCTGGCGCACGCTGAAGACAGCGCAGGAGATTCGCGAGAAGGCCGGGATGGATTTGTCGATCCTCGATGCGGCCTATACCGCCACCGAGCGCAGCACGGGCAATGGCGGCCTGCTCGTGGTGCGGCACGGCTATCTCGTTTACGAAAAGTACTTTGGACGCGCGAGCCGCAACTGCAATCCCGACATGGCGTCGACCGGCAAGGCCTTCACCAGCATCGCCTGCGGCGTGATGCTGCATGAGTTTCACGACAAGATTCCGCAAGGGCTCGATACGAAAGTCTTCACGGAAAAATATCTGCCCGAGGCATTGCCTCTCGATGATCCGCGCAAGGCGGAGATCACGCTCGGCCAATTGCTGTGCATGAGCGCCGGCTATTGGGGCGAGGGCCAGACGCCCTCGGGATTCGTGATGGGCAAGCCCACGCAGCTGAAGCCGGTGAAGGGGCAGGACATTCATGATATCGACGGCTCTTCGCTGCACGTGCCGCTGTGGACCGATCCGGGCGCGGGTTACTCGTATTCGTCACCATCGCCGCACATTGCCTCGATCGTGCTGCGCCATGTGACCGGCATGGAATTGCAGGACTACATCAATGAGCGCCTCGCGAAGCCGATGGGTTGGGGACCATGGGGCTATTGCCTGCATCGCGGCGATTTCCTCATGCCGCATGCGAATGGCGCCGGCAGCACCGCGTTGCATGCCACTGACGTAATGCGTTTCGGCTATTGCCTGCTGCACCAGGGCAAGTGGAAGGAACAGCAGCTCGTGCCGGCGGATTACATCGCCCTTTGCCAGAAGATGCTGCCCTACAATCCGCATGCGCCCTTCAGCCTGCAGTTCGAGCAAAACTCGGATGGCCACGTGCTCGGCGCGCCGAAGGATGCTTTCTTCAAATCCGGCGCGGGCGGCTTCTGCGCCTTCGTCGTGCCGTCGCTTGATCTTGTGATCTACAAACTCGGTGGCAAGGATGGACAATACGACCCCGCGCTCACCGGTCTGCCGCAGCCCGAGCAAAAGCACGATCGCGACAACTGGCAGCCGCTGGCGAACACGTCGTTCTTCGAGGGCAATCCGCCAAATTCGCTCTGGCGGGTGCTCGAGCTCGTCTCGCTCTCCTGCAAGGATTGACGCTGCATTGTCCGAATTCGCAGCGTTCGCGCTGTTAGTGAGGTGATGCTTCGTTCTCCCCACTCCGCGTCTTCTCTCTTCTTCGCCGGCGTACTGCTGCCTGCGGTCTCCATGCCGTTGTTTGCCGAGCCGGTACCGGCGTTTCCCGGCGCGGAAGGCGGCGGTGCGCTCACGACCGGCGGTCGTGGAGGTAGCGTCTATCGTGTGACGAATCTCCATGCCGATGGCCCGGGCAGCCTTGCGGATGCGGTGAGTCAGCCGAATCGCATCGTGGTCTTCGAGGTATCGGGGATCATCGATCTTACCGGGGGCAAAGAAGGCAAGCCGAAGGGCGGAAGGCTGGAGATCGCGCAGCCGAACATCACCATCGCTGGTCAAACGGCGCCGGGCGAAGGCATCTGCCTCAAAGGCGGTGCGCTCGAAATCTCAGCGAGCAATGTCATCGTGCGCTACCTGCGCTCGCGTCGAGGCTTCGTGCGCGACACGGACAGCGGCGATGCCATCGAGGTGAAGCCGGCGACCAAGGGCGTCGCGACAGAGGCAGCGGGGGAGACCACAGAAGCATTTGACAAGCGCAAGGCGAAGAAAGCGGAGCGCGGCAAATTCATGCACGCCTTCGACAGTCTTAACAATATCGTCATCGATCATTGTTCGGCCTCGTGGGCCACGGACGAGAATCTCACCGTCACCCATTCTGATCACACGACGGTTTCCTACTGCATTGCCGCCGAGGGCCTCGACTACACAAACTCCAAGCAGACTCCGCCAAATCATTCCGAGGGCTCGCTGTGGGGAAGCGAAACGCCGGACGGCCGTGCGACGATGCACCATGTGCTCTACGCGAATAATCGCCTGCGCAATCCGCGCATGACGGGCGGGGCGGATGTCCCCGCCGTGCTCACGCTATTCAACAACGTCGTCGCCAACTGGTCCGAATACGCCACGCACACCGGCAGCGAGCGGGTCCATGTGAACTGGCTGGGTAACTACTACCAGCCCGGCCCCGACACGCCGGCGGAGATTCGTGGATCGGCGTTTGGTTTTCACGGCGATGCGGAGGCGCGTGTCTATCCGAGCGGCAATGTGTTTCAGGGCTCGGAGACTTCGACGCAGGACAATCGCCGGGCAGTAGACTACGCGCATAAGCTCGCGAAACTCACTCCGGCGCAGCGCGCCGCCATGGTCGTGGACACACCTTTCGGAGACCTGCCCGCCCATGTGCAGAGCGCCGCGGATGGTTACGCCACGGTGCTCGCGGAAGCCGGCGCCACATTACCAGCGCGGGATGCGACGGACCTGCGTATCGTCCACGGCGTACGCGACGGGACGGGTCGCATCATCCAAAAGGAGACGGATATTCCCGCCGATCAACGCTGGCCGGATTACCGCTCGCTGCCCGCGCCGGCGGATAGCGATCACGATGGCATTCCCGACTATTGGGAAAAGCAATTCGGGTTGAACCCCAGCGATGCCACCGACAGCGCGAAGCTCGCGGGTGGCTACGCCAATATCGAGCACTACTTCAACAACACCGATCCCGCCGGTGGCGCCACGCCGCTCGTCTATGTCTCGGCGACCATATCACGAGCGCAGGCTCAGGCAGGGCAGGGGGGAGAATGGCGGGTGACCCGCACCGGCGAAACCAGTGCGCCGCTGCAAGTGGAATATACGATCGCCGGCAATGCCGTGAGCGGCACCGATTTCCAAACGCTGCCGGGTAGCGTCACGATCCCTGCGGGACAGCAGTCCGCAATCATATCGGTTCCCGCGCTGCCGAGTGCCAGCGACAATCGCTCCGTCACGATCGCACTCGCGACCGGTCACGCGGAATATCACGTGGGCTGCCCTTCGCAGTCGCTGATCGTGATTCGGAAGTAAGCGGCCGGTGTGGTGAAGCTGGACACGAGTCCGAGGTGCGAGAGAATAGCGGCACCTTTACTAATGAAGATTGTCGTGTGTGTGGCTGTTGCCTTTCTCACTTTGGTTCTACCCGGCTGCGGTGGCAATCGTGAGCCCACCGACACCGCAATGATTCAACGCTTTCAAAAGGAGCGGGCTGAATTCGAGGCGCTGCGGCAAATGGTAGTGAATGACAAGGGATTGGTGCGCGTGGACGACACGTGGACCAAGCCGGAAGATCCGGCAACGATCGGCGTGAACCCCGAGCGGATCGCCGACTACCGCGCCCGTTTCCGTCGCCTCGGCATTCCACGGGGATTTCAGGCCTACGGCGGACCGGATCACATCATCTTCCTTGCATGGGTTCAGGGCATCACAGTCGCGGGCTCGGCAAAAGGCTACGCCTGGTGCGAGAAGGCGCCGGAAGATTTGGTGCCCGATCTGGACTCCGCGTGGGAAGCAAACCATCAGGAGTATCTGAAGAAGAATCAGCAGCAGCCAAACAACTGGGAGAAGCACCTCGATCTCTACCGGCACATCGAGGGCAACTGGTATCTCCACTTCGAGGATTGAGGGGAATAACCACGGATTTCACGGATGACACGGATTGCAGAACCAGCATGGCGCCGAAAAATCCGTGTTATCCGTGGTCAAAATTCTTTCCGCCCGATTTTCGGTAAACCACCTCGGGCAGCAGGATAATAGACAACTGAATGCTTGGCAGGGCCGCGCAAACATTTGCAGTGTGGCGGTCGCAATGCGTTATCGTCCTTCACTTTCACTCGCCCTCACCGTGGAAAGGAGCTTCTGATGTCGGAGCTTCTGGTCAGAGATCGTTGGTATGCCCTGATCGTGGCCGGCCCCAGTGGCTCGGGCAAAAGCGTGGTCGCCGAGGCGATCGCCCGTGAATTGAGCCTGCCTCTCATCGACGCCGACGACTACCACAGCCGCGAGGCCGTGGATCTCATGAAGAGCGGTACGCCCCTTTCGGACGATTACCGCCAGAACTGGGCGGAGCGGATCATCGGTGGCATGGTCGCCTGGCGTCGCCGTGGGGAGAGTGTGATCATTGCCTGCTCCTGTCTGCGTCGCCGCACGCGCGACCGCTTCCGGACCTATGTGAACGAAGCGCGCATGGTGGGCGGCGAGGTAGTGATCGCGTGGCTGGATGTGAAACCCGAGATTTTGAAGCAGCGCCTCGTGCAGCGCGAACAGGCGCACACCCATTTCTTTCCGGCCTCGCTGCTGGCTTCGCAATTGGACGCCGCCGAACCGCCCGATCCGGCGACGGAGCCCGGCATCGTGCGGGTCGAAGTCGGGGAGGAAACCCCGGACGGCGTGGGCCACAAGGTGTGGCAATCCGTGCCGCATCTGCACCCCTTTGCCGACCGGCCGTAAGCTGGGCTTGCGGAGGTGCAAGCCGATCCGCTATGCGATGGCGATGACCCCTAAATTCGTCGTTCCCGCCACGCTCGCTTTCGTTGCTTTCACCTCGCCCGTGCTGCACGCGGCCAGCTCTGGCGACATGGAAAAAGAGTATCAGCAAATTCGCGCCGTCGCGCTCCGGGATCCGAAGGTCAAGGCCGCCTACGCGGATGCGGATCGCAAGCTCGAGGCGAAGATCGTGCAGATCGATCCCGCTCTAGCCGGCTATCGCAGCCACGGCACGAGCGAACCGGCGAAGCCGGCCAGCACACCGAAGCCGGCTACGTCCGCAAAGGCGGCTCCGGTGAAGGGCGGCTTTCACGCTCCGCACAGCACCGCGACCGCCCCGGCTGCGACCGCATCCGCGAGCACGTCGGCTGCCGCGCAGGCAAAGCACACCGTGGCTCAAGGAGAAACACTCGGTGGGATTGCCAGCCACTACGGTGTCACGGTTTCGGCCCTGAAGGCCACCAATCACATCGCCGATGAAAAGAAGCTCGCTGTGGGCCAGACGCTGACGATCCCGGCGAAAAAGGCGCACTGAGTCTCGCCGTCGGCGGTTCGACCTTGCGGCGATCTGCCGTGACTTTGTCCCATATTAGGCGGCTGAAACGCTTCCCCAAAACGAACTGAAACAGCAAATGCAAAAAGTCACCCCATTCCTATCCTTCGACGGGCAGGCCGAGGAGGCCGCCCGGTTCTACGTGTCGCTCCTGCCGGACTCGCGCATCGATCGAGTGACGCACTCGCCGATGGACACGCAGGGTGGCTCGGCTGGCACGGTGCTCATCGTCGAGTTCACCCTCGCAGGCACCCCGTACATCGCACTGAACACGCCGGGCTTCACCTTCACCGAGGCAGTCTCGTTCCTGATCGCCTGCGCGGATCAAGCCGAGACGGACCGGCTCTGGTCGGCGCTGACTGCGAATGGCGGTTCGGGAGTCGCCTGCGGATGGCTCAAGGATCGCTGGGGTGTCTTCTGGCAAGTGACGCCGACCCGGCTGTTGGAACTGATCAAAGACCCGGATCCGGACCGCGCGCGTCGCGCCATGGAGGCGATGACAAAAATGATCAAGATCGATATCGCCGAGGTGGAACGTGCCGCCGACAGCGCATAGACGGGTAGGAAGGCCCGCAGAGAACTGAAGATCAAGTGGGCGCGGGGACCCACGCGGGGTTAGCCGCCCAGCTTTTCGCGCCCGTGGGGCTTGGTAAAATCGAGCAGGGGGCCGAGGGGGACGATGCGCGTGGGGTTGATATCGTCGTGCGTGTAGTAGTAGTGCCGCTTGATGTGATCGAGGTTCACCGTGGCGGCGACTCCGGGGAGTTGGTAGAGGTCGCGCAAATAGCCATCGAGATGCGGGTAGTCGACGATGCGGCGCAGGTTGCACTTGAAGTGGCCGTGGTAGACGGCGTCGAAACGCACCAGGGTGCAGAAGAGACGCCAGTCGGCCTCGACAGGTTGGGCGCCGAAAAGGTAGCGGCGCGTGGCGAGGCGGGCGTCGAGTTCATCGAGCGCATTGAAGAGAACGTGGAACGCGCTGTCATAAGCGCGCTGGCTGGAGGCGAAGCCGGCCCGATACACCCCATTGTTCACCCGCTCGTAGATGAATGCGGAGAGTTTCCGATGCTCGGCATCGATGTCCGCCGGGAAGAGGTCGGGCAGGAGACCTCCAGGTGCGGCGAGGCCGGCGCAGGCGCTGGCGAACATCCGGCAGATGTCGTCCTCGGAATTGTTCACGATCCGGCGTGTAGTCCGGTCCCACAACACGGGAACGGTGACACGGCCGTCAAAGTTCGGGTCGGACGCTGTGTAGGCTTCACTGAGGAATTGAAAGCCTTCAAGGGGGTCGTGGCTGTAACCCGGCCCATCGCGAAAAGCCCAGCCACGCTCATCCCGAATAGGGTCGACTACGGTGCAGCCGATCGCATTTTCCAAGCGCAAGAGATGGCGCACGATGACAGTCCGGCTCGCCCAAGGGCAGGCGAGGGAAACATAAAGGTGATAGCGGCCAGCGCTGGCGGGATAAGGCGTCGAGCCGTCTGTCGAAAGCCAATCGCGAAAGGCGTCCTCCTGCCGCTCGAATTCTCCCTCGTCGTTCTGTTCGTCCGGAAACTGCGCGCTCATGGAGCTTTACTCTAGGCGATGAAGCGCGTTGTGCGAGCGGCAATCAATCCTTCCGAGGGTTCCTGCGTTCTGGAGAAGGTAAGCGTTAATGTGGGACGTAGCGTTTTTCTTGACAGGAGCGGTCTCGGGGCTTACGCAAGGACACGTAACACGCTCTCCCCCAGTGATTCGTAAATACGCCTCATTTTATTGCAGACGGTGCGGGCATATTCGCCGCTTCGCGAAACGCTGTGTTGATACGCGTCTTCATCTTGCCGCCACCCTCGCCACTGGCGGACTCTGGGGCGTTGTGTGGTCGACCCTTGTGTGGCGGAAGAAGAAACGGCCGTGGCGCTGCTGCATTTGCGCCACACACCAGATGCCGAAAGAGGAACCGCCCGGGGCCAGGATCGTACGCGAGCAACACAAGAGCGGTCCGATGGCTCCGATCTCTCCCCGCCGTAGCGCCGATGAATGGATGGGCGATAAAAGGTGGCAACGTGAGAATTGGACCCGTGGGCACACCTGACGAATGGATGCCGACACGTTCGGGACAAAGAGGAGACAGAGAAGGCGGCGATCAGTTCACTTTGCGCAGTTCGAAGTGCGTATCCGCGCGGAGCTGGCCGCTGTCGCCAGCGGTAGGTGTCCCGAGCTGGACCTTGAAAGAGCCCGGCTCGGTGACGATGATTTGGCCGTGGTAGTGCAGTAAGTGGTCGGAAAATGCCGCGGCGGTAACCGAGGTGCCATTCACAAAACCCGAGGTCTCCGTCCCGGTGGTGGAATTTTCGATTGCCTCGAAATCAGTTGAACCTGTGTAAGTGGCCGATCCGGAGAGCTTCCACTTGAGCCCGGTATCGGCGCTCTGCATCGACATGAAAAACCAAAGGTCGACATCGTAAGTTCCGGTCGGAATCGAGGCGATTTGTAGATCAGGGTTGTCGTGAAAGCTGCCGTCCACGTAGCCCGCGCCATTGTTGCCAGAATTCATGTTGAGTTGTGCCGATAGCTTCGCACCGTAGACGGAACGCGTGCTCGAAGAGGCGGCCCACACGGGAAGGTGGGTGCCGGGGTCGATCGTAAGTACTTGCCCGTCCGACCCTTTCGGCAACTTG
>JBGGMZ010000048.1:0-6745 GCA_041287745.1 Chthoniobacter sp. | reverse complement strand
AGCAGCGCCAGGTCATGATCAACATGGACCAGCAGCTCATGCAGGAAAAAGGGGTCTCCGCCACGGACGTACTCAATGCGGTCAATGCGCAGAACGTCGTCACCCCCTCGGGCACGGTCAAAATCGGGACACGCGAATACGATGTGCGCACCAATGCCGCCACGCGCAGTCTCGCGGAGATCAGTGAGATTCCCATCAAGCAGATCAATGGTGCCACCATCACTGTGCGCGATGTGGCCGTGGTGAGCGATGGCTTTGCCGTGCAGACTAATATCGTGCGGCAGGATGGCCATCGCAGCGTGCTCGTCGCCATCCTGAAGAATGGCCGCGCCTCCACACTCGATGTCGTGCAGGGCGTGAAAGATATGCTGCCGCGCATCTCCGCCATCGTGCCACCGGAGCTGAAGATGACGCTACTCTCGGACCAGTCGATTTTCGTGCGGGGAGCCATCGGCTCAGTAGTCCGCGAGGCGGTCATCGCCGCGGCCCTCACCGGCCTCATGATCCTGCTCTTCCTCGGCAGTTGGCGCAGCACGGTGATCATCGCCACGTCCATTCCGCTTTCCATTCTCACCTCGGTCATCGTCCTCAGCCTGTTGCACGAGACGATCAATATCATGACCCTCGGCGGTCTTGCTCTCGCCGTCGGCATCCTCGTGGACGACGCGACTGTGGAGGTCGAAAATATCCACCGCAATCTCGCCATGGGGAAAGATTTGCGCACGGCGATTCTCGACGGCGCGCAGCAGATTGCGGTTCCCGCATTCGTGGCCACGCTCTGCATCTGCATTGTCTTCCTGCCCATGTTCATGCTGGGCGGCGTGGCGCGCTACCTCTTCGTGCCGCTCGCAGAGGCCGTGGTATTTGCGATGCTCGCGTCCTACCTTCTCTCCCGCACGCTGGTGCCGACGCTCGCCATGTATCTGCTCAAGGCCCACGAGCATGACCAACCCGGCCAAGGTTTCCTCGGTCGCCTGCAGCTTCTTTTCGAACATGGCTTCGAGCGGATGCGCAGCTTTTACACCGCCATCCTGGGTTACTTGGTGGGCATCCGACACCTCTTCGTCCCGGCCTTCCTGGTGGCCTGCGCGAGCTTCGGCCTACTCATTCCCTGGCTGGGCCAGGACTTCTTTCCCAGCGCAGACAGCGGCGAAATCCTCCTGCACGTGCGCGGCAGCACCGGTCTGCGCATCGAGGAAATGGCCCGCCTTTGTGATCTCGTGGAAGGCACGATCCGAAAAGTGATCCCAAAGGAGGAACTCGTGAGCATTCTCGATAACATCGGCATGCCATACAGCCCGATGAATACGATGCACATGACCTCGGGCACCATCGGTTCAAATGACGCCGATATCCTCATCTCACTGCATCACGACCACCACCCCTCAGCCGATTACCTCCGCGTCCTGCGCAAGCGCCTCGCGCACGATTATCCCGGCGCGACTTTTTACGCGCTGCCGGCAGATATCGTCACGCAGATCCTGAACTTCGGCATCCCGGCGCCGATGGATATCCAGATCGAAGGCGCGGACGTCGTGAAAAATCACGAGATCGCCGCCAACCTGATAGGCGAACTGCGCAAGGTGCCCGGCCTGTCCGACCTCCGCATCCAACAGCCGATGGATTACCCGACGCTGGACATCGCCGTGAACCGCGCGAAAGCGCTGCAGGGCGGATTCACGCAACAAAACATCGCCGCCGTCGTGCTGAATACCCTGAGCGGCAGCATGCAGGTCACGCCGATGTTCTTCCTCAACCAGAAGAATGGTGTGAACTACAACCTCGTCGCGCAAGTGCCGCAGTACCGGCTGCAAACGCTCGGCGACTTGCAAAACATGCCGATCATCTCCCCCGCGCTTTCGGCCAATGGCCAGCGCCCGGAAATCCTCGGCGACCTTGCCAACATCAAGCGGTCGCAGGAGATGCAGGTCATCTCGCAGTACAATATCCGCCGTGTCATCGACGTCTATGGCACGCCACAGGATCGCGACCTCGGCGCGGTCAATCGCGACGTGGAGCGCATCGTCGAAAAGGCCCGCAAGGATCTTCCACGCGGCACGTTCATCACCATCCGCGGCCAGGTGCAGACCATGCGCGATTCCTATTTTGGGCTCCTTGCCGGCCTCGGCTTTGCCGTGCTGCTGCTCTACATGCTCATCGTCATCAATTTCCAATCGTGGCTCGATCCGCTCATCATCATCTGCGCGCTGCCCGCCGCTCTCGCCGGCATCATCCTCGCACTGCTCTTCACGCATACCACCGTCAGCGTACCGGCGCTCATGGGCGCGATTATGTGCATGGGCGTGGCGACGGCGAACAGCATCCTCGTGATCTCCTTTGCCAAGGAACAATTCCAGGAGCACGGCGATCCGGTCGCTGCGGCGCTGGAAGCGGGCGCCACGCGCTTCCGCCCCGTCATCATGACCGCACTGGCCATGATGATCGGCATGGTGCCGATGGCGCTCGGCCTCGGTGAAGGCGGCGAGCAAAATGCGCCGCTCGGTCGCGCGGTTATCGGCGGCCTGCTCTGCGCCACCATCGCGACGCTCATCTTCGTTCCATCCGTTTTCGCTCTTCTCTATCGCCGGAAGCCAGTCGCTGCCTGATATTTCTTATGTCTCAATCTGTTGATCTTCCACCGATGCAACCCCGGGATAATCCCCAATCGAACCCGCCCACGCCGCCCATCGTGACCGGACCGAAGACGCCCTCCGGCGGCATGAGTTCGTCACTCTTGGTCGGCGTAGTGATCGTCGTCGGCATCCTTGCCGTCGGCATCGGCGCCGCTCTCATTTCACGCATGAAATCGGAGACTGACTTGAAACACACCGCACAGGAGGAAGCGGAGGTGAATTTCAACGTCATGCATCCCTCTCCGATTCTCACGGCTGGCGAGATTTCCCTGCCCGGCAGCGCGCAAGCCTACATGGATACCGCGATCTACGCGCGGACGAGTGGCTACATCAAAGGCTTCAACGTCGACATCGGTGCCCACGTGAAACAGGGCGACGTGCTCGCGGAAATCGAGACCCCCGAGGTGGATCAACAATTGGAACAGGTGCGCGCCGACTTGAAGAATGCACAGGCCAATCTCGACCTTTCGCAAGTCACCGCCACGCGTGCGGACGATCTCTACAAAAAGAAAACCATTTCGCCCCAGGAACGGGACCAGGCCACTACGGATCTCGCGGCCAAGCGGGCTCTCGTGGCCTCCAGCGAAGCGAATACGCGGCGATTGGAACAACTGAAGGCGTTTCAAAAAGTGGTGGCTCCTTTCGATGGCGTCATCACCGCCCGCAATACCGACGTCGGGGCTCTCATCCAGGGCAGCGGCACGACAAAGGAACTCTTCCATCTGGCGGATAATCACATCCTGCGCGTCTATTTCGCCGTGCCGGAAATCTATGCGTCTGGTGTGAAGCGCGATGAGGAGGCGGAGATCGTTTTCGATGCTTTTCCCGGCGAAAAATTCACCGGAAAACTCATCCGCGATTCCGCGGCGCTAGATCCCCTGTCCCACACCTTGAACGTGGAAGCCGATGTCGAAAATTCCTCCGGTCGTCTTTTTCCGGGTGGCTACTGCACCGTGCGCCTGAATATCCCCGGCTCGCCGGGCGCAGTGACAATCCCGGCCAATACCCTGCTCTTCCGCGCCGAGGGCCTGCGGGTAGCCGTGGTACGCGACGGCCATGTGGCGCTCGTGCCGATCGAGATTGGCCACGATCACGGCAATACGCTGGAAGTGCTCAAGGGCCTCACGCCTACAGATGCAGTGATCCTCGATCCGCCGGATTCTCTCGCCGATGGCGAACCGGCCAAAGGCGTGGAACCCGCACCGAAGACCACGCCCGCGCCGGCCAAGGAAAAGTAACCGCGGCTACTTCACCAAATCACCCAGCATAAGGATCGCGCCGGGATAAATCGCGGTGCCGTCGTAGCGCTCCGGCTTGTCGATCTTATTGTTCCGCTGCGCGAGTATCTTCGCCTTATCCGGCTGCTCGGGGTGAATCTCGATCTTCACCGTGTGCACCGTGTCGGGCAGTTCCGAGCCGACGATCAGCGTGGCGAGGCGCGCATAGGTGCAGTAGGAATCAAAGCGCGGGACAATCTTCGGCGGCTGGTCGTCGATCTTCACGATTACCTGCCCGCAATCCGGCCCGACGAGATCGTAGAGCGCGGCGCGTGTGCCCTTGAATTTGAACGTGATTGTTTCTCCCGCTTGGCTCGCGCGGTGTAGATCGCGCAGGCGCGGAAAACTCTTTGCCATCGAGTCCTTCGCCGGGTCGAGTTTGGTAAAGCCGCTGGAGAGTGTCGCCTGGCTGATCGGCACCAGCTTCGCATTTTCATAGTTGTCGGCGATGAAGGGCGCGTCCAGCGGGTGCGCACCCGGCTTGGTCGAGGCATCGCGAATCGGCCCCAGAGAACGCACAATCGCCTGCAAGTACAACTCGTGTCCCGTCTCCGGATGCGGATGCACGCTATCCGGCGCGAAGACGAATTTGTCGCCCACGGCCGCCTTCTCCTCCTCGGTCTTCGGCAGCGGCGCCTTCCAGATCAGCTTTCCTTCCTTGGCCAGCTTTGCGACCTCCATGCCCATGTGAATGCTCGGGATATGGTAGTGCTCGGCGATCTTTTCCATCGCACTGGCCGAACGCTGATATTTTCCCTCGAGCATCGGTCCGACCGCCGCTTCGGTCAGCGTGTAGACGAAGCAAATATCGCACTCCGGCACCGCTTTCCAAGTCTGCCTCACAATGCCTTCCATGCAGCGGAAGATCTGCTCTGGCGAGGCCCCGCCATCATTCGTGGCGAACTCGACGAACATCAGATCTGGCTTTTGCTCTAGCACATCCTGCTGCAAGCGGAAGACGCCGAGATCCGAGCCTGTTCCCCCGATCGCCGCATTGATCTCGGTGAACTTCACGCCCGGGTAGGTCTTCTGGAAATAGGCCAGCGTCTTCGGCCGCCAGCCAGCCTGTGCGGTGATGCTGCCGCCGAAGTAGCCGATTTTGATCTCCGCGCCGGGCGTGTTGACCTTTTTGAAGAAATTCGGCAACCCGCCGCGGGCATGCACCTCCTCGGCAGGCGCGAGCGGGAATTCAGGCTTTTCGGGCTTTTGCGCGCGGGAAACTGGGACCAGCGCGAGCAGGCAGACGAGAACGGAGACGAGGCGAAGACGGAGGGGCATCCGCCGAGACTACGTTGTCACGGAAGAAACCAGCAACCGATTTTGACGACGATGGGCCGGCTAGTTTGCCGCGGGCGTCGCAGGCGCGCTGGATGAATTCGCATCCGCCGGGATTGCCGAAAAGTCACCCGTCACCGTCATGGGTTTGTTTTGCTTGGCGTCCCAATAGATCGTCGTGAGTTGACCGTTCGACTTCTGCCGCACGGTGTAGCGCTTGTTCACGTCGTCCTCCTTCACCATCTCAAACTGGCCACCCGTCATGCTGACCATCGTGGTCGCCGTGGCGCGCGTCGGGTTCTTCTGCGCTTCCTCAGCGAATTTCTTCAACTTCGGACCAGCGACCATGCCGAAGACGACCAGCACGACGATAATGATGACGATCAGGGCGCCGCAGCCGATGCCAAGCCAAGCCAGAGGACCGAGACCCTTTTTTGGGGGAGGAGGTGTATCCATGGGGCGGAAGCTATGCGGAGGCGCTGAGTGAAGGCAAGCCTCGAACACCTTGCCACGGAACCGTTACCAAAAACGCTTACAGCCGGTTCATAAATCCTTTCTAGCAAATCTGCAGGGTTGCGGTTTACTCAGAAACGTCAACATGTCCCCCATTCGCAACAACTGCGCTGGTGTTTCCCGCCGCGATTTTCTCCAGATCGGTCTCGGCGGCACGCTAGGCCTCGGCCTCTGCGACCTCCTGCGCGCCCGCGCCATCGCCGCGCCCACCTCGCCGGCGGCGAAGAACGTGAACTGCATCATGATCTGGATGGATGGCGGCCCGTCTCATTACGAGACGTTTGACCCGAAGCCAGACGCCCCCGCGGAAATCCGCGGCACCTTCGGCACCATCCCCACCTGCGTGCCCGGCGTGCACTTCAGCGAGACGATCCCGAATCTCGCCAAGGCTTTCGACAAGTTCACCGCCATCCGCTCCATCTGCCACAAGGATCCGAACCACGGCGGTGGCAATCATTACATGATGACCGGCGCGCCCACACCGGTGCCCGTCGGCTGCGGCGCCTTCGTCACATTCCATCCGTCCTTTGGCTCGATGGTCTCCTACGATCGCGGAGTGCGCAGCGGTCTGCCCGCCTACATGGCGATGCCGAGCAATACCCGCTCCGGTGGCCCGAATTTCCTCGGCGGACAGCACGCGCCGTTCGTTATCGGTGGCGACCCGAATGCCAAGGGCTTTCAAGTGCGCGACGTCGTCGTGCCCGCGGAGATCACCGAGGGCCACGCCCAGACCCGCCGCGACCTGCGCACCGCGCTTGATCGCATGCAGCGCTTCAACGATCAGCTCGTCGACGATCCCGCGGTAGTCTTCGACAAATTTTACCAGCAAGGCTTCGATCTCGTTTCGTCGTCGAAGGCGCAGGCGGCGTTCGATATCAGCCGCGAAGACGACAAGGTGCGCGACCGTTACGGCCGCAACGACGTGGGCCAGCGCATGCTGATGGCGCGCCGTCTCGTGGAAGTCGGCGTCTCCTGGGTCACGGTGAATTACGGCGGGTGGGACGATCACCGCAAACTCTTCGAGACCTACAAGGGCAATCGCCTCAA
>JBGGMZ010000047.1:0-14239 GCA_041287745.1 Chthoniobacter sp. | reverse complement strand
GGGAAGAAATGCGGGCGGAAACGGAATTGCGCATCGTTACCGAAGAGCTCGCGGAAGAAGAACTCCAGTGTGCCCTTGAGATCGGCCACGCTCACGCCTTCGGCGACGTAGAGGCCTTCCATCTGATTGAACTGCGCAAGGTGGGTCGCATCCACTTCGTCGCGGCGATAAGCGGCGCCGGGCGCGATGATGCGGATGGGCGGTGCGCTGCTCTCCATGGTACGGACCTGGATGGTGCTGGTGTGCGTGCGCAACAGGCGGCCATCGGGCATGTAGAAGGTGTCTTGCTCGTTACGCGCCGGGTGATCTTTCGGCGTATTGAGCGCGTCGAAGCAATGCCACTCGGTCTCGATGTCCGGCCCATCGGCCAGCGCGAAACCCATGCGACGGAAAATCTGGATGGCGCGATCCTGCAACTGGGTGATGGGATGCAGCGAGCCGAGGCGGGAGCCGGTGCCGGGGAGCGTCACGTCCACGCCGGCGAAGGCCGCGGCATCTGCGCTGGCCAGCAGCGCGGCCTTGCGTTCATCGAGCGCGGCGGTCACAGCGTTGCGGACTTCGTTCAGCAGCTTGCCGATGCGCGGCTTGTCTTCCTTGGAGACGTCTTTCATCCCCTTGCTCACCGTAGTGAGCGTGCCGGACTGGCCGAGATACTTGATGCGCGCCTGCTCCACGGCGGTTTCATCCGCGGCACCGGCGATGGCGGCGAGAGCTTCAGTGCGGAGTTGTTCGAGTTGCTGGTCCATGAGAGTGGGAGATGGAGAATTGAAAATGGCAAATGGCAAAAGCGGGAGGGAGAGCATGCAGAGCCTGAGCCGGGGTGCAAGCACGAGTGCGAGTTGATCGTGAACGTGACCGTGATCTCGGAGAATCAGTCGGATCATTTGCGCTCCGTAAAGCCACGGTAACCCCGCAGCCACATTGGCCTTGCATATGAAAGGCCATTTCTTTATTCCGGCTCCCGTCGACAACAGAGAAAGGAACTCCTTTGCCGAACCGGAACAAACACAGCTGAAATCATTGATATGAAAACCTCTCTTCTCTCCTCCACGAAAAGCTTACTGCGCCGCCACGTGCTGGCCGGCAGCATCGCGGTCGCTCTCTGCGTCACCAGCGCCGCCTCCGCCGGGACGGTGTTGGACTTCTTCGGTAGCATACCTTCGAATGGCCGCCTCTTCAACCGCACGGACACAGACGGCTCTCCCGTTGTCGACCTCAATAGTGACGGAGTAGTCAATCGTTATGCCACTGTCCCGTTCAGTTCGAGCGGCAATGTGACGATGGAGGCGATCCACTCTTATCTGCACCCGGGCGACGCTGATGACACCTATTTCATCCTCTACAAGGACGGATTCGATCCGGCTTCGCCACTGAGCAACGCAGTCGTCGACAATGACGACGGTGGGTTCCACTTCCTCTCTTTGATCACCCAGAACGCAGTCCCCGGCCAGAAGTATGTCCTGGTGGTGACGACCTACGATGATTACGTCAGCGGACCTTACACCCTGCGCATGTCGGGACCGAACGAGATCGATCTCGAAGGCACCTACGATGGCAGTCTGGTCATTCGCTCCGGCACCTTCGGCGGCAATGGAACGATCACCGGCTTCTTGCTCAACTACGGCATCCTCAGCCCGGGCCATTCTCCGGGCAAGATCTCGGTCGGCGGCGACTATATCCAGGCGCCCACCGGCACGCTGCGTATCGAGATCGGCGGCCTCAACAAGGGCCAGTTCGATCTCCTCGCTGTCGGCGGCCACGCTTACCTCGACGGTGGCCTGCAACTTGTCCGCACCAACGATTTTCACCTGCATCGCGGTGACAAGGTCACCTTCCTCACCGCAGGCGGCGGCGTCAGCGGCCAATTTGCCAGCGTGTTTGGCGATTTCGGTGGCTCGACGATTGAGTATGAGAAGAACAGCGTCTCCGTCGCGGTTCCCAGCTACAGCGACGTCGCTTCCATGTATGGGTTTACCCCGAACCAGACTGCGGTGTCTCACTCCCTCGACAGCCTCAACTACGACCGCAACCAGAAGCTCTTCAACTACCTCGACAATCGCCCGGTGAGCAAGCTGCCCGGCGACCTCGATAGGATCGCCAACGAAGAAATCACTTCCGTCTTCACCATCGGCATGTCGCTCGCTCAAGTGCAGAGCGGCAACATTGGCCGTCGCACCGACGACATCCGCGGCGGCACGAGCGGCTTCAGCGCTGCCGGCCTCGCGATCAACGGCACCGGCCCGAGCTACAGCGGTGGCTTCCGCAGCGGCGTAGCGGGTCCGAATGGCAACACACTCCGCGACGACGGCAAGGATGTGAAGGAAACCAAGTCGGTGGTGGCTCCGGAGGAAAATCGCTGGGGCGCCTTCCTCTCCGGCACCGGTGAGTGGGTGAGCGTCGGGAGCACCGACAACGCCCGCGGTTACGATCTCACCAGCGGTGGCTTCACCCTCGGCGTCGACTACAAGGTCACCCCGAATCTCGCGATCGGTATCGCGGCAGGCTACACCGGTACCACGGCCGATCTCGTCGACGGCGGCCGCATCCGTGTGAATGGCGGCAAGATCGGTATCTACGGCACCTACTTCCAGACCCAGCCGGAATCCGGCCCTGTGACGATGTCGAAAGACTCGTCCAAGGACTTGAAGGAAGTGCAGGCTCCGACGGTCAACGTGGCCAAGGGCTTCTACGCCGATGTCGCCGTCTTCGGCGGCTACAACGGCTACGATACCCGCCGCAGCGCTCTGCAGGGCGAAGCACGTGGCGACACCGACGGTGGTGAACTCAATGTGCTCGTCGGTACGGGCTACGACTTCAAGGTCGGCGGCCTCACCTTCGGACCGACGGCCAGCTTCAACTACACCTACCTCGGCACGAACGGCTACAACGAGAACGGCTCGCTCGTCCCGCTCGCCGTCCATGGCGGCGAAGCGGAATCACTGCGCACCGCGTTTGGCTTCAAGGCCAGCTACGACTGGAAAATCGGCAGCGTGCTGATCAAGCCGGAAGTGCGCGCAGCCTGGCAGCATGAGTTCGGCGACACCGCCTACGAACTCACCTCGAACTTCGGGGCTGGTGGCGACGCCTTCACCGTGAACGGTCCGCAACTGGGCCGCGACAGCGCCCTCATCGGCGCCGGCTTCGCCGTCCAGTTCAACGAGCGCTTCACCACCTACTTCTACTACGATGGTGAACTGGGCCGGAATACCTACGAGTCGCACGCCGTGACTGGCGGCATCCGCGTTTCCTTCTAAGTCCCGCGTTCATCGCTCTCTCCCAAGCCCGCGCATCGATCTTCGGTGCGCGGGCTTTTCTTTGACCGGAATGATATTGGGAAATCCGTCTTTCCCGTAGCAACGCATCCTCTACAACTTCTGCTCATGCCTCCTAAAAAATTGCCCGCTGCGCATGGCCTTGCATTGGTCGCGCTGCTCCTGCTGATCCTTCCTGCCACGGTGCATGCGCACTCGGAAACCGGAACGATCGGTGGCTTCGTCAGCGGATTCCGCCATCCCCTCACCGGCCTCGATCATATCGTGGCGATGGTGGCCGTGGGCTTGTGGGGCGCGTACCTCGGCGCGCCGGCCATGTGGCTGCTGCCCGTGGTGTTTCCGGTGGTGATGGCCTTCGGCGGTGCGCTCGGAGTGATGGGTGTGCCGATGCCAGGCGTGGAGGTGTGCATCGCACTCTCCGGCGTGGCGCTCGGTCTTATGGTCGCCTGTGCGGCCAAGCCGCCGCTGTGGATCGCTGCGGTATTGGTCGGCTTCTTCGCCATTTTCCACGGCCATGCGCATGGCACCGAACTGCCCCAGTCGGCCAATGCCATGACCTACGCGATCGGTTTTGTCATCGCCACGGGGCTGCTGCATTTGAGCGGCATCGCATTTGGGCTGCTGGTGAAATGGCCGTGGGGACGCATCCTCGTGCGCACTTGCGGCGGGGCGATCGCCTGCATTGGTCTCCTCTTCCTGACTGGTGTCATCAAGGCCTGATGACTCCGGGCCCACCGTCCTGTTAATGCCAGCGACTGCCTTCCTCTCGTTCCCGCTCGCCCACATGACGGTGCCGGGCATGAATGCTTTTTCCTCGGGCCTGCTGCATCCGTGGATGACCCCTACGCACGTGATGATCCTGCTCGCGCTGGGTCTCTGGCTCGGCCAGCAAGTGCCACTGCGCCTCGGGCTGGCATGCAAGGTTTTCGCCCCGGCCGCTGCCGCGGCGCTCGGCCTGAGCGCCACGAAATGGGTCACTACGGTACCACCGTTCGTCCTTGTCGCCATCGCTCTGGTCATCTCCGCCGCGGTAGCTCTGGAAGCACGCCTCCCCTCGCCTGCGCGTGTATTGCTTCTCGCCGCCGCAGCGATCGGCATCGGCCTCGATTCCGGACCGGAAACGCCCCTGCCTTTCGACACCTTCAGCACACTCGCCGGCACTTGGGTGAGCCTCGGGCTCGGACTGGTGAACATTGCCTACTACGTTTCGCTCGCCACCGCGTTGCAGAAGAAATGGATCAGCATCGGCATCCGCGTCCTGGGTTCGTGGATCTTCGCCATCTCCCTGCTCATGCTGGCTTTCGCGCTCCGGCCGCATCCCTGAACGCCCCAACGGCCCAGCGCCGCCGCCACCCCAAAATAATAGGTGAAAGGCAAATCAGGCGAATTAGGAAAGCAGGAAAGCAGGAAGTATTTTTCTTCTTCTCCTGCCCTCCTGCTTTTGGATCTAAAACTTAATGCCCCCGGACACTGAAACTACTTTGGCCGATGCTCTTAACAGGGCAAAAGAAAACGGCCTCGAGCACCGTGAAGTGCCCGAGGCCGTGGTTTAAAATGAAACTAAGTTGCGCTTAGGCGGCTTTCTTCGCCGACTTGACCTTCGTTTCGAGAGCGGCCTTGGCCTTGTCGAAGATGGCCTTGAAGGCAGCTTCATCGGTCACGGCGATATCGGAGAGGACCTTGCGGTCGAGTTCGATGCCGGCGGCCTTGAGGCCTTCGATGAAACGGCTGTAGGTGAGACCGAGCGCGCGGGCGGCGGCGTTGATACGCTGCTGCCAGAGCATACGGAAGTTGCGCTTACGCGTCTTGCGATCGCGGGTCGCCCAGTATTGGGCCTTGTACATTGCGTCCTTCGCATAGCGAAAGAGCTTGGAACGACGTCCGCGATACCCGCGGGCCTTGTCGACGACTTTCTTGCGGCGCTCCCGGCTGGCGGGAGCATTTGTGGCACGTGCCATAGTTAGTTAAAAAACCCGGTGTTACCGGGCCTCCTGTTTCTTTCAGCGAACTGTTCTTTTAGTGGATGATCCTGCCGACCTCATTCGCTGAGTGCCCCGCGAGGCGGAGCAGGTGGCTGGATCTATGAATTGCCTTGCGTGATTTACGCGAAGGGCAGGCACTCCTTGATGCGGTCGACCATGGTCTCATGGACCTGGCCAACTTTACCGAGCTTGCGCTTGCGCTTCGAGCTCTTGCTCGAGGCGAGGTGGCGCAGGCCTGGCTTGCGGCGGAGCAGCTTGCCCGTCCCGGTCACTTTAAAACGCTTGGCGGCGGATTTCTTCGTCTTGCGACGTGCGACGGATCTTGGCATAGTTGGGGCGGGCAAAGTAGCGGGCGAACCCAAATCGGCAAGCTCTTTTCTTAATTTTCGATTACCGACCGCCAATGGGCAGTTTCCTCAGTCCCTCGGCAGCGACAGGAGGCGTGATTCGATCTCGTCGAGCGCCTTGGCCCGTTCACGGGTCCATCCCCCCTGCGACTTGATCTGCAGCAACATCTTGCGCGCCTGAATGTAGGTGGCGCGAGCCTCGGCCGTGGAGGAGTTTTGCATCTGCAAAGTGCCGAGCTTGCGCATGAGTGCCACGACTTGGTCGCGGGCTGCCGGGTTGGCGCCCTTGCGCGCGGCGTATTCCTCCGCACTGCTGAGCGCGGTGTGGTAAAGGTCGAGCGCATCCTCGGTGCGCCGCTCAGACATGGTCTCGTCACCCCGCCGCTCGAGCGTGCGGACTTCATCGAGCAGTACTGCGTCGGATTCCGAGTTGCTCGCCCCACTTGGCGGAGCATTGAAAGAGAACGTGGCCGTTCTGGCCGTGATCACCGGTCCGGGACCGGGTTCCGGCATGGCCCGCCCCCCCGGCGGCAAAATTCGCGACGTCGGCCCATCGATCGTCGGCGCCACTGGCGGGACATCTTGGGGCGTCACTTGCGCCACTGGTTTCACTTCGTGCGAAGCTGGCTCGTTCGTCGATGCTGTAGGCGTGCTCGCTGGTGCGGCAGGCTCGGTCGAGGGTGGAGTGCTCTGTTCAATCGCCGGCACCGATGCTACAGGCGTCACTTCCGGCAACGGCGAGGGAGTTTCTTGTACGAGCGGACCGGCCTCCTCGGATGATGCCACTTTGGCCGAATGCCCAGGCATCATGCCGGTGACCGGGGACACCTCCAGAGTCGACGCGGGCTCCTCCGCCGTGATCTCCAGGAAGCTGCGGGTGCCAAAGACAGCGGCAATCAAAGTCAGCATCACCGCCATGACGATGGTGAATTTCGAGCCACGACGGGGGGCTGATTCCGCCGGCGCGGGAAACACAGCGGTCGTCACCTCCACCTTCCTTTCCGCCGGGGGTGTTTCAGCCGGGAGCCCAAGCTCCACGTTTTGCGAGCAGCCACCGAGCCGCTCCAGTTCCGCCACATCGGTTTCCGTGAGGGCGGCGAGCAAGCTGTCGCGGACTTGCTTGAGACTGCGGTAGCCGCGGCGGGCATCGATGACGCGCGGTTCGCTGCGGTCTGCGACGCGAAAGCCTTCTTCCTCCAGTCGCCAGCGCAGCCATGTCGGGAGCCACTCGCACTGGGCGGCACGCCGCCGTTCGCCGAGCTTGGCATCCGGGGGACCATCCACGACGAGCGCGAGCACCCGCTCCTCGCCGCCGTCCGCCTTAAACGTGCGGATTTGGGCGTCCACCGTGCTCGATTGCGCCGAGGCCGCCGAGCAGACGACGATGAGATACGTGCCGTCTTCCAACGCACGCCCGGCGCGTTCTGGATAACTCGGATCCCGACGATCCGGGAAAATGGAAAGGCAATCGGGCCGGGGAAAACCGTGCGAAGTGACTCGGTCGACGAGGGACGTCGGCAGCGGGTAACCATTGAGGTTACGATAGACCCAGTCGCACCACGCGGAATCCTCGGGCGCAAACGCAACAACGGCCCAGGAAACACCTTCCAGCTGAGCTGCGAGTTGTTGTTCAAGGTCCGGTAACGGTTCGTTAATATAACTTTGCCGGACGCCGCTGGAGCTTCGTTCGCTCGGATTTCGCGAGACGATCGAGGCTCCGGGTTGGTCAGGACGCCAGCGCGGATGCATACACCTCGAGAGAAGCAAGGATGGTGCCCTCGTAAACAGGGAAACTGGGGATATTTACGGCAGGCGAAAGATTGCACAGTAGAGACCCGACACGCTTGTTTCTTCGCGCTGCACGGGTGTGCCAATAAGGCGCTGAAACATATCCGTTTCCAGCTTCGCTACCAGAGGAAATTCACGTAGGACATCTAAAATGGGCGAGTGGTGTTCCACGATGCGTACGCCGCCCTTTTCGTCGGTTTCGCATTCGGACATGTAGCCGTCGTGATCACGGAGGCGGGCCACCCATTTCGCGCGTTCCGCGGGTTTGTCGCCTTTGAGTTTCGTGAGGTACTGTTCGGTCTTTTTCTGAAAAACGAGGAGCAGCAGCTTGTCCGGGGCCGTGGGGCCGAAAAGCTTCCGGGCCGCCTCGAGTGTGTCGAGGGTCAGGGTATTACTCTCGGCGGGAAACAGATCCTGCGCCCTTTGCGTAAGGCGGTAGAGCAGGTGCGGACGGCCGATTTTCTGCGGCTGCCGCCAGGTGTCGACCAAGCCGCGTTTCTCGAGGTCGAGGCACACGCCCTTGATACCCATGTAGCTCATCCCGAGCCGCTCCGCGAGGTCGGCCACGCACAGGCCTTGGGTGCGCTTGAGCTCGTTCAGCACGCGGAGACGCGCGCTGCGGCCGACTTGCTGGAGGAGTCGCTGCTTCATTTTGGGGAGGTCAGGATTTCAAGACCACGCGAATGCATCTGCAAAGCGGGAAATGGAAAGGAGAAGAGAAAAGGCAGAACATCCAACGTCCAACGTCGGAGCCGCGAGAGCAATGCGAGCCATTCACCCTTTCGGGTTGGGAAATTGCCGCCGAATCCCCTTCCCTACGATCCAATTCAAAAGGAGACAGAGGGCGTACGTGAGTGCGTGGTGCCGCCCTTACTCCGGCGGTGTATCGAGCGCTTCTTCCGGCAGCGGCTGGCCCTTGGTCTCAGGGGCGAAGAATACTGTCACGATACCGATCAAGAACAGCACGCACATCGTCATCGCCGAATAGCGATAGGGCAGCGGCTTGGCAAAGTGTCCGAAGACTTCCACGCTCAAGACGGAGGAGAAGAAGCTGCCGGCGGCGGCGGCGAAGCGGCCCAGATTGTAGCAGAATGAAGTGCCGGTGCTACGCAGACGACCCGGGAACAACTCCGGCAAGTAAATGGCAAAGCCGGCGAAGACGCCCAACTGCGCGGCGCCCATCAACGGCATCATCCAATATGCGTCCATGGGTGAATCCATCTTCCAATACACGAGGAACGTCACGACCATCGCGGCGACGAAGCCGAGGAAAAAGGCGATGCGACGACCGAACGCATGCGCCACGCGGGTAAAGATCCACATACCCGTGCCGGCGCCCAACATGTTCCAGAGATACGCCCAAAACTTCGCGTTATCGACCTGCCCCTTTACCCACTTGGCCGCATCTGCACCTGCGGGGACGTGAGCCTGAAAGTAAGTATTGAAGACGGCGGATTGCAGATCGACAGCGTATTCGCCGATCGCCCACAGACCGATCACGCCCGTGGAGGCGATGAGCGCGCCCACGATGAGATTGCGACGCCAGCGTGCATCGCTGAGGAGCGCTGCGTAGGGGGCGAAGATACCCCCTTTCGGGAGGCGTCCGCTTTCCTTCAACTGCAGCCACGTCTCCGGTTCACGCAAAAACTTGCCCGTAAAAATGACGAGCAAGGCGGGGACGGCGCCGATGAGGAACATCCAGCGCCAGCCGCGCTGCATGCCGATTGTGCCTGACTGTTCGAGCATGGAGACCCCTTTCAGGGCGAAGCCGGCAGCCACATTGCCAATGGTGGAAAGCACCTGAAGGAGGCCCAGTGTCTGCACGCGCGCCCCGCTCGGAACGGTTTCGGCGATCAAAGCCACCGCCAGACCGAAGACCCCACCCACTCCGACACCGGTCAGGAAACGGAAGATCGTGAAGTCCCACTTGCCCACGCTAAAGAAGCTCAGCCCGGTAAAAGCGGAATAAATCAGAATGGTGAGCGTGAGCATGCGCGCCCGGCCATAGCGATCGCCCAACGCACCAAAGACCATGCCTCCCAGACCCCACCCGATGAGAAACCAAGCGGTGACCACTTTGCCGAAGGCCTGCACGCCGGGGTCGGATGGCGGCAGCGACATCAACGAAGACAAGGCGGGAACGCGCGCCAGGGAAAAGAGGCGCTGATCGAGACAGTCGAAGAACCATGCCGCACTGGCGACGAAGAAAACAAACCAATGATAGCCGGTCAATTGGCGCCACCAGGGCAGTGCATTGGTTTGGGAGGGAGCGTGCATGGGAGGGTGAGGCTGAAGGTGAAGGCCAGTGCGGCCAAGAAAAAAACCCGGCTGGGTAGGAAATGTTGGGAAATCCCGACACGACGGCTGCGAGCGTGTGGCGAGCGGGGATCACAGCGGGCATCCTCACGATGGCTCTTTAAAACGCAGAGACGCAGAGGCGCAGAGAACGCGGAGGGCTGAAATGGAGTGAGGTTTTAAGCCACCAGCCACTGAATCGAACAGACGGAGGAAGAGAGCCTTCCATTTACCCGCTCCTGTTTCTTCTCTGCGTCCTCCGCGTCTCTGCGTCTCTGCGTTTTTAAATAAAACGCCGCCCGACGACACTGGCTAACCGGACCCAGCTACAGTCCTCGATGCTCCCCATTCAGGAGGAAGCGTGCGATCTGCTGCGCGGCGTCGGGACGGCTGAGGCGGGAGATGCTCTGTTCCCACGCACGCCATTCGGCAGCGCCGTTGGCAAAGAGCTGCTCGATCTTTTCAGCCAGCGCATCGCGCGTGGGGCACAGCGCGCCGCATTCGTTTTGAAAAAGCAGTTCGGCATTCCCCTCCTCCTGCCCGGGCACGACTTGCGTCATGAGCATGGGGGTGCAGGCAGCGATACACTCCTGTACGGTGGCTCCGCCGGCCTTGCCGATGAGCACGTGGTGCGTCATGAGCAGTTCAGGCATCTGCTGGGTCCAGCCGTGAATTTCCACTGACTTGCCGGCCAAGTTCGCCACCTCCTCGATCCGCGCACGCAAGGCCTCATCCTTCCCAACGGTGACGGTGAGATGCAGCGGCTCGACCTGCAGCAATCGTGCGACGATTCCTGGCGCCTGATCCTTGCCCGCATTGATCATATAGAGCACCCGCGGCGGCGCACAATCCGGCCGCACCGGCCGGTCCCGGGAGAAACGCGGCGGCACGGGGAAACCGAGCACGCGCACCCTTTTCTCCGGGATACCGGCCCGGATCATCACGTCGGCCGTCTCGTGATTCGGGACCAGGAACGTATCGCTCTGGCAGCGGTGCCAGATGCTGTTGATGGTGATGGAATCGGTGACCACCGTGTGAAAGGAAAAAGTCCGCGCAGTACCTGGCGGATAAAGCTGATCCACGAGATAGCCGTAAATGGGATAGACCGAGACGATGCTCGCCGGCTTTTTTTCCGCGATCATCGCAGCGAGGGCGCGCCGCATCTTGCCGAGGAAGGGCGCAGAGAGATCGCCGATGGGAACCTTGTCGATGAAGGCGTAGGCCGTGGCCCACACATTCGGTGCGCGATTGATGAGATCGATGTAACCGCGCCGGCTCTGCTCATAAAATGCACCGCCGGTCAGCGCAAAGAGGTCGACGATTTCCGAATCAGCACCGGCTTCCGTCAACGCCGTGTGGAGACCGCGCGCGGCGGCATTGTGTCCCTCGCCATAACCGGCAGTGAGCAGGAGAACTTTCGACATGCGCGGAGTGGAAGACAGCGGCGCGCAATCTGGCAAGTGACAAACACGTGACGCCACTTCTCCCACCCCGTTCGGAACGCCGTTTCTTTCCGCTTCGACAACCGCTGAGAAACGGCTTACCTTCAACCGGCCTTTCACCGTTCCCCCAACTATGAGGAAGAAATCCACTGCGGCTTTCACTTTGATCGAACTGCTGGTCGTCATCGTCATCATCGCCGTTCTGGCCAGTATCGCTCTGCCGGTTTACTCGATGATCTTGTCCCGATCGCGCGCTGTGACCGATGCCAACAATCTCAAACAAATCGGCCTCGCCGCGGCGATGTATCGCAACGACAACAACGACACGATTTTTTCCGCCACCACTTCGGTCCAGGATTCCGCCGGCAATACCCTGTTCGCCCCCGGCCTGTTACAGGTCCAGTATGTGAATAGTCCCAAGATCTTTCACTCTCCCTTCGATTCCCGAGCGGACAAGACGACCGGCCCAGCGATCATGAGCTACGGAGTGAATGCCAATATTCTCAATCGCCCCGCGAACCCAGGCCCTAACGATTTCAACGGCGACTGGACCAAACTCACCGCGTCCTCGCGGTTGGTCTTCATGGCGCCCAATATCGATCCATCCAGCGCCAACACCGTGGGCTTCCGGCCGCTCGACGCCAGCTCCACTACCGTGCTCAACGTGCCAACCCAGGCCGTCACCAAGGCCGACTACCGGGGCACGCACATGAATCGCAGCCAGATCAGCGTGCTCTATGCGGATGGCCATGTCGCCCTCTCCACACCCTACAAGGAATACTCGACCAGCACCGGAACAGACGACGACAAGCTCCGCTGGCAGCCGATTGTCCCGTGATCCAGATCGCCTCTTTTGCGGCGAACAAACCCTCCTTTGCCCCTCTCTGCGTAGAGCGACGGGCCACTTTCTCAGTTGCGCCCTCGACATCCGCAGATAACAGCTTTATTATCCGCAACCTCCCATGTTCCCACCAATGAAGAAATCCGCCGCTTTTACTCTGATCGAACTGCTGGTCGTCATCGTCATCATCGCGATTCTCGCCGGCATCGCCCTGCCCGTCTTCCAGAAGGTGCTGGAAAAGGGCCGCGCCACGAACTGCGCGAGCAATCTGCGCCAGATCGGCATCGGCACCGTGGCCTATCTGAACGACAACAACGACACCATCTTCTCCGACCAGACCTCGCTGCAGGATCCCTCCAGCACCACCCTCTTCGGCCCGGGTCTGCTGCAGGTCCAGTATGTGCCGAACCCGAAGGTCTTCCACTCTCCGTTTGACAAGCGCGCCGACAAGACCACCGGCCCGGCTATCATGAGCTACGGCGTGAACACCAACATCATTAAGCGCCCGGCGGCTCCGACCGGCCCGAGTGATTTCGACGGCAACTGGACCAAGCTCTCGTCCGCCTCCCAGCTCATCTACATGGCGCCGAACATCGACATCGCCAAGACCAACGACGTGGCTTTCATCGCGAAAGATGCCAGCGAGGCCACGGTGCTGGCCCTGCCGACCAAGGCAACCACTACCGCCGGCTACCGCGGCACACATAACAATCGCGGCCAGATCAATGCGCTCTATGCAGATGGCCACGTGGCTTCGGTTCAATACAAGGAGTATTCCGACAGCAACTCAACCGACGACGACAAGAAGCGCTGGCAGCCGATCTTCCCGTAAGGGACAAAATTATCGCCTGCTCTTTGAGCAGCTAATGACTCACGAAAGCAGGAAGTCGCTGTGTCGGTTTCCTGCTTTCTTGCTTTCCTGATTCGACCCTTTTGGGAAACGAGTTCCAATCATCGTTTCGGTCAACCTGCCAACGAGGTGGCCGGGAGGAATCAGGGAAGGGCCGAGGCCTGACAGTGCGCACCAGAGGTCGTCCTTATCGTTTCCCGCCCTTTTTAATCACCCGATTCGCCGATCGTTTGTGGTGATGCCTAACAACACCGACCTCGAGCTCAGCCCGAATCGCACCTGCCTATTCCTCAGACGCCCAACTGAACATACTCGAAATCGCTTCCCGGCGAATCTGCTCAAAATTTTTGCTGCCGGCAGAAACGAGCATGACCAACCGCTCTTTCTCGCTGAAATCAACCACCGAGACGGAGAGCGAATAACGAAAGCCGGAGAGCATGAAGGTGTAAACGTATTCGGTGCTCGGATGCGTTCCCACCGGGAAAGGTGACGGAACCATCTTGACGAACTCCGCCTTCTCCGCGCCGCTCGGGATGAACTGCGCGGACCACTCCTGCAGATCCGTCTTCGGTGCTGCGGTGTCTACCGCCTGCTGTGGCTTTCCTTTTGCGATCACCATCAGCCTCATCCAGGACGTCGTATCATGGGTAAAGAAGCTCAAGGATTTGCCGCCGCCGCTGGATTTCCAACCTGCGGGCGGCACAAAACCATATCGGGCCGCTCCGTCGGTAAATATCATGGTCTCCGTGGCGGGGCCTTCATTTCCCTGTCGAGTCCCGTACTGCGGTGTCAGATCGAGCGCTTGGGCGGAATACAACGCGAGCCAGAACGTGGAGAGGCCGCCAATGACCGCACGCATAGGAGAAGTATGAGGAATCATTTCAGTGTCCAAGCCCCCATATCATAGGCATAGGCCACCGGAAAGCCCGGGGGATTCTTGTCCTGCAAAATGGAGTCGTAAAACCAGCGGCGACTCGGCGCGTTGTAGTAATTGCCGGTTGCTTTCCACACGCCGGTTGCTTGCTCGCTGTCGTAAAGCAAGCCGAAGGAACCATGGATGGTGAGATAGAGACTACCGCTCCAGTTTTCGAGAAGCCGGGGGAAATTCTCGATTCCACCGCTATAGGCGCTCGACGTCGTGGGGACGTTGCCAGCCACGATGGCCGTGTTGACCGTCGTGTTGGACGGATTCCGGGGAGTCGTGCCACTGCTCAAGGCGCTGGTGGAATTGCCATCGCTCCAACTGTTCGAAAGAATCGTGACGGAATCGGCCACGACGGCGGCTGTCTTCTTGGAATAGCCGCTCGCGTATTCAACTGGCGCAGACGTGCCCGAAGGGTAGGCGCTGCTCCCGTCGGAAGCCGGCTTGTTGGTGACTGTCAAGGCGGCTGCGGAGGAAGTACTCCCGACCGTGGAAGAATA
>JBGGMZ010000046.1:0-5459 GCA_041287745.1 Chthoniobacter sp. | reverse complement strand
GCGGAAAAACCATCCTGTCCTGGCGAATTGCATATGGAGCAGCAGGCATCCAAGAAAAACCAGCTGTGCCCAGGGCGCCTCACCCTGGCCGCGTTTCCCTCGGAGAAAATGCCGCAGGACCAAAAGCACGGAGAAAATCACCAGCACGAAAATAGGTGGGGTTGACTCGATAGCATCCAGCGCTCCGAAACCCAATTGGTTCAAGAGTCCGCCGAGGCCCAGGTGCGGTCTGTTTCCCTTAAGCAGGACTGAATTGGGTAAGAAGTACCAACCATGTGCCACGGACCACGCCCCGTAGAGAGCCGCTGGTAGCAGCGATACTGCACCCAGCACTACGGACAGGACTATCTTGCGCTGAAAAAAGAGGATCGCGCAAACTACGAAGGCCAGAAACAAGCCCTCGTATCGAGTGACAACCAGGAACAGGGCGGTTGCCAGGATTGGCCGGGCCTCTTTGAGTGTCGGCTTGCCTTCCGCAGACAGGAGAGGGACCGCTAGAAAGAGAAAGACAACAAAGAGGAGAATATGCAGAACGTGCTCCATGCCGCTGAAAGTCAAGGAGGGCAACGGAGTAGCGAAGATCAGGATGAGAAGAGTTAAAAATACCCTGGCCGGACTTCGGATGTATTTTGCCAGGCAGACATAGATCGCGCCGATCAGGAGCGTGCCACAGATCAGGGCGAGAATCAGCGGCGCACTCTCGTTGATGCCGAAGAGGAAGTAAGTCACCGCCAGCAGAAACGTCCAGAAGGGTGATGACGTGGAAGAGGTGAATTCGTATGGAGTCACGCCCCAGATGCCCCTCGTCACGGTGTTCTTGGCGATGGACATGTGGATGTAGGTATCATCCATCGGATAGACAAAATGCCCCCCATTCATTCCAGTTGCGATGTAAACCAGGACGGCGACCGCTGCCCAATAGACGAGCACGCCAGCTATCAATGGCCAGCGCGTTCGGATGCTAATATTCATAATGAAGGCAGGTACAGATCGTCCGAGATAGAGAGGTCTTCCGAACGAAAGATCAATACCGCGAAGCCTTCGTGTGGAGTCGCTCGCTGTAGCGCGAGGGTTTCAGGGAGGCAAGTCGGAATGTGCAGCGTTACAAGGCCACTCGTGACCGAGCGCCGCGGCGTCGAAGCCTTGTCTCGGTTGTCCTTTCGCCGCGCTCGCGGTTGCGCCCTGCGAGACTATTTCTGATCCCAACCGCGCGCTTTGACGCTGGAGGGATTCGCATACTCGGCGATCACCTGACCCTCCTGCGAGACGCGCACCCACACGCCCACGACGGTGTCCTCGGCCTTCAGGCGGCCGCCATTGTGATAAGTCCAGCCGCCGCCAAGAGCGCCTTTGTGCAAGGTGAAGTCCGTAGTCATGATGCTCTGCGGCGCGGTTTTATTGAGGAGTTCGACAGGCCCCGTGCCGCTGAAGCGCTCGATGCGCGCAGGGTCGGTCGTACGTTCGCCCAGCTTTTGCCGCTGGACGAAGACGACGTAGTCGACACTGAGTTTTGCCAGGTCACCGGTTGTCTGGTTCTGGAGGCGCAATTCATAGTGCACCGTCTCGTCATTCTTGGAGGGGACACCGCCGTCGGCATTGCCAGTGTTGACCTTCTTGATATCACCCGGACGCTTGAAGCTGGTGATCATGACCTTGTCGATCGCGCCAGCATGTCCGAGAAAAACGCCCAGGAGCGCCAAAAGCACCAAACCACGAAGCACAGTCTTCATGGTCGCCATTGGAACTAACACTACCGCCTGAAGCAAGGAGAAATACAGCTTCGGGACATTCTTCATTTGACCTGCTCGACCAGGCCTGCTAATAGGTCGCCCGTTCAATGAAGTTTCTTTCCACCATTTCCAAACGACAGCACCCGGGCATGCGCTCGGCGGCCGTCGTATGGGCCGTCTGCGCGATCCGCCAGCGCCGTGGGGAAAGAAACTGAACCCAGTTCCGAAACAACTTTCTTTCAACAAACCCACCGCTGGCCAACGGCGGTGGGATTTTTGTTTCGCCGCCTTTGGCTCGCTCCAAACCAACCGAGCCATATGACACCCACTGAGATACCCACCCGCTTGCCGGAACCTGCCGCCTTGCGTGCCGAGGCCACGCCCGGACCCGGTCATCGTGTGGGCCTGCTCACGCGGGCTTATCGGGAAGCCGGTCTCTCCATCGAGGCCGCACGCCGTTGCGCGCTGGCGGATTTTCGGTGCTGCTTTCCACAATATCTCACGGTCGTATGAGCACCGTGACCCCCTGCCGCAGCGAAAAGCCTGTCACCGCACCCGAGCTCCACAGCCCCGGCACGCAGCCGCACGGGCCGAAGACGTGGATGGTCCTCGGCGCCTTCGCCGCGGTCTATCTCATCTGGGGCTCGACTTATCTCGGCATCCGCCTCGCGATCGAAACGATCCCGCCCTTCCTCATGGCGGGCGCGCGGTTCGTCATCGCCGGCAGCGTGCTCTACACGATCATGCGCCGCACTGGCGCACCGCGGCCCACGGCGATCCAGTGGCGCGATGCCTTCATCCTCGGCGCGCTGCTCTTGCTCGTGGGCAATGGCGGCGTGAGCTGGGCGGAGAAGCGCGTGCCGACGAATATCACCGCGCTTACCGTGGCGGGCACACCGCTCTGGATGCTCGTGCTCGATTGGCTGCGCCCCGGGGGCAAGCGTCCGCATGGCTTGGTCTTCGCCGGACTCGGGCTGGGCTTCATCGGCGTCATCCTCATCGTCTCCAGTCGCGACGCGCACGGGCACGGCATCATGGATCCCGCAGGCGCAGTGATGCTACTTTCCGCATCCGTCTGCTGGGCCGCGGGGTCGATCTTCTCGCGTCACGCGAAGCAACCGTCTTCCGCCCTGGTGGCCATTTCCATGCAAATGCTCGCCGGCGGCGTGCTCATGCTGCTCGCCGGATTGATCATGGGTGAAACGCGCGGCTGGAGCGTGCACGACATCAGCGTGCGCTCGGCGGAAGCCTTCGTCTATCTCACTGTCTTCGGCTCGCTCGTCGGCTTCACCTGCTACGTGTGGTTGTTGCGCGTGAGTTCGCCTGCGCGTGTTTCCACCTACGCCTATGTGAACCCGCTCATCGCGGTGCTGTTGGGCTCGGCCATCCTGAACGAGCCGCTGCCCAGCAGCGCCTTGCTGGCCGGTGCGTTCATCCTCGCCGCGGTCATCCTCATTACGGTGAAGGGCCGCGCGAAATGAGCGGGTAGCCTGAAAGTGGAGCTTGTCTCCTCATGCGACGCTGGCGGATCGGTAAATTAAATGGGTAACCTTTTGCAGGTTGCTGCCATTTTCTTGGTGAAGACCAATTCCCCCGATGCCAGACGACGCCTTACCTCCCGATACTATCCGCCGTGCCCGTGACGGGGACCTGGCGGCATTCGAGGTCATCGTGCGACGGTTCGAGCGCCCGGTGCGCGCATGGGTGGCCACGCATTGCCCGGTCGGTGGCGATTGCGATGAGGTGGCGCAAAAGACCTTCATCGCGGCATTTACCCGGCTCGGTGAGTTCCACGATGGCACGAGCTTTTCCGCGTGGCTCTTTACCATCGCCCGCTATCAGCTCATGACCGAGGCCACGCGTCTGCGGCGGCTGGCGGATTATCACACGCGTTACGCGCCGGACCTGCTCGACCGCGAGCTCGAGCGCCGCGCGGCCGATCCTGCGGGCGCAACGACCTCCCACCTGGCTCACTTGCAGGCCTGTCTCGAAGCCATGGGCGAGTCGGGTCGGCGCTTCATCGACTGGCGCTACACGGAAGAGATTTCCCTGCAGGAAATGGCGGATCGCACGGGGCGGTCCATCGCCGCGGTGAAGAAACAGCTCTGGCTGCTGCGACAGAAACTGCAGGAGTGCGTGGAACAAAAGCTCGCTGCCGAGAATGGAGGCGCCGCATGAAACCCGAAGAGCGTTTCGCCGAACTGTGGACGGACTATCTCGAGGGCGCGTTGGAAGAAGCCGGCCACGCCGAATTGCGCGCGTTGTTGGCGAATGACGACTCGTTGCAGAAACGCGCGGCGGATCTTTTCCAGATGCATCGGATGCTCGGTTTTGCCGCCGCCGCCAACCCCTCCGATGCGGAACGTTTTGTCCAGGCTACGCTGGCGCGTGTTCCGCGGAGCACCGAGGCCTTCGTGCAGGGAGTGATGAAGCAGGTGCAAAAAGCGGAGCCAGCCGGGAGCAAGGTGGTCCCCTTCGAGCCGGCAGCAGAAGCGCAAGCGATGACAGCCCGTGCCTGGCACCGGCGCGAATGGCTGGCTGCTGCTGCGACTTTCGCTGTGAGTGCGACTGGGGGTGCCCTTTGGTGGCGGCACAGAACACAGACGATGACTTTGGCGCGAGTGACGCAGAATGCCGGCGCGGTTCTGGTACAGAGTGGCCAGACATTGGCGATCGGCGAAACCTTGCCGCATGGCCGGCTGATGCTGGCGCGAGGCGCTCTCGGGCTGCATTACGGGCGCGGGGTGCAGTTGGTGATCGAGGCCCCGGCGGAGTTTGAATGCAGCCGTGCGGATTTGCTGCGGCTCTACGCCGGACGTGTCGCCGCGGAAGTGCCCCCGCTGGCCAAAGGATTCACGGTCATCACGCCGACAGGGAAGGCGGTCGATCTCGGGACGAAATTCGGTGTCGACGTGCCGCCGCAAGGCGAAGCGGAGGTGCACGTGTTTCAAGGCGAGGTGATCGCCCAGTCGTCGGGCGGCGGCAAGCGCCAGAGCTTGCGCGATGGCGAAGCCTTTGCGTTGCAATCCGGCGCGGGTAATCCGCGCGAGCTGCGCTCGGCGGCATTCATCCGGCCGGAGGAAGTGTCCTCGTTGCATGCCGCGCTCGTGGCGGGCCAGCAGGCGTATTCGGATGCGGCGCTGGTGGCGTTGCGGAATGATCCGGCGCTGATTGCGATGTTCGATTTCGAATCGGACGGACTTCCTTCCGGCAGCTATCGTGTGGTGCAGGGGCGTTGGCCCGGGTCGCATGCGCCGGAGTTTGTGAATGTGGGCGATCACATGAAGATTGATATCGGAGGAAACCGCGAATGGCCGCAATTGACCCTTGCCGCATGGGTGCGGCTCGATCGCCTCGGTGCGCCGTATCAATCGCTCATCCACACCGATGGCTGGAGCAATGACAATCCCGGTCAGGTCCACTGGATGGTCACGCGCAAAACAACGATGCGGCTGGCGCTCCGCGGCAACACGCTCGCCCCCGGCTTTGAAGACCGCGAAGGACACCCGGATTCGCGCACCGCCGTTCTGCCGGAGCAGGGGCGCTGGGTGCATCTCGCCAGCGTCTACGACTGCGCCGAGCGCTCGGTCCGTTTCTATCTGAACGGAGAATTCGACAACGAGGTGCTTCAGGAAATCGCCTATCCGGCGCGACTGGGACCGGCGCAGATCGGCAACTGGGACAAACAGGACCGGAAGCTCAGCGGGCGCATCGACGAAATGGTCGTCC
>JBGGMZ010000045.1:0-4422 GCA_041287745.1 Chthoniobacter sp. | reverse complement strand
TTGTTCAAACGCGTTTTTTCCCAGTATTTCGGGGCCGAGTCGTCGCTCACAACTCCACCGTAGAAACACAAAGGAAAATCTGGTTCGCCAAGCGATTTTCCTCTGAAAAGTGCCCGTAGCTCAACTGGATAGAGCAGCGGTCTTCTAATTCTAAACAGATATTTTTCAGGCGCTTGCATCGTTTTTCGCCCGTTTGCAAACTCCTAATTGTGAGCAGTTTGTCGGTCGAATAGCTTTGCACGTTTTCGCACTCGTCTTCTCCACCTTGCGCCGAAAAATCGCGCAACCGTAGAAAACGACCGTAGAAAATTGCAGCTTTGTGGTGCCGCTTATAGTGCGTTGTGGTCGCCAGCTGACGCCCCGTTCGGCGGTCGAAAGGCATCAACTCTCTGATGGTGTTCTCGCTGCCCCCCGAACTGCGCTCAAAGTACCGCCGAGGCGCTCACCAAGCCTTTTGGATCAGCCGCGCCACTGGTTTCGCCCTACTGTCCTTGCATTGCACCACCTCCTGCATGCCGTCCCCGACCGACGCGTACCCGACCCCACGCATCTCGCCGGTTGCAGGATTGCGGACGACGAAAAAATCGGCGTTGGAGAGGCAAACCTCTATTTTAGGCGGTGTGGTAAGTCTCCGGAAAAGCGTGCCTGCCGGAAGCCAGAGGCACTTGAGTATCAATTCCTCTTTCTTCGTGCCGAAGTCGCCCGTGTCTTTCTCGACGACCTTCTTGAGCAGCCAGCCGCTGTCGCGGCCAGCACGCTGAAGGGCGTCATCGTGGGCGGCGTGCTTTGGTAAAGAGGAAAAAGTGGAGTGCCTTCCCAATAATAATTCTCAACCCCATCAGGTCGCGCATTGAGAACCACTCGCCAGGACGGTTTTGCACCAACAGTAGCCCTCCTTGCAGGAAATTGACAGCATCGTGCCTCTGCTAGTCCGTTAGTCCGGCGACGTTCTAGACGGGCGATGGGGTGATGATTACCATAGGTTTGGCCGCTGCCCGTCGAAGTGGACCTTGCAGCCGCGGTGAGTGGAATTCCTAAGACGGAGCGACATTCGAACCCTCGTGCTTTCTTGCGGTACCATTTCAAACCGTACAGTGCGGATTGAACTGACGGTGATGGCGAACACGAGAAGCCTTTTGTCGCACGGTGCACTTCCCCCGTTTAGACTGATTCAGCCGCAGCTGAAATGACGAATTGCTCCCACAGTTTGCCAGCGATTGGGCCACCTTCTACGAGTAGCCCGACTTCCCGCGAATCCCGAGCATTGTTAAAAGGGTCGGCTGAAAGGGGATTGTAGCTAGTGATCAATGCGGCGTGGTCCGCGACAGCGCACTTTGCGTGCAAGTGCGGCCAGCGAGCGAGATGAGCACCTCGTGCAGCCAGCGTCTTCACTAAGTCCCGTAGTCGAGATTCTTCAAGAAGCGCCTGGTCGTAGTGGATCACGGCACGACGACCTTCCGGTGCGGCAGGGCCTGCCAGTGGTTGAAGGCGAATCGATGCTTTGGCCCCAAGTTTGTGCGAAGCAACCAAACAGCGCTCCCGCGCTCGTTGGAGCATCTCCCAGAGTATCGCTTCGTGCTCTTGATCGCGGATGAGACGCGCCCGGGCGGAGCGGGGCTCAATTTCGACCGATGGCATAGCGGAAACGAGACGCTCAGCGAGGCCGGCGGCGATCTGTTGAAGATGCTCGGCAGCCGGCGACCAGGGCAGCCGCGGCACGTTTCGCCAGAGCGCGGCAAAGGTGCGCAGGATTTCCGATAGAAGGCCATGGTCACGGATGCGGAGCGTCACATTGATAGGCGAATCTTTGTTGATCGTGGGCGGCGACGAGAGCCAGTTGTATGAACCTAGATAGAACGTCGGCTGGCCGGCGCCGTCATGGAAAAGGAACTTGGCGTGCGACCCGGAAGGCTCCTCGTTAAATAGCATGTTCCGGCCCGCCTCGCCTGCCTCTGCACGCACTTCCTTTAGCCACTTTACTGCGGTAAGTGCCTTATCGCCTTCTTCGTATCCCCACAGAAGACCGATTCGCACGCCGCGCCGAGCGGCACCAAGTAGCGCCTCCCGTGTTGCGGGGCCAAGTACGGCAGGGTTGCAGAATGCGGAGGCTACATGTACGGCGGACTGCGCGTCACGCAGGGCATGGATGAGCAACTCGGCGTGGTCCTCGGGCGTGGTGAGCAGGTCATCAGGCAAAAAGTCCACCGGGTGCCAGCGCGATTGTGGCAGGGTTGGCAGGCTGCTTTCAGCGGATAGTCGCATCGAGCGGCCGCGCCCCTCGGCTTGGGCAGCAAAATCGAGCAGTTCCTCGCCCAAGCTCCGGCGCCACCGTTCGGGCAGGCCGCCTAAATCCCCTCGCTCAACGTCGGCATGTACGCAGACCCAGTGCACTTCAGAAACGAGAGCGGGAGTGTCTACCCAGCGCAGCCAGCGCGGCGGATCACAGCGCAGCAGGCCATCCACTTGGCCCGCGTCGAGCCGCCGCGCGTGAAAAGTGCCCGGAACCTGCGTATGCTCGTTAAATTGGGAGTCGTCCTTTAGCACTCGAGGGTGCAGAAAACGCACCTCCCGCCGGGACGCGATGCCGCCACGGAGCCGCTCGACGATTAAGGTTTCGGGCGCCGGTGCCTCAATGTGAGTGTAAGGAGGCAGCTCGCGAAAATCCAGGGCGCGCCGTCCGGCAGCCGTAGCTCGAAAAGCGCCACTAGCCACATCAAGTGCGATCCACCCCGAGCGCGCTAAGGTAACGAGCACTTCGACCATTAACGGATTGGGTAAAGCGAAGGTCGCGCAAAGCGTGCTGAGCGCCGCCGGTTCCTTCGTCAGAACGTCCAGCACGAGAGTATCGATCTCCGAATGCGGTCGGCCCCATGCAAGTTCGTAACGCACTTTATACAGCCAAACAGGAAGGTATAGGTTCATGAAATTGGAGGAGACGTCAGCCGCGCCACGGGAATTAGGACTGCGCGCTTTTCGTCGAAAGATTTGCTCAAAATCCCAAGGACGGTCTTGAGGTGAAAAGCATCGTCACCCTTGCGTGCGAGGTAGGTCTGTGCTTGGAAAAACTTCCAGCTCCCGACGAGCACCAACAGTTGCTTCGGGCGGGAAAGCATGACGTTGAGTCGCTCGGGATCGGCGAGAAAGCCAATGGCGCGAGGCACGCTCGTTTCTGTGTTGTTGCGAACGAGGCTCGTGATGATGACGTCGGCCTCGTTGCCTTGAAAGCTGTCGATGGTATGCGTCCACTGTCCGCGCTCGTCGGATTTGCGCACACCGAGGGAAGAAACCAGTTCGAGAAATGGAGGGGTCGCCAAACCGCGCAAAGCATGCTGGAGGGCGATGATCTGCTGCCGGTATGGCGTCAACACGGCGATGCTGTGCTCGCGTTCCCAGTCCGGCGCAGGCTGCAACCGATCGATAAATGCGCGGACGGCTCTCGCCTCGGGCAGGTTGCGGTAGTTCAACCAGTCAGACCTCTGCCTCTGG
The DNA here is from genome assembly GCA_041287745.1 of Chthoniobacter sp. Classification (GTDB taxonomy): domain Bacteria; phylum Verrucomicrobiota; class Verrucomicrobiia; order Chthoniobacterales; family Chthoniobacteraceae; genus Chthoniobacter. Next base: position 936 of record JBGGMZ010000045.1, on the reverse strand, counting down.
CCGGATTCCAAGAACCTCCGGTCTTCGCTGCTTGGCGGCAGGTCGATCCAGACGATCGCCCGATCGCGGAGATCGTATTCCGGGGGCATCCCCCCCAAGGTGAGTTGGTGACGGAACTCGCGCTTGTGATTACCGGTGCCGTCCAGAGTATCCGGATCGGTGTGTAGGCGGCCCTTGTAAAACGCCTCGGAGATCACCTCGCAGATGTGCGGGTGCATTCGAAATTGCACGCGCAGCATTCCTGCACCCGTGCCCTTCACTTCCGTGTTAGTGGCCTTTTCCCCCTCGGGACCGCCAAGATGCTCGTGCAACCATTTGAAATAGCGCAGCCGCACCAACGCATAGCGTTGAAATGTTTCCTTTTCAGAGGGTTTCATCGCGGTCCAGATATCAACCCACTTTGAGTCAATGCGATCGATTTCGCCCAGCCGCTCCAAGGCCTCCATGGCCTCACCGAGGTGGCTCAAAGCTTCTTCGAATTGCCGAATCTGAAATGGGGGCAACTGCTGATGATCGCCCAGTAGCAACCAGCGATGACCAGCCTCGAGCGGCAGCGCGAGATCGAATGCGTGCACGCGACCGGACTCCTCGACGATCACGAGGTCATAGCTGTGATCGAACTCGTTGCTCTCTGCCAGAATCGCCAGGTCGGAGGCAGACGTGGTGCAATACACAATCTGCGCGCCACTCTTGAGGAGCTGCTCCATCGCTCGGATCAAGGCGTCCTCGGCTCGGGTGCCGCGCGCTCCGGTCGCTCGCTCCAGAAATGCGAGCCAGCGCTCCTGCTGTGGCGTGAGCGTCCCGATTTCGGCCATGGTCCTACGACTGGCCTCCAGTAGCCGTCGGGTGACGCTTTGGATGGAATCCACGTCTGGCTCGACGTCGTCGCGCCCGCCGAGACGAATAGACAGCGGTTTAGCATCCTCCTCCTTGTCC
>JBGGMZ010000044.1:0-3793 GCA_041287745.1 Chthoniobacter sp. | reverse complement strand
TGAACCAGCCGGTGCTGCCGCGAACAGGAAGAATAATTGAGAAAAACGAAGAATAATGGGGCGTTACTCAAGGCTCTGGTAGCGCTTCCGATATTGCCGCGATAACCGAATAATAATGCTCTCTTTCGTAATTCCCTCGAGTGCAAACAACCCTCCGAGCACCACTTGGCGAGCGGCATCGGTTGCGGACTTTGCGCGTTTCGACTCAATCAAATGGTGCATTTCGTCGACAGCCGCGGCATCGGCGGCTTGGTAGCCAGTCCCCTTCGGCCTGCCGGCATTTTTCCGTTCTGCGGCCGGCAAAGGGGGCGGAGCTGTATCGGCAGTCGCCGGCCAGATCGCATACAAATGCGGTTCGGAAACCACGACGCCAAAAGCCTGGATGGACGGACTGTACATCGTCGCCACCGGGAATTTCCGCCCACTGGTTTCCCACACGCCCCACTGGGTCACGCTCGTGGACTCTTTTTGCGATACAGATGAACGACCCCAATCAACGACAAAATGTTTCCATTGATCAGGCGTGAGATAGTGGTCACGCGCCACCGGCGGTGCCGCCTGCTTTACCAATCGATGCGGCACCAAATGATAGAGTGCTGCGCGGGAGGCGATTTTGGCATTCACAAGAGCATCACGGAGCGCGGTCTCAGCCAGCAGCGGTGAGTGCCGATAGGTCACGACGTGTTCTAACGCAGAGCGCAGATTGATCCAACGAGGGGAAGCAATCGAACTTTTCAACCTACCCTACTCCGCAATCCGAATTGCTCCCAATTAGCATGCTGCTTCACGATTCGAAGCAGGTCGCTACGCTGTTGCGCGCTGATCATGGTGAATTCCTCGTCCTGGCCGGAGCGAAGAATTGTTCAACTTCGGAACATTTCTTGAGGACCAAACTTTGCAGTAAAACTGTTCCGGAGAGGAACAGTTTCGGCCAACATCGTTGAGTGCTGTACTGTGCAAGAACAGCACTTGCGGCTTTACCGATGCCCGCGTCCCCGTAACCCGTTCCGGCGCGGAACAGGTTTTGTCGAGGCCGCCCCGCTCGCGCGCCCGATTGAGCGGATCAGTCGTGAACTGATCGGCCATGCGTCACGCCCGCCGCTTTTCACGAAGCTTCGAATTGATCTGCGACATCAAAATCGGGCCGAGCGAGAACTCCCCGTCCCTCGCCTTCTGCGTCAACCCGCGCAGGTAACCGCCGGCGGATCTGATCGCCTCGCCGCGCTGCAGGATGCAGGCAACCACGATCGCGGCCGGCGTTTCGCCCAGCACTTTTTCGGCCTCCTCCCAAGCGCTCGGACTGATCCCCAGCATCGACCGGATGACCGCCGCGGTGGCGAGAAAATCGCGCCAATTCGCGATTCCGGTCTTGGCGTAATCGACGATGTCGGGGCAAGCATTCAGCACCATCCCCAATGGGTAGGTCGCTTCCACCCTCGCCTCTGCCCGCGGCTTTGTCTCGAGAGTTTCAGCCCTGCCTTCTGCAAGGCTAGGTTCAAGATCAATAAGGGGGTCTGTATTTGAACTCTGTATGTGACGCTCGGAATGGGACTCATTGGCGCTCGTATTCTTGGATTTGATGTGTGTTTCGAGAAGATTGAGGACGTCGTCAGCGAGCTGCGAAAGCTCCTCGGCAATCGGCTCAAGTTCTTGCCTGGTCGCCGTGCGCGGAATCCCGTCCACGATCGAGCGGAAGGCCGTGTGGACCTCCTGCCAGTCGGCAGGGCCCTGCCCTCCTCGACGTGTCGGGACATCGTCCTCGATGCCCGTAGCGATCATCTTGGCGATGTCGCGGCGGCACAGCGTAATCCGCTCGCGGACAAGCTTGAGTGCGCGCGCTTCCGCCTGGATCTCGGCGGCGAGGCCTGCGAACTCTTCCGATCGGACAACCAGCGGAGACAGATCGAAGCCGAAAGCGAATTCGATCTCGCCGGCAGTGCCCTTGCGGGCGTAGCGCTTGCCGTTGGGGCTGTCGCGCCGAACGACCAAGCCAGCATCGACCAGCACGGCAAGATGACGTCGCAACGTGGATGCCGGCATCCCGTGTGCACGCAACGACAATTGGTGGTTGGACGGGAAGACGATCAGATCGCCCTCACCCGTCAACGTGGTCTCCGGATGAAACGTCAGAAGCGCATTCAGCACCGAGAGCGATCGCTCGGAAACCGCGAGCCTTGGTCGGGCGGCACAGATGGTCTGATAGACCTTCCATTTGTGCACGACCTTCTCAGGCGGCCTCTCAGTGGCCACCATCTGGCTTGCCACGTGGGCGAGCGTCAGCGACCGCCGCCCAAAGGGCGTCGTGGGGGAATGTGGCTGCATGTCATTGCCTCAGTTAGGGCAAAGAAAATGCGCTCGTCAAAACGACGCCGTCTCTCACGAGAGACTTGACTACGATTCGCGGAGGTGATTCTCTGTCAGTCGCCAAACACGACAGAGGCTTCCGGGACGGTGACGTTTCGGGAGCCTTTTCTTTTGCCTTTGATTCTCCGGGTTGGTTGCGGGTCTTGATCCGGTCGGCTCATTCCGCCGGACAAGCTGGGATTCACGCCGACTGGTCGCCGGCTTTAAATTCATCATAAAGCTTCTGCAGCCGCTCCTTGACGAAGTCGCCAAACTTCGGCGCAACGCGATCGTCAAATGAGAGGGTAAGCTTCTTACCCTCACGCGATACTTTGGCGGCCTGGGTCCCGTCATCGGCGGTCCAAGCTTCGGCGCGTGCGCGAGCTATCCGCCCGCGCACGCCAGCGGCAACCGTTTCAAAACGTCGATCAGTGTCCATCGCAGCGAAAGTGGGGGAGTTCACAATTTCAACAGCCCGGCCGCGCTTGTCGTCATCTTGTAGGAGGTCGCTTAACTCCTGCCAGCGCACACGGCCGATGGCCGGCGCTGGTCCAATAGCGTCAATCACCAATGCGGGCACACGAGTGGCCACGGCGATAAGCCGGGAAAGAGCAGCCTTGTCGACGTTAAGCGAAGCCATAATGACCTCGCGCGAAAATTTACGATCTTCAAGGCGCGCAGCAAATCGCGCTCGCTCGATAAAGGTAAGATCCGTACGACCGCTGTTCTCCTGACCCTGTGCAATAACTAATTGCTCATCCGTGAGGGGTCGAACTACTGCCCTCACCTTGATATTGAGCTCGCGAGCGGCCCTCAGGCGGCGATGACCGAATGCGACTTCATAGCGTTCCGGTTCTCGAGTGTGGGGACGAACAAGAATAGGAACATTCTGACCGTGTTGGCGGATGAGCTCGCGAAACGCTGCGAATTGTTCCTCTGCTCCCTCCATCCGGTCTGCAATAAACGAGTTATCGATGAGGCCAGGATCCAGTTCGACAATAACCTGCCCTTCGATGAGCTTCTGTTCGATTTCGTCCGCCCGTTTGACCTTCTCCGAAATGCCGCCCAGTGACTGTGATATGGCACCCAGCGCGCCCGACTGCTTGATCGTGCGCTCAAGCCCGAGGAGAGGGCGCGTGCGTAGCGCTGTCCCCTCACGCGCTTCCGATGCGGCTACTGCCGGGGCGTCTTCGCTTGCAGGTGGGTCGAAGTTGATTTTTCGCGCCATAATCAGCTCCTGCCCCAGACCTGTCTAATCAGTCCTTCGATTTCGCCGTTCACTTCGTCGAGCGCTTCAATTGCCCGGTCATACGTGCCGCGCGTGAACTGCTGTCGTTCAACCTCATAAAGGGTTTGCTTAGTGAGCCCTGCATCCGCAATGGCAGTGCTCTTCACCATCGGGTGGGTCAGCACGCGCGAACCAAAAATCGAGCGCATGAGGCCAACCATT
>JBGGMZ010000043.1:0-16275 GCA_041287745.1 Chthoniobacter sp. | reverse complement strand
GGCGCTTCTCGGGGGGACCATCCGTCAAGCGGCCAAACAGGTCGCTCAGCATCACCGTCGAGCCATCGAATACGCTGACACTCGTCGTCACTTTCCGCGTGCTCAGGACCGGCGCCGGCGCGAACTGGGGAGTCACGATGCGCCCGGCCGGACCGAACGAGGGATTCATCCAGCGAAATGGACTCATGTAACTCACGAAGTCATCGGACTCCGTCACCTGCGGAGTCAGGTTCAGGTCGATCGTGTATCCATCCGGCCCGACCACCGGTTCCACTTCCAGGGTGACCATGAGATTGCCCTCCTTTCGGGAAACCGGAGAAGCGGCTGAAGCCTTTTTCCCGGCCACCGCAGATGACTCTTCCACGGGTGGAACGAGCGACCGAACCTGTGGCGGGACATCCTCTGGTGGGTTCGAGTATTGGTGAACGAATCGGATCACTGCCCGCCCACCGCTTTTGATCCCAAATCCCGGTGCGGTTAAAAGATCGGCGCCTTTCTTCTGCGCCAGCGCACGCACGACCATTTGAAACTGCGGATCGGTGAAAACTCCAGTAATGGTGCCGGCATTGGAAAGCGGGTTGAGGAGTGCCTCAAGCGCTTTGGGCGGAAGCGAATGAGCGCCTCTGGCATCGCTAAGAATATCCTGGCTGCTTTTCTTCGCCGGCGAATTGAGTGTCTTTGTGACCTGATCGAAACTCAAGCTCTTGAACTCCACCCGCTCGACCTCCACCAAGCGGCACTCGATATCGACCATTGGCGGCGGCGGCTCGACGATGTGAAGGATCTTTTCGACCGCATCCAATTGATCCTGCGTGTTGCGAACGATCAAACGACTGCTCTTCAAAACGTAGGTAGCCGAAGCCGCGCCGTTGAAGACCACACCATTGGCGATGAGCCAGCTCTTCGCCACCTCGCTGGCAACTTTTCTGGCCGTTTCGATTGAGTCCGTGGCCGTCTTCGCTGCTTCCGCGCCAGTACCGGGAATCAAGTCACGTGGAATTTTCCACTCCTTGGTGATCACTTCGGGATTCCCTTCGGCCCCGTTCCCCGTCGGGGGAGCGAATACCATCGTCCAAACAAGGAGGCATCCGAAAATAGGCGCGAGTGGGAATCTGGCCATGGGAGGAATTTGGCGGAGATGGGCGGCGAATCAGGCAACCTGCATTGCCTCGATCGGGGCTGGATGAGAACACCGTCTATGGAGCGAGTCACGCTCCAATAGCTACCCGTGGTGGTGCATCGGCTCGCCCGGCGGCGCGAGCTTGGCCTCGGGAACGAAGCCGAGGTCGCGTTTCATTTCCTCCGCGCTGGCTGTCTCGGCACGCGAGCCAGCGGGCGCTTCGTACCAGCCGGGATCCTGCTCGTAGCTGTCGAGGTGGTCGCGCACTTTGATGTTCGTGTACATACCGCCCATGGTGATGTAGTCGTGCGGGCCTTTGCTGCCCATCATGGGCAGGCTGTTGCGCGGCACTTTCATGCCCATCTCGCCCATCTCCGCCATGCCGGTGTCGCCCATGGTCATGTAGCCAGGCACCGATTTGCGAGCGCGTTGGTCGAAGCCTTTCGTATTCACGCCGATGAGATTCGGCAGGCCGTGGCCCATCTGGTTCATCACGTGGTGCGTCATGTGGCAGTGCATCGCCCAGTCGCCGGGATTGTTGGCCACGAATTCCATGGTGCGCGTGCTGCCGACCGGCACGATCGTCGTCACCGCCGGGATGCGGGCAGTCTCGGGAATTTCGCCGCCATCCGTCGCGGTGACCCACCAGTAGTGCCCGTGGAAATGCATAGGGTGATGATCCATCGCGGAGAGATTGCCGAAGCGGATTCGCACGCGATCCCCCGTCTTGATGATGAGCGGCGCGGTGCCGGGATAGCACTTTGCATTCAGCGTCAGCACGTTGAATTCCGTCATCTCATTGGGATCGGGCCGCATGGTGCCGGGCACGATCTTCCACTCGCTGAGCATGAAGACGAAATCGCGATCCGGCCGCGGCCCGCGTGGTTCGCGCGGATGAATGACAATCATGCCCAGCAGCCCGAGGGCCATCTGCGTCATCTCATCGTGATGCGCGTGATACATGAAGGTGCCATGCTGCCAGAGGGTGAACTCATACTTGAAGGTCTCGCCCGGCGGGATGGACCGTTGCGTGAGGCCGCCCACGCCATCCATGCCATTCGGCCCGATGATGCCGTGCCAGTGCACCGCGGTCGCCTCGGGGAGTTTGTTCGTCACGTAAATACGCACCCGGTCGCCCTCCACCACCTCGATCGTCGGCCCATGCACCTGCCCGTTGTAGCCCCAGCAGTGCGCCTTCAAGCCCGGGGCAAATTCATGGTCGCGTACTTCCTCGGCTACGAGATGAAAGACCTTCACCCCATCCACGACCTTCCACGGCATCGTGGAGCCATTGAGCGTCACGGTCGGTGTGTAGTGCTTGCCCGGTTCGCCCGGTTCGGGATGTGGCGGGCGTGTCCAGACGGGAGGAGTGATTTTGCCATCCGCACCGCGCGCATCCTTGAAATGATCGCCGGGCGGCGGCGGATTCTGCGCACGGGTGACGGCGGGGATGGCGGCAGCGCCCGCGAGGGCGGCGGCACCGGTGAAAAGTTCGCGTCGAGTGATCATGGAAAAAGAGAAGTCATTTGGTTTTGGTATCCGCCGTGCGGATGGCCGGGCGCGGGCGCAAGTTTCCGCCCACGGCCCGCTCGAGCTGGGCGCGCGTGATCCAGTAGTCGCGTAGCGTCTCGAGAGATTTTTGCTCGGCATCCGCCTGCTCACCGCGCGCGGTGAAGAGGTCGTAGTTGCCGGTGAGCATGCCGTTGTAGTGCAGTTGCGTACCGCTGGTCACGGCGCGCGAGGTGGGCACGATGTCGCTTTGGTAAAAGCGTGCCGTCTCGCGCAACGCGGCCAGCTTGTCGTGCAGCGCGCGCACATCGGACCGGATGTCGATGGCCAGCCCCTCGACCTTGCGCTCCGCGCGGCGCAACTCCGCTTCGCCCTTGGCCACGCGGGCCTGGCCTTGATTGAAGAGCGGCACCTCCAGGCGGAAGGTCGGCCCGGTCACATTGCTGCGATCGGAATTGCGCTCTGTATCCACGCCAAATTCCAGCGCGCCGATGTAGCGGTAGCTCTTCGTGAGACCAAGTGCGCGGACGGTGCCGGCCAGCTCTTTTTGCGCCGCGGCAAGATCGAGCCGCTGCGCCACGGCCAGCGATTCAAGACCGCGCAGCGGCACATCGCTTTCCGGCAACGCAGGCAATCCTTCCGTCAACTTCCAGGCCGTATCCGCGCCCCAGAGGCTCAGGAGCCGATTGAGTTTCTCGCGATGTTCGCGCTGCTCGTTTTCCGCAGCGGCAAACGAAAGACGCGCCGTGTTGTAGACTGCCTGTTGCTGGGCGAGTGCAAGATCGGTGATATTTCCCGCCTCGTGTTGGCGCTGGGCGAGTTCGAGCGCAGTGGCGTTGATTTCCACGATCGTTTTGCGATGCGACAGCATCCCCCTCTCGCCCTCCAGCCAGTAGATTTCAGACTTCACCTCGGCCACGAGCCGCAGCGCCTCGCCCGCCACGGGCAGTTGCGCGGCGGCGAGCTGATCCGCCGCCACTCGCTTGCGCAGTGGCAACATGAGCAGGTCGAGAATATCGAAGACCACCGCTTCCTCAGCATCCGCCGCCGATGGCGGTCGGTCCGGGAAGCGGATGCTGAGATCGATGCTGGGGTTTTTCATCATCCCCGCCTCGCGCAAATCCGCCGCCGAAACGCCCACGTCTTCAAAGGTGGCGAGCAAGTCGCGATTGTTGAGCAGCGCGATCTGCACTGCGCTGTTCACCGTAAGAGGCTTCTTCAATATCTTGCGCACCTGGGCCAGTGCTTCTTCACGCGCGGCGGCGTCCTGCTGCCAGCGCACCGCTGCGCCGGTGCGTTCGGTCACCGCCTTTTCGACAGGCTGAAACGGCGGCTCCTTGGCCTTCGCGAAACATGGGGACAGCATCCCCATCGCGAGAAAAAGGCAGGCGCCTCCACCGATAAGAGCCGTCCGCCTGAGCCCGTGTCGGCAGGCCAAAAAGGAAACGCCAACGGCGTTTAATCTACCAGCCCGGGGTTGCGAGGAACGAGCTACCCCGGGGTTTCCGCGCAAACGTGGGGCCAACCCTGAAAGGGTTGAAGCAATCCATCGACGCACGCCAAGGAATTCAACCCTTTCAGGGTTGGGCGCTCTTCTTGTATCGACACCCAGGGTAGCTCGTTCCTCGCAACCCTGGGCTGGATGATGGAACGCCGTTGGCGTTCGGGCGGCGTCATTTGGTGTCGCATCGCAATAGATGTCTGCAGTTTGAGCACCAAGCCTCGGTCGCAGTACAGGCGCTGTAGCCACGGCGCTCTGTCGCCGTGTGGAGAGGCGTTTGCTGATGAAATCCGAGGCGATCCAGCGTGACTTCCACCGACGCCCCGGCAGAGCGTTGCTGTCGGACTTAGGCAAATGAAAGCGTCTGTAGATGGATATTCCGCCTTCGAATTTGTTTTTTTGGCCAATACGAGATGCCAGAGGCCCTTCATTTTCTAAGTCCGACAGCAACAGAGCGGGGCGGCTACAGCTATTCGCGCACACGCGCAGTTGAATGCGAGCTGTTCTACTGATGGTCATGTTTCATGTTCGGTTGGGTGGTGGTGTCTTTGGGTTCTTCCTCGGGACTGCCGGAGACTGGTCCGTAGGCGTCCCAATGCTGCTGCTCCTTGCGTGCGGCGGAGAGGAGGACGGCGGTTTTCTGCGTGAGGTCATCCGCACGCAGAGAACTCTGCCGCGGCACGCGCGCGCCCTCCGCCGCCTCCGGACTGGCCGGCGATGCGGAGGTGAGCGGCGGCGGCGTAGTCGCACAACCGGCGAGCAGCGCCGCCGCGGCACAAGCGAAGGTCTGGAGCTGGGAACGGCTCACTTTTTGGCGTCCTTGACCATTTTCGCGTACTTCGCGGGGTCCTTTTTGAAGTCCTTCATGCAGTCCTTGCAGCAGAGATAGATGTCGGTGCCTTCGTAGGAAGCTTTCACGACTTTGCCGTGCTCGCCGAGCGGATCGCCGGAGACGACGCATTTCTTGAGCGGATAAGTCTTCGGCACGCCGGGTGCGGCGTCCGCGAAGGCGAAGGTGCTGCCCATGAGGGCGGAGACGAGGAGAAGGAGGGTGGATTTGGTGTTCATATCGATGTGGTTTGGTTGATGGGAAACGCCTGCCGTATTGGCTGGAACGATGCCGCGGCGCGGGCAGGCAAGTGCGCGACGCGACGGTGCGGAAATCAACGATGACGCGCAAAAAGCCCTGCGCCCGCACGGGCGAAGGTGAGCGCGGCGACACGGCTGAAGATCCCGCCGCTGGCGGGAAGCCGGATCGCTACGCGCGAGTGGGCGGAGCGTGGCTCAGCAGGCTCCGCTGGAGAACGCTTTCCGCAAAGGAAATCGCCCGCGGAGGTCCGTAATCGTGAATGAAAGCCGGAGCCAAATCTCCTTCCGGCGCGCACAACACATCGAGCAGGATGAAGGCCTGGAGCTGAAGCTGCGCGGTTTCGAACTGGAAGTCTGTCTTGCTGGCGAGGCTGGCCTTGATCACGCGGCAGCACTCGCGCATGCCATCCGCAGGCGCCTTCTGGCCATCGTCACTCGGCCGGGCGTGGCAGTGCGCGTGTTCCCCCTTGGCACTGAGCGCCGCTTGCATGAAGCCCAGCGCGCAATGATTGGTGACCACCAGCCATGAAAGCAGCATCACCGCGACCACCAGACAGTGGCTGAGGGAAGATGCGCGGAGTGATTTCACGATAAGCACGGAGAGCCCAAACTGGCGCTTCGTTCAACAACAAAGTTCAACGCACAGGGGAATTCGCCGCCGCGAGCAGGGTGCGGACTTCTTCATCGGAGGTCTGCGAAAAGTCCTCATAGAGTTCCCCGACCGCGCCGAAAGCCGTGGGCGTGTAGAGGCAGATCACTTCATCCGCCGTGGCAGCAAGCCGAGCGCACGATTCGGACGAACCGACTGGCACCGCCACGATGACCCGCGCCGCCTCTCGCTGGCGCAAGGCGAGGACCGCCGCCCTCATGCTGGCCCCGGTCGCGAGGCCATCATCGACCACGAGGACGACTTTCTCGCGTACTGCCAATGGAGGGCGGTCACCCCGATACTCCACCTCGCGCCGCTCCAGTTCGCGCTTTTCCCCGGCGGCCACTTCCTCGACCACGGCATCTGCATTGGCGATGTGTCGCAATACAGTCTCATTGAGCACGCGCACGCCGCCGGAGGCAATGGCACCCATCGCAAGCTCCCGATGGCCGGGCACGCCCAGCTTGCGAACGATGATTACATCCAGCGGGAGATGCAGGGCGTGGGCGACTTCAAATGCGACTGGCACCCCGCCCCGGGCGAGGCCGAGCACGAGCACATCGTCCCAGCCGCCAAAGTGGCTGAGCAATCGGCCCGCCAGTTGCCAACCGGCATCGCGGCGATGACGGAAGAAAAAGCGATCATGAGACGGGGCACTCATGGGAGGGATCATCCTCCGCCCGTTTTTGGATGATCTCAACGGGAGGATTACTCCCTCCATCTCAATGATCACCAAACTGCGCGAGCATCTCATTCACCGCGCGGAGGGGCGTGCCGACCCAAGCGGGGCGGTAGCTGAGCTCGTAGGCGACTTCGTATAGTGCTTTTTCGAGTTGGAAGGCTTCGAGCAGCAGTTGCGCATCCGCCGCAGTCGGTGGCAGGAAGGAAGCTCCGGCGGCGGCCTCGAGATAAGCGGTCAGGTAAGTGTCCCGGGTCGTCGTCGCCCAGGCGCGTGCCCAAGGAATCAGACGCTGGACGTCGTCGGCGCGTTCGTTGCGCAGGGCGGTGGTGACCGCGTAGTCGAAGGAGCGCAGCATGCCGGCGACGTCCCGCAGCGCGCAGCGCTTGAGGCGGCGCTCGCTCAGCGGTGAGCGCGGCTCGCCCTCAAAGTCGATGATGACGAAGTCCTTGCCGGTGTTGAGCACCTGCGCGAGGTGAAAATCGCCGTGGATGCGAATGCGCGAGACATCGATGCGATGACTGAGCAGCCGGGCGAAGATCTTCAGGACGGGCGCGTGATTGGCCAACAGGCTGGCGGCGTCGGCGCGGGCATCCTCCGGCAGGCGGGAGAGGTGGCGCTTGAGCTGGCGCAGGACCTGGCCGGTAGAGCCGCGCATGCCCTGATAGAGGGAACGCTGATAGAGCGTGCTGAACGGCTCGGGGGCGAATTCCGCACGATCTTCTGCCGAGACGAGGGCCCGGTGCATCTCCGCAGTGCGCTGGCCGAGCTGGCGGGCGCGCTCGCGATAAACTGCGCCGATGAGATCCGACGCAGTCGCCTCATCGAAATCCCGACGGACCTCCAGCGCGCGATCAAAATACTGGGCGAGGGAGTCTATCGTGTAAGTCCAGCCGTCGCCTTGATTGACTACGAAACCGTAGAGCATGCCGATGACCGCATCGCCGGCGCGATCGACGAGCGAGAGCCCGCCGGCATAGGGAGGCACGCAGGCCAGGCCTGCATCCTCGCTGAGGTAGCGGGTGATCTCGGCATCGGGGTGCGGGCCGCGATCAAATTTCCGCAGAACCTTCAGCAGCCAGGTGTCGCCGAAAGCGATGGAGGTGTTCGATTGGTCAACGCTGACCAACCGTGAATTTGTCAAGGCCTTCTCCAACGTGGCCGAGTCGACGGCGGCCCGCTTCAAGCCGACCAAGCGGGAGCGACCTGCGGCGGAGCCATCCCCCACGATGAGGCGGAGCAAGGCGGCACGCACCTCGGGGAGGTGCAGCGCATCGCACAGCGACTGCTGCCCTTCCAGACGAGCAATGACGGCCTGCGGCGCCTCGGCGGTGAGGCGCGTGGTCGTGCTTTCATCGGCCAGGGCCACGGGGAGGAGATAACTTTCCGGCAGGCCATCGGTGAAGGCGACCTCCACCACGAGCAGGTGGGCGGCGGTGGCCTCGGGACCGATGGGCACATTTTGCACGATCTTCAGCTCGCGGAGGACGCGCTCCTTGCCGCCGTACCAGCGACGAGTAGGAACGTAGGCGGGAAAGACTTCGCGCTCGAGACGCTTGAGGAGGGCATTGCTCCACGTCGCGGCCACCTTCAACTCCAACGGTGTCCAGCCGGTATCCACTGCGGTAACTGCGGCGGCGGGGCGCAAGGCGAGCCAGTAGAAGCCGTGGGGCCCGAGGGTGAAGGTGGATAGCGTTTGCTTGATCTCCGGGAAGGTGGCGTGGCCGAAGAGTTCCTCGGGCACCATGCCTGCGTAGGCGGCGAGATCGAGCTCCACGACTTGCGAGAAGCGGGAGAGATTTGCCACCACGAGCACGACCTCCTCGCCGAGCTTGCGCACATAGGCGAGCACCTTGGCATTGTCCGGATGGAGGAACTCGATGGTGCCTCTTGAAAAAGCCGGGACCTTCTCCCGGACCCCGAGCATGCGCCGCATCCACCAGAAGAGCGACGATACGTTGCGCTGCTGGTTTTCTACGTTGACCGACTCGTAGTGATACTCCGGGTCAATGACGGTGGGCAGATAGAGCTGCTGCGGGTTGGCCTTGGAGAAGCCGGCATTGCGATCGGGCGACCACTGCATGGGCGTGCGCACACCATTGCGGTCGCCGAGGTAGAAGTTATCGCCCATGCCGATCTCATCGCCGTAATAGATGATGGGCGTGCCGGGCAGGGAGAAGAGCAGAGAATTGATGAGCTCGATCTTGCGCCGGTTGTTACCGAGCAGCGGGGCGAGGCGGCGGCGGATACCGAGATTGATGCGGGCACGAGTATCCTCCGCGTAGACGCGATACATGTAGTCGCGCTCTTCATCGGTGACCATCTCCAGCGTGAGCTCGTCGTGATTGCGCAGGAAGATGGCCCACTGGCAATTCTCCGGAATGGCCGGCGTCTGCTCGAGAATGTCGATAATGGGGAAGCGATCCTCCATCTGCAGCGACATGAACATGCGCGGCATGAGGGGGAAATGGAACTCCATGTGGCACTCGTCGCCCTTGCCGAAATATTCCACGGCGTCTTCCGGCCATTGGTTGGCCTCGGCGAGCAGCATGCGATCGGTATATTTCGAATCGATGTGGCTGCGCAGCTTGCGGATGAAGGCGTGAGTCTCGGGAAGGTTTTCGCAGTTCGTGCCTTCACGCTCGTATAGATATGGGATGGCATCGAGGCGCACACCATCGACGCCCATATCGAGCCAGAAATCGATGGCTCGCAGGAGCTCGGTGTGGACGAGCGGGTTCTCGAAATTCAGGTCGGGCTGGTGGGCGTAGAAGCGGTGCCAGAAGTAGGCTTTCGCGACCGGGTCCCAGGTCCAGTTTGAGGGTTCGAAATCCTTGAAGATGATGCGGGCGTCGCGATATTTGTGCGGGTCGTCGCTCCAGACGTAGAAATCGCGCTCGGGCGACCCCTTCGGCGCGCGGCGGGCGCGCTGGAACCAGGCGTTCTGGTCGGAGGTGTGATTGAGGACGAGCTCGTTGATTACCCGCAGGCCGCGCTCGTGGGCGAGGTCGAGGAAGGTGCGGAAGTCTTCCAGCGTGCCGTAGCTGGGATTGACGGCGAAGTAGTCGGAAATATCGTAGCCGTCATCCCTCAGCGGCGAGGGATAGAAGGGCAATAGCCACAGGGCGGTGACACCAAGCTCGGTAAAGTAATCCAGCCGCTCAATGAGGCCACGGAAATCGCCCAGACCATCTCCATCGCTGTCCTGGAAAGTCTTGACGTGCAGTTCGTAAATAACAGCGCTTTTGAACCAAAGGGGATCAGACATGCTCAACAACTACGTAACGAATGTGCGCTCTGCGTGCATCGGGGCAACCGAATACGAAGGGGCGCACGATTGCGTAGGCGATGATCGGACGAAATTATTCACAGGGAGCTGAAATTCGGAAAGACGGCGTGCACTATCGAGTGTGGGCGCCGAAGGCGGAGCACGTCTCCGTGCGTATCACCGACGCTGATGGCGCGCCGCGGACGCTGCCGCTACTGGCAGAAAATGAGGGGTTTCATGCCGCTCTCGATGAGAGCGGCGTGACGGGAGATCGGTATCTATATGCATTACGAGAAGGCGCGGCGTTCCCCTGCCCGGCCTCACGATTTCAGCCGGAGACGGTATCGGGACCTTCGATGGTGATCGATCCGGACACGTTTCGCTGGACGGACGCGGCGTGGGCGCGCCCGGCATTCCGCGATCTCGTGATTTATGAATTGCACGTCGGCACGTTCACGCCCGAGGGGACCTATCGTGCGGTGATCGAGAAGCTGCCCTACCTGCGCGAGCTGGGGGTGAACGCGATCGAGTTGATGCCGCTGGCGGATTTTCCGGGGAAGCACAATTGGGGCTACGATGGCGTGCTGCTCTTTGCGCCCACGCGGGTCTATGGAAAGCCGGATGATTTGCGCGCGCTGGTGGATGCGGCGCACGCGCAGGGGTTCGCGGTCATTCTGGATGTCGTCTACAATCACTTCGGCCCGGATGGGAATTATCTGCGGGAGTTTTCGGACGATTACTTTGAAAGTCGCCATCACACGCCATGGGGCGAGGCGCTGAACTTCAGCAGAAGTCCGCAGGTGCGGGATTTCTATAAAGACAACATCCGCTACTGGATGAACGAGTTTCACTTCGATGGCTTCCGACTCGATGCCACCCATGCCATTTTTGATGACTCGGAGCGGCATGTTCTCATTGAACTGGGCGAGATCGCCCACGCCAAAGGCTGTTACATCATCGCCGAGGATGAGCGCAATCTCGCGAAGCTCGTCTCGCCGCTGGAAGAAGGCGGATACGATATGAATGCCGTGTGGGCGGACGATTTTCACCATAGCGTAGAAGTTGCTCTCATCCAGGGCTCGATGTATGCGGGAACCTTTGAGGGCAAACTCAATGAACTCGCGAATGCCTTGCAGAACGGCTGGGTACATCCCCCGCCCTGGCCTCCCGGGCAGCCACGCTACAACACAGCCTGCGGACACGTTCCGCCGGAGCGATTCGTCTTCTGCATCTCGAATCACGACCAATGTGGCAATCGCGCTTTTGGCGAACGGATCAACCACTTCATCTCTCCGGAAGGCTATCGGGCGGCGAGCGCGCTGCTCTGTCTCGTCCCCTACACTCCGCTGCTCTTCATGGGCCAGGAGTGGGGCGCATCGACGCCCTTCCTCTATTTCACCGATCACCACGAGGACCTCGGCCGCCTCGTCGCGGAGGGACGCCGAAAAGACCTGAACAAATACGAAATATTCGCAAGGGAACTGAAAGAGCGGGATTTCCCCTCACCACAGGCCCGCGAGACTTTCGAGCAGTCGAAACTGCAATGGAGCGAAGCAAACAATGCCGGACATGCGGCCTGCCTGAATCTCTATCGCGAAGCACTGCAGCTGCGACGGGAACACGCCGCTTTTCGTCCGCAGGATCGCGAGCACATGGAGGTCGCAGAACTTTCGTGTGAGGTGCTCGGCATTCGCCTGAGAAGTGACCGGGAGCAGTGGCTGATCCTCTGCGACCTGCGCGGCGGGCACCCGGGCAACGTGTACACGGAACCCTTCTGCGCGATCGAAGAGACGCGCTGCTGGAAGCCGGTGTTCTCGAGCAATGCACCCCAATTCGGCGGATCTGATTTCATGAGTTACGACACCAAGACAGGACATTTCGATTTTCAACAACCGGAGGTGCTCGTCCTGCGAGCAGAGTGATATGAGCGCATCGATTCCCACGGCGACCTATCGCTTTCAGTTCAACAAGGAATTCACCTTCCGCGACGCCCTTGCGCTCGTGCCTTACCTGCATGAGCTCGGCATCAGCCACGTCTATGCATCGCCCATCTTCCGCGCCATGCCGGGAAGCATGCATGGCTACGACATTTGCGATCACAACTCGCTTAATCCCGAAATCGGCACACGCGAAGAGTTCGACGCACTGATCTCAGAACTGCATCGGCTCGGGCTCGGTTTCATCGTGGATTTCGTGCCCAACCACATGGGCATCGCCGAGACGCAAAACCACTGGTGGATGGATGTGCTGGAGAACGGGCCGTCTTCTCCCTACGCGCGGTTCTTCGATATCGATTGGGTGCCGTTGAAGCGTGAGCTGGAAAACAAGGTGCTGCTGCCCGTGCTGGGCGATCAATTTGGGCGCGTGCTCGAGAAAGGCGAACTGAAGGTCCACTTCGAGGGCGGGCGTTTCTGGTTGGACTACTATGCGCTACGGCTGCCGCTCGGCCCCCGTTCGACACGTCCCTTGCTGAAGCGCGCCTCGGAGTTGCTTGCGACAGTGCCGGTCGAACTAATGAGCATTCTCACCGCGATCGACCATTTGCCCGCAAGCACCGAGACCGACCCGGAAAAGATTACGGAGCGGATGCGGGAAAAAGTCGTCATCCGCACCCGCTTGCAGCGGCTTTGCGAGGAATCTCCCGAGGTGAAAGACGCCATCTCGCGTGCGCTCAATGAACTGCGGGACACCAGCGATCCAACCAGCTTCGATCGTCTCGACGCACTGATCAGCAATCAACCCTATCGACTGAGTTCATGGAAGGTTGCCGCGGAGGAAATCAATTACCGCCGGTTCTTCGACGTGAATTCCCTCGCGGCCATCCGGATGGAACTCCCGGAGGTCTTCGACGCCACACACAAGCTGCTCTTCGAGCTAATCGGCAGCGGTGCGGTTAACGGTGTGCGCATTGATCACATCGATGGCCTTGCTGATCCGCGCGAGTATCTGCGTGCACTTCAGACGGGTTCCAGCGGTGCGCTGGGCACACCCGCCGAGAAGCTCACGATCTATTTGCTGGTGGAGAAGATCCTGGCATCGGGAGAAAAACTCCACCAGGACTGGGCCGTCCATGGCACCACGGGCTATGAGTTTGCCAATCAAGTCACGGAAGTCCTCGTGGATCGCAAGGCGGAACGGGCGATGACGGACTCATACAATCGCTTCGTGGGGCGCCAGCTCGGCTTTCACGAGATCGTGTATCGCAGCAAGAAGCTGGTGATGCAGGTTTCAATGGCGAGCGAGATCAATGTGCTCGGGCATCTGCTGAACCGACTCTCGGAAAGCCATCGCTGGTATCGCGATTTCACCGTGAATGCGCTCACGGCCGCAGTGCGCGAGACCATCGCGTGTTTCCGCGTGTATCGCACCTACCTCGTGCCGGGCGAGCCGCCCGCGGAAACTTGTGTGCGCGTCATTTCACGTGCGCTGGCGGAGGCCCGCCGGCGCAACCCCGCACTCGAGCGCACGGTCTTCGAGTTTCTCCGCGACGTGCTACTGCCGCCGGAGCCAAATCCACACCGGGTCAACGAAACTCTGCGACGGGAATTTGTGCTGAAGTTCCAACAGTGCACGGGCCCCATCGCGGCCAAGGGAGTGGAGGACACCGCCTTCTATCAATATCACCGCTTGATCGCGCTGAACGAAGTCGGCGGCGAACCCAGCGAATTCGGGGCGCCGGCGGAGACATTTCATCGGCAGAATGCCGCACGCCTCAACGAGTTCCCCCACTCCATGCTGGCGACCTCCACGCACGACACCAAGCGCAGTGAAGATGTGCGGGCAAGGCTGACGGCCCTGTCTGAAATGCCCAAGGAATGGGCCCAGGCCCTGCGCCGCTGGCATGCCGGAAATCGCAAGCACCGTGGCAAGGTGGACGGCGAGTGGGCGCCCGATCACAACGAGGAGGTGTTGCTTTACCAAACGCTGCTCGGTTCATGGCCCTTGGAAACGCTCGACGATACTTCACGCGCAACCTACGTGCAGCGCATCCAGGACTACATGATGAAGGCCTTACACGAGGCCAAAGTGAACAGCAGCTGGATCGAGCCCAACGAAGCTTGGGACCATGCAGTGCGGGACTTCGTCGCCAAGATTTTCGAGCCCGACCCGCGCAGTCTTTTCCTCAAGACTTTCATCCCCTTTGCCGAGCAACTGGCCATGGCCGGGATGATCAATGCGCTCGCGCAAACAGCGCTCAAGCTAACCGTACCGGGAATGCCCGACTTCTATCAGGGCTCCGAGTTGTGGGATCTCAGTCTGGTCGATCCAGACAATCGTCGGCCGGTGGACTACGCACTGCGCCGGCAGCAACTGGCCGAAGTATCCGGCGAAGTTTCTCCGGCGGCGCTCATCGAGCATTGGCGGGATGGCCGGGCGAAAATGTACCTCATCCGCACCCTCCTGCAGTTCCGTCGCCAGCATCCGCATCTTTTCAGGGAAGGCAGCTACACGCCCGTCGTCGCTTCCGGCCCGCTGGCCGATTGCGTCATTGCCTTTGAAAGGTCTGTCCCGGGAATGACCTTGCTCGTCGTAACCCCACGGCTCACCACTCGCGTCGGCTATCCTCCTCTCGGAGAAAAATGGGGTGAAACCGCCCTTGAACTCCCTAATCCCCTGGATCGATCCGACCTATTGACTGGAAACAAATGTCCCAAGAGCACTTCCCTACGCCTGGCGGACATCCTGAAGGAGTTTCCGGTGGCGGTGCTTTTGACGGCGAATTAATCCGTTGTAGGGATCAAAACTCAGCTCACTTTGATTCTGACGACCCGAGTCGCTGCCAGTGTTCCGGATAAACAGCGCGTCCCTCGGACCACCAAACCCGCCCGGTCCAGATCCCGCCCGCGCGGCTGCCGTCGGGAAAATAGAGCCTCACAGCCGTGTAAGGTTCGGGCTTGGTATCGACAGCATTATGGATCTGATTTTCTTCGTCACTCATGCGCCTCCCCATACGACGCAATCTCCATTTCCGGTCGCTTGTCAAACACAGTGGCGAAAAGCACTACATTTCGTTCAGAGGACACCGCAGAGTGGGGCATTGAGCCCCATCTCCTCAGCTTGGTAAAACAATGCTTACACAAACAAGTTACAATCTACGAGTTTCTACATAGTTCACGCATCCAAAGACGCGCACGCGCCCGATAGGATAATAATGGCCGCACCCGATATTCTCTGTTCCCCTTCCGCTGGCGGGTGCCAGCGACGCCCTGCATCGTTTCTCCAAACGCATTTTACCCAGCACAGATAAAATCATGGCCAAGTCTAACGCCTCCCCCGTCGTCAGCCCGATCGAAACCGGAGAGAAAGCCGACCCATCCAACACACCTGTCGCTCCGACCAACGGAGCCAATCACCCTGGCGAAGATCAGCAACGTGCCATGGAGATTCTGGAAGCGATGCTCGCCCTGCGCAGCGGCAACTTTGCCTCCTCCCTGCCCGCCGGATGGACCGGAGTTTACGGCAAGATCGCCGACGCCTTTAACGACGTCGCCACGATGAACAAGCGCCGATCGGACGAGATCACGCGGGTGTGCCGCGTCGTGGGCAAGGAAGGCAAGCTCAAGCAGCGCATGCGCGTCCCGGGCCTCATCGGCGAATGGAGCGAAGAAGTCGAGATGCTCAACAGCCTCGTGGACGACCTTGTCTGGCCGGTTACAGAAGTCACGCGCACCATCGGCGCGGTGGCCAAGGGCGACTTGAGCGAGTCCATGACTCTCGAAGTGGACGGGCGCCGACTCGAGGGCGAGTTCCTCCACTCCGCCAAGCTGGTCAACCGCATGATCGATCAGCTCTCGGTCTTCACCTCGGAAGTGACCCGCGTAGCACGCGAAGTCGGCACCGAAGGCAAGCTCGGCGGCCAAGCCCAGGTAAAAAATGTGTCCGGCGCCTGGAAGGAACTCACCGAGAGCGTGAACCTCATGGCGGTGAACCTCACGGCACAGGTACGTAACATCGTGGACGTGACCATCGCCGTGGCCAATGGCGACCTTTCCAAGAAGATCACCGTCGACGTGCGCGGTGAGATTCTGCAGCTCAAGGAAGCGATCAACACGATGGTCGATCAGCTCCGCTCTTTCGCATCGGAAGTAACCCGCGTGGCGCGCGAAGTCGGCACGGAATGGCGTCTCGGCGGACAGGCGGTGGTGCCCGGCGTGGCCGGCACATGGAAAGATCTCACCGATTCGGTCAACGCGATGGCGTCGAATCTGACCGCCCAAGTACGCAATATCGCCGCCGTGACCACGGCTGTGGCGCGCGGCGATTTGTCCCGCAAGATCACCGTGGAGGTGAAAGGCGAAATTCTCGAGCTCAAGGAAACTATCAACACGATGGTCGACCAGCTCAACGGCTTCGCCGCGGAAGTCACCCGTGTGGCCCGCGAGGTCGGCACCGAGGGCAAGCTTGGCGGCCAGGCCATCGTGCCCGGCGTCGGCGGCACATGGAAGGATCTCACGGATAA
>JBGGMZ010000042.1:0-8867 GCA_041287745.1 Chthoniobacter sp. | reverse complement strand
GGTGAATAACGGGGGGGGCGTGTTGGTGTAGAGCGCCGATCCCAGCGATCACGTCTCTGATAATCAAAATCGCTTCGGCATCACTAATAACCGGCCTTTCTCGCATTTCGACCGGTTTTTCATTTGCGAGATCGTGTATGTAATCTGCGAGCGATTTAATCGCATGATCCATAACAAATCCCGGAAAATCGGCCGTCTCATCCAAGTTATCTTCGTAAATTGAAATTATATTCGGGTGATTGACCGCTTGAAGCGCATGTATCTCTCTTCGAAATCTTGCTACGACCTCTTTTTCGGATAGCTTATCAGTCCGGATGATTTTCAAAGCTCTGACTTCCCCAGAATCGGTATCGATGCAGGAATAGACAGCCCCGAAATAACCCTCACCTATACGATCCAAGAGTTCGTAACGACCAAAGGCAGTCGGGTAACTAGACGGCAGCGGCTCAAACAGATCCGGGGTTTTGTCTGGTTTAATCTCCCTGGCAAAAACCGCCGCACACTCCTTCAAACCATCCGGGTTGTGCTGCCATTTGTTAAATACCTCAATGCCCATCGGGCGAATATTAAGAAGCCCGATTCTACGCTGCCGAAATAGCGGATCCAAACTAGCGAAATTTTCCATTCGCATCAGCACTGAGGCGGGTGTTCTACCCAACAGTCTTGCAACTTCCTGCACAAATGGACTTGCAGTGCTTCTCGGCTCACCGCGATGCCGTAAGTAAATGTCAAGTACAATAATGAATTCTGGCTCCACCCACGGTTTGCCATAGATTTCTGAGGGGCGAGGCATACTGAGGAGCTTTGCTACGAGGTTAATGATGAAATTACTGCTCGCATGACTGGAGGACAGACAGCGTTTCCCAGCATTTTGATGCGGTCTCTACGAGTTCCATGGTCAAAGGTCATGCCCTTCATTCCCATCGCGATTTGCAGCTCGGGCACCTGAAGCATGCGCATTTGGTGACCTTCGGGCGAAGGTTTCACAACGGCGAAGCGATCTACTGTTGTAATGGTGCGCAGCGGCCGATTCATCTTTTGCCAACCGCCTGAGCCATCGGAGCCGTAGTAGACGAGCAAGAATGGCTTGTCGTTTCCCAGCTCCTTCAATCCTCGCTCAGCTCGCTCGATCGTAGGCTTTGCCCTCCATTTCTTACGCAACGGCGTCCACTTGTATTTGCCATTCATCTCGATGAACGATGAAACCTTCGGTGCCGGACACGTCATCTTCGCCGTAATGGCAGGTATCTGTTCGCGATCACACAGAAGGAACAGGCGCCTCCTCGACTGCGGTACTCCAAAATGCGCCGAGTTCAGCACCTGCTCTCGAAGTTGATAGCCAAGATCGGCTAACGACTGCTTGAACTCTGCATACCGCGTCCACCTGCGCATGTTGACGACATTCTCAACCACGATCCACCGCGGCTTGAACGCCTCGGCAAAACGAACTACCTGAAATGCAGTTTCCTTGCTCTTCTCGCAGCGCGGCTTGTTCCCCTTTGCCGGGCTATGGTTTGTGCATTCAGGCGAGGCAAGGATAAGGTCAATTTCACCGATCTCTTTTCGCAACTCATCCACATCCTGTTCTTCAAGTCGCCCCTCGTAGAACTTGGAATTCGGAAAGTTTGCGTCATGGGCCTTTCCAGCCAATGGCCAGAGATCGAAGGCCGCGATGATTTCGACGCCCGCCTTATGCGCGCCCCAACTGCTGCCCCCGGCGCCGCAGAAGAGGTCGATTCCGCGAATGATTTTCTTTTTCGGCCCGGCCTCGCTCACCGGTCTACCCCCGAAAAAACTTCAGACAAGGAAACGTCCAGCGCCTTGGCGATAGGTGCCAAGCTCAGGACGCTCGGATTGCGTACGCCGCGCTCAATGCCGCTGATGTATGTCGGATCGAGATCGGCCCTTTCAGCGAGCGATTCTTGGGTGAGCTGTCTCTGCTCGCGAAAGAAGCGAAGCCGCTTTCCGAGCGCAATAAGAAGGGGGCGCCTCGTATCCATGCCCCATGGTCTATGGACTATAAGTCCATGGACTATGAGTCATGTTATAGAGGGAGGGACGAATCAGGTTGTGCTGGCGCCGCGTTCTAAAACTCCATCCCCACCGTCAACGCCAGCGTGTGGAAGGAGACGTTGATGTCGCTGTTGCTGTATTCGCCGGAGAGGAGGGCGCTTTGGTCGACGTGCTGGTGGTGCGGGATGTGGTACTGGTAGGCGAGGTCGGCGTGGTAGCGGCCTTGCTGCCAGGCGAGGCCGGTGGTGAAGACGTGTTCGTCGATGGCGGCGGTGAGCGGGGTGAGGGTGCTGTCCGGCACGGGGCTGCGGGCGTAGCGATAGCCGGCGCGCAGGCTGAGGTGATCGGTGACGTGCCAGTCGGCGCCGAGGCGCAGGACCCACTGGCTGCGCCAGTCGAGGGCGGCGCGGTCGTTGAGGTGATTCTGGTTCGCGAGCAGCGCCTGGTAGAGCGGGCTCTTGGTGTGGGTGAGATTGACCTCGAGCGAATTGAAGGCGGTGGTCCAGTCGATCCAGTCGACCTGGGCGACGAGCTCCAGCCGCGGCACACAGCGCCAGGCGGCGCCGAAGCTTACGATCTGCGGGAAATTATTCGTCACCTCGGCATCGAAGTCCGTGGTGGCGTCGACGCCGGTGAGGCCGAGATTCGCGAGTTGCTTGGTGGCGTCGGAGGTGGCGTGGCCGTGGGTGCGCAACCGCGAGGGCATGGTGTAGCTCACGCCGATGCGCACGGTGTCGATGGGTTTCCAGAGGATGCCGAACTGGCCATTCCAGCCCCAGCCATCGGTCTCGAGATCGAGCAGCGTCTTGGCCCCGGCGAGCTGCGGCTGGCTCTGGATGATGTAGGGAGCCTGGAGCCGGTTGCGATTGTAGAGCAGACCGGCGCTGGCGCCGATGGAGAGGCGCGGGGTGATGGCGTAGCTGGCGCCGAAGGCGAAGCGCACGAGGGCGATCTGGGAAAAGTGCCGTTGCTCGCCGTAGCTGGTCGCGCCATCGAGCCCGCCGGGGGTGTCGCGGTAACCCCAGTCCGCGCTCATGACGGCATCCGGAATGAAGCCGAGCGCGGCGGAGACAGGGCCGAGCGTGCCGCCGATGGCGCCATTCGGCAGCGCGCCGAAATCGCGCAGGTTGGCGCCGCTATTGGCGCGGTTGTGGAAATCCGCATTCACCCAGCCGAAATCGCCACCGAGCTCGATCTGCGGCTTTTCCATGAGGCTGAGCGCGCCGGGATTTGCCCCGAGCGCCTCGACCGCGCTGCCGTAGCCGGTGACGGCCGCGCCGCCCATGGCCTGGCTGTGCGCGCCCACGCCATCGGTGAGCAAGCCGGCGGCGGGCGCAGAGCCAGGGGAGAGCGCGATGGCAACAGAAAGTAAAATAGCAGCTAACGGTGTGATCCTGAACTTGCAGCGGAAAGAAAAGGTAGGCGAAGACATTACGCCCGATATAGCAATCGACAGACCAAGTAAATTTACGGGCAGTACGGAGTTGCCATGGCACAGATAATGGTCGATCTACGGGCGCCAATCAGGCAACGTCCTCGCAAAACTTGGAAAAGCCCGCTGCCAGCAACTTGCTCCAGATTTTGCCCGCGTTTGCACTCCGGGCGCTGGCAGGGTTTAGCGAAGCGCTCGAGCGCTTCGTGCCGGACTCCTGCCGCGCCGATCCGGATAGCACACGACGGGCACGGCTCATCGCGCACTTTGGCGTGCAGGGCACGATCTTCGGCGCGATCTACGCGATTTTCTACGGCCTCATCGGCCACTTTGAAGGGGCGAAGGTCATCCTCGTCTGCAGCGCGGTCTTCGCGGCTGTGCCCTACATCCTGCGGCACACGGGCAATATCGGGATGACGGGCCATCTGGTGGTGGGCACGATGTGCGCGGGCTTCACGCAGCTCACGCTCATCGAGGGCGGCATTCACTGCCACGCGGTGGCGTGGCTGGCCGCGGTGCCGCTCTGCGCACTGCTCATCCTCGGGCTGCGGCCGGCGGCGATCTGGAGCGGCGTGTGTTTCCTCGTCGGCACGATCATCGCCGTGCTCACCCTCTCCGGCGTGACGCTGGAGCCGCTCTACGATCCGAGGTGGCGCGACTTGATCGATGCGGCGGGCAATCTCGGCATCATCATCTTCCTTTTCATCCTCGGCCTGGTCTTCGAAGTGTATCGCGCGGAGGCCTTCAATCGCCTGAGCGCATCGATGGATGAGCTGGCGGCCTCGAATGAAGAGCTGGTGCACCTGAACAACGAGAAGACGGAATTTCTCGGCATCGCCGCGCATGACCTGCGCAATCCGCTCACGGCGATCATCGGCCACGCAGACCTGCTGCAGATCGAGACGCGCGGCGAGGCGGCGAGCAGTGGACGGCAGATTTCCAAGGCGGGCCGGCGCATGCTGGAGCTCATCACCGACCTGCTCGATGCGAATGCCATCGAGGAAGGGCGCTATGCTTCGCAAGTGGAGCCGCAGGATCTGCGCGCGCTGGTCTTTGCCGGATTGCAGCACCACACGAGCGCCGCGGAGCGCAAACGGAGCACGGTGCAACTGCGCGACGGCGAGGCCTGCTGGGCGCAGGCGGATCGCAAGGCGGTGCTGCAGGTGGTGGACAATCTCGTCTCAAATGCGCTGAAGTATTCGCCGCCGGGCAGTCTCGTCCTGGTGAGTGTGGAGGCCGTCGGCGAGTGGGTGGAATTTGCGGTGCACGACCAGGGGCCTGGCTTGAGCGAGAGCGACCAGGCGAAGCTTTTCCAGAAACACACGCGGCTGAGCGCGCGGCCGACGGCGGGTGAGTCGTCGGTGGGGCTGGGCCTGTCGATCGTGAAGCGTCTCGCCGAGGCGATGGGCGGAGGTGTGCGCTGCGAGAGCAAGCTCGGGCAGGGAGCGATTTTCATCCTGAGCCTGCGCGCGGTGCCGGCTGAATTGATTCCCAAAGGCGGGAAGGTGCTCGCCGAAGGCAGCGGCGTGCGGGGGGTGGAGAAGATCGCGCCGGCGCGGCCGTGGAGTGCGGCCGGGGAGCCGGAGACGCTGTTTTAAAGGGGGGCTTTTTGGAGGAGTGAAGGTGACTTCCAGGCGAATGGATCCTCTAGGCGAAAGGGTATTTAAACCGCAGAGGCGCAGAGGACGCAGAGGGGCGCAGAGAAGGAATTTGAGGCGGAGAAAAGCGGGGTTGGCTTTGAAGTTTGGCGGACTTCACCTCGGAGTAGGGCGGCGCGGCGTTTGATAGGGAGTGGGAGCGGTTTGATACGGTAGGCAGTAGCGGCAGAGGGCTTGCAGGAGGCTTGCCGGCATTGAGTCTGCAAGTGGCCTGCATCAGCCGATCGGGGTGGGCGCGGTGAGGCGGGCACCGCTGTCCGAGAGCACGAACTCTGGCACGTCGATGCCCAGGGGGTAGCTCCCGGCGCTGAAGTTGTGGTAGGCCACATCGTTACCGAAGGCCTTCCACACCCCGCTGATCGAGGTGCCTGTGCCACCGGGAGTGGTCGTGATGCCAGCAAAGGAGGTGAAACCGGTCGGCAGAAAGCAACTCGCGAGGACTGACATGTTCAGAAGCTTCACAAACTGCCGAGGATTGATGGTCCCGTGGACGTAGCGCAGCGCCTGAAAATCGGCCGTCGCCTGAACAATCACTGTCCCAGGACCGCCCCCGTAATCAGACGGAATGGTCACCGCGATCTCCTGGGTGGCTGAGAGCTCCCACCGCCGGGTGGCACCATAGTGCAGGCGAAGTAAATCCGCCCAGGTAGTGGAGTCGGCATCGGCAACGGCGGATGCGCTCATCGTCTCGAGGTCATAGCTGGAAAAATTACCCGCGCCCTCGGGAGGCGATTGCATCGTGATTGTCCCGGAAAGCGACATAAGAAGCTCTTTCCAGGTCCACTCGATCTCCTGGGCCTGAAGCTGCGTCCATTGCAACGGGTAATCTGTCAGGGGACCGCTCGCCTCATCGCCCAGCGATGACGGCGTTCCGCAGGGAAAAACGTGCGAGCACTGCCAGTTGTTGCTCATCTCTTAGCCTGTGACGACCAGGTAGCCGGTGAAAAACTTGGTCACCGGTCCAGATCCAGAATTCTGTGTGCCTTCAAAGGTCTGGAGGCTCGAGCCTGGCGGACGGCCGCCAGCCTCATCCTGTCCTTGGTCCTGATCGTCGTAGCCGTAGTTCGGCGAGGATCCCTGGCCGTCGCCTTGATGCTCGCCACGATGCAAGCTGAGCGGGTTCCGGCGCCGGTTGGGCGCGAGGAGCGTCTGGAGATCTCGGCCGGTGAGCGATCGCGGCACGCCACACTCGAGCTTGCGGGTGCCTTTCTTGAAATCATCCGTCGTGCGCTGGATGATCGTCCCCATCGAGGCAAAGGCCGCCCGGCTACCCGTGATGTTCAGGACCTGGCCAAGCGCCGCCGCCGCCGGCACATCCTCACCTTTCAAGGTGCCTTCCACGTTCCACAGCATGGCATTGTAGGCGTCGAAGATCGCTTTCGGCAGCCCGCTGCTCACGAAGGAAAGGACATCCACGTCGTCGAAGGAGAAGGTCACTGCTCCCCGCTCACCTGGCAGCGGCACGCCCGGGCCAGCCGGCGGGTATTGGATAGTGGCAAAGTCGTCGACGTAAAAGCCCGTCTCTGCCTGGCTCACGAGGCGGAAGGTCACATACACGGCCCTCACGATCTGCCGCCAGGACCGCTGGATCTTCGGCAGCTCGGTGAAACCCGTGAAAGGCAGCGAAGCCCCGCCCAGGCTCGCCGGCTGGCGGCAATGGAAGGTCACAGGATCCGTCGAGTAATCGAAATAGCACACCGCACCAGGCGTCCATCGCAGCGATCGCACGATCGCCTCGCTGTCCATGATGTCCTGGGCGGACTCCGCCGGTGCCGAGACCCCGGCATCGATCGTGCCGATCTGGAGAGGCGCACCCTTGTCGATCGCCCATTGCATCACTTGGCGAATGAAGGTTCCCGTCGGCACATACCAATTCTTCGGATTGAGCGAATCCCAGACCGAGGGATCCACGTGCATCGAGACGCGGCCAAAGCTGGTGAGCGTCCGGACAGCGCCGTCGACCGAGGTCCAGGGCTGGAGATACTGCCGCGACTCGAGCTCCGCCCAGGCACCGTCGATCCGCATGGTACCGGTACGCTTGCCCAGCGTAGCCGAGGCCGCAGGCACACAGCGGCCGGAGAAAATGCGCGTGTCGTCGCGATGAATATCGATGACCGCGTCGAGAGGGAAAATGTCATCCAGGGCGAATTGCGAGAGCGTCGACTTGAGCATCACGCTGTCCACGGCCTGGTTGGCGATCTGCATCTGTCCCTCGGTGAAGCCCCAGTCCAGGAGCGATTTCGTCACACCGTCGATCGTGGCTGTGTAGTTCTTCATGAATTTTGCAGGTCGTTAATTTGCTGCTGCAAATCGTCGATCTCTTGCTTCAGGCCATTGAAGGCCGTCTTGATCGTCTCACCTATGCCGCCCAACTTGCCCGCAGCTGCGGTGATCGAGCTGGCGGCAGAAGTGATCTTGTCGGCAGCGCCATCCATTTTCTGGCTGCCGTCCTTCAGCTTGTCGGCTCCGGCGCCCAGCTTATCCGCTCCGCCGCCTTTGTCGCTCACCTTGGCGTTGTCGGGCATGGGCGGTCCCTGCAGCTCATCGGCCATGCGACTCGGCGGCTGGGGCGCGTGCGGCCCCACGCCGCGCTTGAAAATGTCATCCCACGCCTGGTCGGATGTCTTGCCGAGGGCGCGATCGAGCGGCGACGCCGGCGCGCTGCCTGGGCGATCATCCAGGATCGAGCCCGCGGCCGCCGCGCCGCCTCGAGGCTTGAATTGATCCTTCCAGGCATCATCGCCCAGCCGATCGCCGAGGTGATCTTCCGCGCTGCGTGTGGTCGGGCCGCCGATCGTCCGCCCGCGATTCTGCCGACGGAAATTGTCCATGCGATCGCCGATGATGTCGTTAGCCTGGTCATCGGGGATCCCCTTGCCCTTGAGCTCGTAATAGCTATCGGTGCGCAGCTTATCGAGTTCGGCCTTCTGGCGCTGGGCGGGCGTGCGCGCGGACTGGACCGCCACGTCGGCCTTGACCTTGTCGAGCTCCTCATTGCGCTTGGCCAGCTCGAGCTGATGCCGATCGTTGGCCGCCTGCTCGGCCTGAGCCTTCGCCTCGGTCGCCGTCAGCCCGCTCTTCTCGAGGGATTCGATTTCCCGCCGAATGTCCCGTTGCCGCGTGAGGAGATCCACAAGTTGCTGATCGCCGGAAAGCTTAGCCTGGCTGAGCGCGTGCTCTTCCTGAAGATCCTGCAGGGTCTTCGCGCGGGTGGCCTCAAGTTTGAGCGCCGCGTTTTTCTCCGCAATCTCCCGCGCCTCGATCGCGGGCACATTCTCTTTCACGAGTTTGTCGATCTCCCCCTCGATCTGTTTGCGACGCTCCGCAGCGGCCGCCACGTCGAATTGACCAGCCGCCAAGGCGCTGAGCACTTCACGCTCTTCCGTCATCGTCTTGCGGGCCTTGTCCGCCAGGGCCGCGTGTTCCGCCTCGGCGTTGCATACTTCCTCGATCTGTTTCTCGTTTTCGTCCGTTAGCCGGTTAATCTCGCGCTGGATCTCTTCGATCTTCTTCGCATCTGCCAGCATCTTATCCCGCGTGCCTTCATCGACCGCGTTTCCAGCCGCCTTGCTGATTTCAACCGGCGAGGCTGATAGTGGATCGATATTATCCGTCGTGATCGCGTCGTGTTTAAGCTCTGCCCGGGCGCGGGATTCTTTCTCACGCAAAAGCTTGAGTTTTTCCTCCGGGTTTTGGGCATCTCCGACCCTCAAGTCGAGTGAGGCGTCACCGACAACTTGCTCCGTCCGTTTCGCTTCCTCTCG
>JBGGMZ010000041.1:0-8876 GCA_041287745.1 Chthoniobacter sp. | reverse complement strand
GAGATAACGATCCGCCACGAGATCGCGCAGTTCCCACGCTTCATGTTCACCGGTGCTCGCGCCGCTCGGGACGATGGCCGAGCCGACCGCGCCACCCGCGAGCACGACATCCGCTTCGACCGTGGGATTGCCGCGCGAATCAATGACCTGGCGGGCGTGAACATCAACGATGGTAGTGAGAGACATGAGTTTCGGTTTTAGGAATTAGGATTGAAGGAAGTCAGTGCGCGCGGCGGAGGGCGGCGCGTCCGCAAAGAACGCCGGGTTGGATAAAAGGCGCCGCTCCGCTTGGCAATCCAATTCCCGCGTCGAGCCGGGCTACGGCTTCACTTTTCCCAATTGCGTGAGGTAGGCGAAGAGGTCGCGGAGATCTTCGGGCGAGAGATTGTCGGTCAGGCCCGCGGGCATGAGCGAGCCGATGAATTCGCGCTTGGCAATGTCGGCTTGGGAGATGGCGTGCTCCGCACCGGTGGGATCGCGCAAGGTGATCTCCGCGTCGTTGCCGGCGACGATCACGCCGATGAGCTCTTCGCCCTTCTTGGTGGTGATGCGATACGTCTCGAAACTTTCCTTCACCTCACGCTGCGGCTCAAGCACGGCGCCGATGATGAAGTCGAGCGGCTGCGCGCTGCCGATGGCGTCGAGGGCCGGGCCGATCTTGCCGCCCTGGTCGCCGACTTGATGACAGGTAAGGCAGGCCAGTTCCGGGCGATGGAAGACTTCGCTGCCGTGTTTGGCGTCGCCATTCTTCGTCACGTCCGCAGCCATGCTGCCGATGATGTAGGGAGAAGCGCGCACACGGCCATAGATGGGCACGATCGGCGTGCCCATTTCCTGCACTACTTTTTTCTTGGGAGCAGGCTTCGGCGCGGGCTTGTCGAGAGTCTTGATGAGCTCATACCATTCCGGTTTCCAATCCGGCGCGCCCTTGGCGAGCACCGGCGACCAGTGCGGCTTGAGTGCCGCGGTGGCGGCAGTGAGGGCGGTGTCGATGAACTTGTCGCGCGGCAGGCCGGCGGCGCCAAAGATCACGACCATGGACTCCGGTCGCGGGATATTGCCCGCAGCGACGATGGCGGCCAGGCGGACGCGTGGGTCTTCATCGTGCGCGAGATCGGAGAGTTTTTCCACGGCGTCGAATTGCGCGGGCAGGCGATCCGACCAGCGTGCTACCGTGCCGGCAGCGTAGGCGCGCGCCTCGGGTGTTTTCGACTCGAGCAGTTTCTGCAGCAGCGCCGGCTCGGGAGCCTCGAGCCATTCGAAGACGCCGAGGGCTTCGTAAAGTCCGTGTTCGGAATTGGGTCGATCCGCCTCCAGCTGCGGCCACCACTGGCGCAGGGCGGCAAGCACTTCGTCCTTCGGCCGGCCGGCGAGTTCACGTTTGCTCTGCTCGCGGACGAATTTTTCTCCCGAGCGCAGGTTGTTGAGCAGGTCGTGGATCGGCGCATCGGCGATCGGCGGCGGCTGCACGAGCGGGCGGCCGGGATAGGTCACGCGCCAGATGCGGCCGTGGGTCTTGTCGCGACCGGGATGGCGGAAGCTCGCCTGGTAGTGACCGATGATGGGGTTGTACCAATCGCAGATATAGAGCGCGCCATCCGGGCCGACCTTCACATCCACGGGGCGGAAGCTGCCGTGCGAACTCTGTACGATCGGCGGCCGATCGGCTCTCTCCGTGATCTCGAAACCGGAATCCTTTTGGTTCGGCCAGAGCGTCCAGAGCGCATTGTTGATGTAACCGCCGGTGACGATCGCGCCCTGCCATTCGTCGGGCAAATGCGAGTCCTCGATGTATTCCGGATTGCTCGTTTTGCGTCCGCGTCCGTCGGGCCAGATGGTATCGCGCCGCCCGCCCTGGTAGCCGCGAATCATCTCCGGCAGGGCGAAATACATGTTGCCGCTGTTGCCTGAGGAAATGAGCGGTCGTCCCCAGCGAGTGAAGGTCCAGCCCCACGGGTTTTGTGGATCGGCGGAACCACCAAAAAAGGCGTCGAGCCGATTTTCGCTCGGGCGGTAACGCCAGAGCCCCGCTTCATCCAGGCTGACGATTCCATACGGCGTCTCGACCCGGGCGTGAGCGTGCAGCCCTTGGGAAAACATGAGCTCACCGCCGGGAGACCAGCGGAAGGAATTGATGTCCTGATGGTTGTCGCCGGTGCCGAAGCCACGGAGCACGACCTCGCGCTTGTCGGCCACGCCATCGCCATCGGTGTCGGTGAGTTTCCAGAGCTTGGGTCCTTCGCCCACGTAGCATGCGGATTCCTTGCCGCTGCTCGGAGCGATCTCCAAGCCGGTGGGAATCATCAAGCCATCGGCAAACGTGGTCACTTTATCCGCGTAGCCGCTGTGCTTGGTGTCTTCGAGGATGAGCACCTTGTCATTCGGCGCGGTGCCGGGGACGAGCTGCGGGTAGGTGGTGCTTTGGATGACCCACAGGCGGCCGCGGGCATCCCAGCGGATTTGAATCGGCTTGGCTACGCCATCGCGCTCGGAAGCCCAGAGCTCGATCTTGAATCCGGGCGGCAGCTTGAAGGAGGCGAGCTCGGCCTCGGGGGAGTCGCGATCGGGTTCGGCCGCGAGTGTCGGAGGAATGGCCGCAAAGAGGCACAAGAGACGCAAAAAGGTCTGTGCTGAGGTGCGCTGCATCGGCGTGCGGACGTCTGAGATGCTCATGGAGGAAAGGGGGATATTTTTGTTCATCTTGTGCCTCTTTGCGGCCATCACTTCTGGCTCAGCTTCGCGGCGAGCGCGTCGATTTCCTTTTCCTTCGCCTCGATGAGCGGGATGAACTCCTCGCGCTCCGCGGGGAACCAGCGCTTGGAAGGATCGCGCCAGTCACGGCTGCTCGGTTGATTCGTGCGATCGCCGGCGAGGAAGGCCCAGTTCTGCACACGCCAGTAGTCGAACCAGAGCTTGTTCTTGGCGACGATGAGCTGGAGGAGAGGTTGCTCAGCTTTGGTCACCACGAGGCGGGTTGAAGGCGGAAGGGTTTTCCTGCCGACAAAGCCATTGGAAAGGGCGATTGCGATAATTTGCTGGCCGGTGTCGGCGAGGTGTAGACCGTCGCGATAAAAGCCCGGCAAGATCGGGTCGCCCATCTTCTGTCCGAGAAAACAATAGAAGGGGCTGCCAAAATAAATCGAAGGGGCAGACGCATTCACCGCCCAGGTTTCTTTCGGCACCTTCATCTTCTTCAACGCTTCGATAAACTCGGTCCAACGGATGAATTGCTGTGAAGAGTGTTGGAAAGGAGAAGAGGGGAGCGCGACTGCTACTCGCCGCTTGCCTCCAGCGCTGAAGCGCTCGATGAGCTTTTCATAGGCAGCGATGAACTCCGGCAACTTTTCTTGTCCGTCGAGGCTCTCCATCTGGCCGAACTGGCAGATCACGACCGTCGCGCCGATCTGGTCGAGTTGCTCCTCCCAGGTGGGGAAGTTGAGGTCGCGGCGCTGCTCGTAAACGGTGTCGCCTTCCCACGCGAGGCTGCGGAATCGCAGGTGGTAGTCGGGCAGGGCGCGGGTGAGGAGGAGTTCGAGGTAGCCGTATTCGCTGGCCACGACCAAGTCTTCGCCGCCGATGAGGGCGATGACGTCGTTCTTTTTGAAGAAGGGTTCGTCGGCGCGGGCGGAAGTGAGGAAGAGCAGAAGAGACAGAACACCCAACATCCAACATCCAACATTCAACATCCCATGACGGCGTCGTGCGCGCGGTGCCCCCATTGGATGTTGGATGTTGGATGTTGGGTGTTGGATGTTTATTCCGGGGAGGCGCATGGGGTGGAGAGTTATCGCCGTGGACAATCCGTGAGGCGAGGAAAACGTAGGGACGAGGTTGCTATGAGCGCTTTGGATAACGGCGTTCGTGTTTTGGCAGTTCCGCTTTTCGCGGAGATGCGCGCGAGCGCACGGTGGTCCGAGAGATCGGTCTCATTGGTCCCATGTGTCCTATAGGACCAATGAGACGGATAGGACGTACAGGAGCAGCAGCCGAGGCCGGAGTCCGCTGCTAAAAAACACGCGTGCCCAAGCTGACGCTTGGGCACGAGAGTCGATAGTTTTGCTTCAACGCTGCGCTCTGCGCAGCGGGCGCTTACTTCTTGTAAGGCTCGATGCTCACGATCTCGACGGTCCGTTCGCCGTGCTCGGTGGGCACGGTGACTTGCTCGCCCACCTTGCGGCCGATGAGGGTTTGGGCAAGTGCGCTCTGGTAGCTCAGGATGCCCTTGTCCGCGTCGCCATCCCAAGCACCGAGAATCGTGTAGACGTTGACTCGGCCGTCGGCAGTTTCCTTGATCGTGACGACCGTGCCGATGGAGACTTGAGCCGTATCGGGATTGGCAAAGTCGGTGCCGCGGGCGAGGCTGAGGTCGCGCATCGTCTCAGCGCGACGGCGGCCGAGGACGCGTTGCATTTCCTTGGCAGCCTTGAACTCGAAATTTTCCCGCAAGTCGCCATAGCTGGCGGCGACATTGATTTCCTTGCTGTTCTCGGGAATCTTCTTGGTTTCGAGTTCGTCGAGTTCGGCCTTCTTCTTCTCCAGACTCTCCCACGAGACGATGAGCGTGATTGGCTTGGCATCGCTGTCGCCGGAGACGAGCGCCTGCATTTCCGGATACACGCGGATGATGCGGCCGAGCAGCGAGCGCTTGTTCAGCTCCTCGAAGACCGGGGTGCGCATGAGCTTCTGCATGATGTCGCGCAGATCTTCGTGCGCGGCAGTGGTGAGAAGATCGGTGAGGAGCTCCTTGTCGTTGAGGAGAAGATCGTGGAGACGGCGGTCACGCTTCGTCTCGTCGAATTGATCGCGCTCCAGCGCTCCGATGATCGCGCTGAGGAGGCGCGGGTTCATGAGCTCGGAGAAGACGCCCTCTCGCTCCCGGCCCAGCCAGAGCAGGGCTTCGGAGGTGATGGAGTGTTCGCGGATGGCGCGGTCCAGGCCGATGATCAATGCTTCGACCTGGCCCTTTTCCTCAAGCAAGCGGGCCGATTCCGCCACCACGCGGGAACTGCCGCTGGTCACGAGATTGAGCGTCAGGGCGATCCACTCTTCGCCGAAGGCTTCGGGAATGGCGCCGAGGGCGCGCTTGTGCCGTGCGGCCGGTAGGTCGCCGATGAGCGCGGCGAGGCGGCGTTTTTCGTCGCGGAGAAATTGGGCCACGCTCGGCGCATCGGCCCCACGGGCCAGTGCCGGCGTCTTTTCCACGATTTCATCGCGGATGAGGAGGAACTCGAGCGCCTGGTGGGGATTGAGCCGCTGGTTCTTGCGCCCCTGGTCCTCGGCCACGGTCAGCACGGATGCGAGCTGATTGGCGGGGTCGGTGAACTCGGGGAGATTCTTTAAGATCTGGTCGAGGGCGTTGAGCTGGTCCTTCAGCTGGCGCGCGTTTTGGAAATGTTCGAGGTACTGATCGGCGTGCGAGACGGCCGCTTCACGCAGCTCGACCGGCTCCGTCTTTTTCGTGGGGACGGCAAAGTGGCCATCCTTCTTCAACGCCTTCTTCGCGTTGTCCCACCATTTTTTGAATTCGGTTTCGTTGAAAACTTCCGGGGCGAGCGCCTGCGCGATTTGGTCCTGGGTGGCTTTGCCGCCGAAGCTGTTGAGGATCGTGCGCACGATCGCGACCGGGTCTTCCTTGGCACGCGCTTTCACGCCTGCGGGGTCGGCTGCCTTCTGCGCGAGAATGTGGTCGCCGGTGATCGGCTGGAGCGAATCGACGGCGTACTGGAGCTGCATCGAATGCCCCTTCTTGGTCTTGAAATTGATGGTCATCTGGCTGACCAGGAAATTCAGCGAATCGATTTGCCCGAAGCCCCAGCTTTTGTGGAGGACGTAAGTGCCGGGTTGGAGTTGATCGAGAACCTGACCGGCGGCTGGAGACAGCTTGCCGGCGTCGACCGCCTTTTGGATTTCGGGATGCATGGGTTGGCGAAAATAAGAGTCGCAAGGGGAGCGGCCAAGAACTATTTGACCCATTCACCAGCCTATTTCAGAGAAAATGGAGGCTTGGCTATGGCATGGGTCTCGCTTTCTTATATTTGGATATGCCTTTTTTGTTCTCCAACTGCTCCGGTAGATCGCTCCGGGATGTCGGCTCCTGACCACATGTCCTCTGTGCTCGACGCTCCGATTCCCCCGCAGTTGGAATCTGAGGCTAGTTTTCAACTCCTCTTTCATCAGCATCCGCTGCCCATGTGGGTGGTCGATGCGGAGTCGCTCGCCTTCATCGTGGTGAATGATGCTGCGGTGAAGAAATACGGCTATTCGCGCGACGAATTTCTGGCCATGGCCATGGACCAGATCGCCACGCCGGTGGAAGACAGTAGAACTGTGCAGGCCGATGATCACCACGGGGCGAGCACGGCCTGGCGGCACAAGACGAAGGATGGCTCGACGCTTTTCGTGGAGAGCACCTGGCACGAAATTCCCTTTGCCGCACGCGATGCCGTGCTGGTGCTCACGCTCGATCGCACCGAGCAGCGCCGTGCTGAGCAACGGGCTCGCGAACAGGCCAACCTGCTGAACCTCGCCTCGGATGCGATCATCGTGCGCGACCTCGACAACGTGGTGCTCTTTTGGAATCAGGGCGCTGAGCGGCTCTATGGCTGGACGACGCAGGAGATGGCGGGAGCACGGACGATCGATACTTTTGTCAAGGAGCGCAATTACGAGGCAGAGATTGAGCTCTTGAAGACAGGCTTCTGGACCGGGCAGCTGAATCACCAGAGCAAGGATGGACGGCCGATCATCGTGAACAGCCGGTGGACGCTGGTGCGCGATGAAGACGGCCACCCGAAATCCGTCCTCGTCATCAATACCGACGTGACCGAGACGCGGAAGCTGGAGTCGCAATTCCTGCGGGCCCAGCGCCTGGAGGGCATCGGCACGCTGGCCAGCGGTATCGCGCATGACTTGAACAACATCCTGTCGCCGATCCTGATGTCGTGCGGCATCCTGCGCCGGGAGTTTGAGGATCCGGACACGCTGAAGATGCTGAGCATCATCGAAGGCAGTGCGGAACGTGGCGCTGGCATCGTGAAGCAGGTGCTGACGTTTGCCCGCGGAGTGGAAGGCGAGCGCGTGCTGCTGCAGCTCAAGCATCTCGTGAGCGAACTGGCCAAGGTGATGGCGCAGACTTTCCCGCGCAACATCGACATCCAGACGAATTTCCCGCCGGACCTTTGGACGGTGCTCGGCGACGCGACGCAGCTGCACCAGGTGCTGCTGAACCTGTGCGTCAATGCGCGCGACGCCATGCCGCAAGGCGGCAGCATCCGCCTCAACGCGGAAAACGTGGATATCGACCAGCACTTCGCCAGCATGAACCCGGGCGCGCAGCTCGGGCCGCATGTCGTGTTGCGCGCCTCCGATACCGGCTCCGGAATGTCGCCGGAGACGATGGAAAAGATTTTCGATCCGTTCTTCACCACCAAGGAAGTGGGCAAGGGTACGGGTCTCGGCCTGGCCACCGTCATCGGCATCGTCAAGAGTCACAGCGGCTTTCTGACCGTGCAGAGCGAGATCGGTGTGGGCACGACGTTCAGCGTCTTCCTGCCGGCCAGCCAGGAGCAGGGTGGGGACGTGGCGAAAGAGGAAGAGCCCATCGCGCGCGGCAATGGCGAGCTGGTGCTCGTGGTGGACGATGAGCCGCCCATTCGCGAGGCGCTGGTGCGCACGCTCACGGGCAACAATTTCCGCGTCTTCACTGCGGAGGATGGCAGCGACGCGCTGGCGCTTTATTTTCAGCGCCGGTCGGAGATCTCGCTGGTCATCACGGATATCTCCATGGCCCAGATGGATGGTGTGCAGCTCGTGCGCTCTTTGCGCAAGGTCGACCCCAAGGTACGTGTGATCGTTTCCAGCGGGCACATGCAAAAGGAAAATATTGTGGTGCTCGAAGGCTTGGGCGTGAAGAGCTTCCTGGACAAGCCCTACACCGCCGAGAAGCTGCTGCGGTCTGTGCAGCAGGTGCTGAGGGCCGAGAGTGACGAGCCGGAATTGATGCCGTAGAGGCAGAGGCCGAACACCCAAATTCGCTCCTCGAACCGAGCTTGTGAAAAATTTCACAAGCGCCCGTTTTTGTGCTTTATTGAGGTTGTCAGCATCCCTTTATGAAAGTGCATCAACGCAATTTGCCCCGTGTGGTGATCATTGGCGGTGGCTTCGGCGGACTCGAAGCTGCAAAGGCCCTGCGCAAGACCAATGTCCGAGTCACTCTGCTCGACCGGCAGAATCATCATCTCTTCCAGCCGCTGCTTTACCAGGTGGCCACGGCCGCGCTTTCGCCGGCGGATATCGCCGAGCCATTGCGCCATATCGTCCGCAAGCAGGAGAACGCGGAGGTCATCCTCGGTGAAGCCAAGCAGATCGATGTGGATCACAAGAAGGTCATCACGAACGAGGGTGTGATCAACTTCGACTACCTCATCGTCGCCACCGGTGCGCGGCATTCCTATTTCGGAAAAAACGAGTGGGAGAAATTCGCGCCCGGCTTGAAGAGCCTCGACGATGCGCTGGAGATCCGCCGGCGCATGTTACTCGCTTTTGAGGTCGCGGAGAAGACCGACGACGACGCCGTGCGCCGTGCGGCCATGACTTTCGTCGTGGTCGGCGCAGGCCCGACCGGCATGGAGATGGCTGGCGCGATTGCGGAGATCGCGCGGGTGACTTTGGTGAAGGACTTCCGGCACATCGATTCCTCGCAAGCGCGTGTGGTGCTCATTGAGAATGCGTCGCGTGTCATTCCGCAATTCACCGCGGACTTGTCGGAGAGCGCGCGGCGGCAGCTCTACGATATGGGTGTGGAGGTGCGCCTCGGCACGCTGGTGGAGAATGTATCCGAGGAAGGCGTGACGCTGAAGGGCGGGGAGGCGATTCCC
>JBGGMZ010000040.1:0-5963 GCA_041287745.1 Chthoniobacter sp. | reverse complement strand
GAGGGCGCGGTCTCTGGG
This sequence comes from Chthoniobacter sp., assembly GCA_041287745.1. GTDB lineage: Bacteria > Verrucomicrobiota > Verrucomicrobiia > Chthoniobacterales > Chthoniobacteraceae > Chthoniobacter. The sequence continues at coordinate 5,945 of JBGGMZ010000040.1, read as the reverse complement.
GCAACGGCAGCAGCCGGAGCAGTCGTCGGTGGAAAAGCGCCCATGAGCGCCGCCGTCGTCGAAGCAAAATGGCCGGTCAAATCGACTGGGGGCGGCTTCGGAAGCCCGTAGAAAGCGGCGATGTCGTCGAGGGTTACATATTCCCGGCTGTCGAAGCGCACCAGATTCCAGTCCGCAGCTGAGGCGTGCACCGCGAGCACCGCCCAGAGGGAGCAGAGTAAAAGACCGAGCCTGCGGCTGGTTTTCATGTAGGGGAGCTTCACACAGGCACGAGCCCTGCGCAACTGGGAGTGATGGGTTCCTTCAGGCATACGTCGTCTCACCCCTGATTCGTAATCCTACTCCGCCCCGGTTGTCGGAGATGCTAAATAGGAGAGAACGGAGTCGCTGAGCTCTCCCCGAGTTTGGCGGGCTTACTTCTTCTCGTCCTTCTTCGCCTCGCCGCCCTTTTCGAAGAGAGGCAGGTACTCGCCATAACCCTTGGCCTTCAACTCCGCCGCCGGGATGAATTTGAGCGAGGCAGAATTGATGCAGTAACGCATGCCGGTCGGGGCCGGACCGTCATTGAAAACGTGTCCGAGGTGAGCGTCGCTCTTCGAGGAACGTACTTCCGTGCGGATCATCCCGTAGGTCGCATCGGTCTTTTCCGAGATCGATTCCTTCTTCAGCGACTTGGTGAAGCTGGGCCAGCCAGTGCCCGAATCGAATTTGTCCACGGAAGCAAAAAGCGGCTCGCCACTGATCACATCCACATAGATGCCGGGTTCATGATTGTCCCAGTAGGCATTGTGGAAGGCGGGCTCGGTGCCGCCTTCGCAAGCGACTTTGTACTGCGTGGGCGTCAGTTTCTTGCGGAGTTCATCTTTGTTCATGGTCGTGGAGTCCTTGGCTTTTCCTTTTTCGTCGGCCGGGGTGGGATCGGCGGCACGCACTTGCACGGCCAGGGCGAGCGCAACGGAAGCAATGGCGAGCGGGAGACGGATCGGGAATTTCATGATCATGAGATGCAAGGAGGGTGGTTGAAGATAGATACCCGAACGCGGGCGGTTTCGTAGTAAGATGAATTCGGAGGGCTGCGCGTTCAATCTCAACCGGCGACTCAGTTGGCCCGCTTCATCCGTTCAAGGTTCACGCGCTCCTGCTCCTCGCGCCGCAGGCGCATGCGGGCGTCACGCAGAAATTTTGACATGGTGAGGACCCCGAAGCCCACCGGCAGCAGCAGGAGCATCAGCGCACGGACGGGCAAAAACAGAAACGCCGCCAGCAACAGAGATCCCACGAACCAGGAGAAGATCGACGTGCGCACGGTAAAGGCCCGCTCCTGGACCGTCTCGCTCCGCTGCACGCTGCGCTGCGTCTTCCAGATGCCGAAGATCAGCAAGGCGAGCAACAGGTATATTTCGAACTTCACACCGGAAACTAACGCAACTGTCGCAAATACCACCAGTAAAGTCCGCCAATCCCTACTTCGTAAGTCGCGAGCATGATCTATTGCCCGGGGCCGCTGTAACGATAGTAGACTTCCAACATGAGCGCGCAAAGCGTGGTGCGGTAGAGTTTGCCGACCATTTCCGGGCTGCGCTGGTATTCGCCTCCTGCACTTTTGCCCGCGAGGGGTGGCCAGCTTCCGTCGGGAGCTTGATTGCGGAGGAGTTGATCCTGCAGAGATCCGTTCCATTTCTCCCAAGACCTGCCACCCACGAGGGCGCACGCCAGCGTGTCGTAATACCAGGCGTAAAGGTCCGCGCGCTCGTGCCGATAGTCGATGGGGTACTCCCTGGCTGACTTCTCCATGATGTATTCCATGCCGTCCCGCACGACCATGTCCTTTTCCTGCTTCCAGACGTAGGTGCAGTAGACACCGACTCCGGTAAGGCTGTATTTCTCCGCCGCAGCGTTGCGATAGCCGAAGCCGCCATTCTTGCCTCGCACCCGCTTCAGGTTATCCATGGCCTTGTCGAGCGCCAGGGGTACACCGGGGATATCCAATCCGGTGAGGTGCGCCGCTTTCAGCGCCTGGATTTGCCAACCGCTCACCGAGGTGTCGCTTTCAGTTCGGTCGTAGGAATACATCCAGCCGCCGTCTGGTCCTTGCCCTTCCAGGATGTGGCCCACGGCTTTCTTCAGCAGGTCGACGACCCGTTCATCCCGCGTCATCGTGTAGTATTCGCCCAGCGCGTAGGTCGCGATGGCATGGGCATACACGCCAGGTTGGGAAAACTGGTTCTCCATGGAGAGCCGCCCTTCATTCGCGTCACCATTGGCGAGCATCCAGTTGATCGCCTTTTGGACGGCGGGGCCAAAGTCGGGTGACGCCGGCGTTTCCCCGTGGCCGAGAAAGGAGAGGAGACTGAACCCCGTCATCGCCGCGGTGATGGGTTTGCTGCCCTTGCACCATGAGCCGTCCTCGTTTTGCGTGGTCACCAGCCAGTGCAACGCGCGCCCGACTGCGGCCTCGCTCTCCGGTTTGCCGCCATGTGCAGTGAGTGCCTTTGCCCGCCGCTCGGCACCCATGCGAGCCGCCAGAATCATGGGCAAAACGCTCGGGGGTTCCACCACCGGCGGCGGGGGTTGTTGCGCCGCCACCACGGCATCCTCGGCGATACTGAGGGCGATCTCCTGACCGCTCGCGTCCCGCCCTGAGACATAGACTCGATGCTCCGCCGGCCGATCCAGCAATACGATGAATCGCTCGCCCTTTTTGGCTACACGCACCGTCGTCTGCCGGAAGAGCAGGGGCGCATCCTGGCTCAACTCGATCGTCTCGCCTTTTGAAAATTCAGCGACGGCACCACAGCCTGCCACGCACACACCGAAAAGGACGCCGAGTATTTTCTTCATAGGCCGGTACTTCCACATTGGGGGAACGCGCGGAGTGTCGCTGGATTGGACAGAAAAGCGAGTGCGCAATCACTCGCCAATTCATCCTTCTCCTCTCCGGCAAGATACCTGCTAAAGTTCCGTCCCTCTCATCTCCCGAAAGAAATCCTGCGCTTGAAATACTGGAACGACAAAACCCGGACGCTGCTGCTCTTCGTCCTCGCCTTTTTGATCTATGGTTTCGGTATCGGGCGCGGGTTCGATTTCGACGACCCCATTTGCATTTCGCAGAACCCGCTGCTGACGCGTCCCGATGCCTTTCACGCGATTTGGTTTACGTCCGCGTCGCCCACTTACTACCCGCTCTACTGGTCGCTGCTCCGCCTCCAGTGGATGCTGTGGGGGATGGCCACGCCCGGATTTCACCTGGTGAATTTGCTCATGCACTGCGTCAATTCCGTGTTGGTCTGGCGCATCGCGCGGGAATGGCGGCTGGCCGGCGCGTGGTGGGTGGGGGCGCTCTTCGCGGTGCATCCGGTGAATGTCCAGACCGTCGCCTGGGCCGCGGAGCAAAAGAATACCTGGTCCTTTTTCTTCATGGCCCTGGCGCTTCTCGCCTTCGTCCGGTACGCGAGGGATCGCCAGTGGAGGCAATACGCCTTCTCGTTGTTCTGGTTTGCCCTGGCTCTCGCTGCCAAGACCTCCACGGTTTTCCTGCCTGTATTCCTCACGGTCTTCTATTTGGTTGGTTTTGGAAAAGGCGCGCGTGCGTTGCTCTTGCGGCTCGTCCCATTTTACGCGCTCGGGCTGGCCTCGGGCATTACCACGCTTTGGTTCGAGCGAGTCCGCTCCGAATCCGGCTCGCTGCTTAGCACCCTCAGCCTCTGGCAGCGCATGGAAACGGCCGGTGCGGATTTCTGGTTCTACCTCGGCAAAGCATTGTTCCCCGTGGGGCTCACGCCGATGTATCGCGGCTGGGTGGATACCACTGCCGCGGCCACCACGGTGTTGCCGGGCATCCTCCTAGTCGCCCTGCTGGTGGCCTGCGCCCTCTATTGGCGGCGGATCGGTGCGCCGGTCGCGGCGGGCATCGCCTACTACGCGATCATTCTTTTCCCGCTGCTCGGCATCCTCGATACAAACTACTTCGTCTTTTCGCTCATCGCCGATCACTGGCAGTACCACGCGCTCCCCGGCCTCCTCGTCGCCGTGGTGGCCGCCCTCCAGCAGCTCGCGTTGCGCTGGCCTCGGTTGGCCGCTTACCCCAATGCCACTGGCGCCACCGCGGTGCTCGGCCTCGGTGCACTGGCCTCCGCGCATTTTGCCCACTTTGAAGATCCGCCCAGTCTCTGGACTTACGTCCTCAAGAAAAACCCCGAGGCCTGGGAGGCGTGGTACAATCTCGGCACGATCTACGCCGACGATCACCGTGATGCCGAAGCCATCGCGGCCTATCGGAGGTCGATTCGCATCCGATCCCACTATTACGGGAGCCACTACAACCTTGCGAATCTGCTCTTCGCCCACGGCCAGGTCGCTGACGCCGAGCTGGAATACTTCGCCGCGGAGCAAGTGCGGATCGAAGATCCCGCCGCGCACAACAACCGCGCCGTCGCGCTGCTGAACCTCAATCGCGAAGACGATGCGATGGTGGAATTCGCCGCCGCTCTCAAGCTCGATCCCAGTCTCACTCAGCCGAAGATCAATCTCATCAGCCTGCTGCTGAAGCGCGGGCGTGTCGACGACGCGCGCAAACAGCTCGAAATGATTGGGTCGCTCTCTCCCGGGAATGCCGCCCGCATAGCCGAGGCCATTTCCACCAGCGCCAAGACCGGCTCAGTGCCCGCGCCGGCCCTGCGAGCTTTCGCCCAACGGGCCTGCGAACTTTACGCTGACCGCCTTGAACTGAAAACCGCCCTGGCCGATCTCGAAACAGCACCTGCTCCTGCGCAATAGCGTGGGGAGGACAGGACGTCGACATCTCCCAAACTCGCGCTCCCCGGTTGCATATCCTGGCGTCCTGTTTACACTGACGCCCTTTTCCTTATCCCCTGATTTGATGATACTGCTGCCTGCTATTGACCTCATGTCTGGCGAAGTCGTGCGACTGCGCCAGGGTAAAGCCGACCAAAAGACCGTCTACTCGCGCGACCCTGCGGCGTTTGCTCAGCGGTGGGAAGCGGAGGGAGGTGACTACCTCCACGTCGTCGACCTCGATGCCGCCTTTACCGGTGAGCAGAAGAATATCGACGCTGTGCGGGCCATCTGCGCGGCAGTGAAATTTCCGGTGGAGCTGGGCGGCGGTATTCGCGACGTCGCAGCGGCGGAGCGAGCCATTGAGGCAGGCGTATCTCGCGTCATTATCGGCACGCGGGCGGCGGAGTCGCTGGACTTTGTGGCACAACTGGCGAAGCAATTCGGCAGCGATCGCGTGGCCGTGGGTATCGACGCCAAGAATGGTAAAGTCTCCGTGAAAGGCTGGACCGAGGAATCCGCGCTCACCGCGCTGGACCTCGCCAAGCGAGCGGAAGATGCCGGCGCGGGCACGATCATTTACACCGACATCGCTACGGATGGCATGATGGCTGGTCCGAATTTTCCCGAGACCGAGAAGATGCTGAACTCGATCGGCTGCCAGCTCATTGCCAGCGGCGGCGTGAGCAGTGTGGCCGATGTGAAGCGGCTCTCCGAGATGCCCGGACTTTACGGCTGCATCATCGGCAAGGCGCTTTACGATGGGGCCATGCAATTGCCCGAACTCGTGGCGCTTCTGTCATCGTCCCGCAATTAGATTGTTATAGGAAAACGAATTAGGAACGCAGGAAAGCAGGAAGGCCGAGGGGCACCTTCGATGATCTCTTTTCCTGTTTTCCTGCGTTTCTGATTCCTTTTACTTCCTCAGATCTCCGTCTTTGAAAGGTTTGTAACCCGTGCAGCATCTGTCACGCTCCCACTCACATCTTCCCGTAGCTCCTCTATGAAAGTTCTCTTCCTCGACTGTTTTTCCGGCATCTCCGGCGACATGACTGTCGGCGCCCTCGTCGATCTCGGCGTGAAACCTTCCGCTCTCGAGTGGGAGCTCACCAAGCTCGACCTCGGCGATTTCCATATGCACTTCGACCGCC
>JBGGMZ010000039.1:0-7726 GCA_041287745.1 Chthoniobacter sp. | reverse complement strand
CCCGGCCGATCGGACGGAAATCAACGCCGTCCTGCGCGAAAGCATCCGTTACGGCCTGGAGCATCGCTCCGCCGGTGTGGCTCACGCCATGCCGCTGGCCCGCGGCCTTGATACGCAACTCGCCGACAAATTCATCGGCATGTACGTGAACGATTACACGCTCGATTACGGCGACACCGGCCGTCGCGCTATTCGCGAATTCCTCAGCCAGGCGCACGCGGCCGGGCTCATCCCGGCTCCAGTGGAGCTGGAGTTTGTGGAGTAATCACTTCGCTGTAGCGGCGGTCTCTGACCGCCGAATCCACAAGCCCTCCGTCGACGGTCGGAGACCGCCGCCCCAGAAAGACCGACGGTCGGAGACCGCCGCTACAGAAGAGGGGATCGCGCGATCAAGGCCAGCGCTTGGTCAAGCCGCGCGGCGTCAGCAACACCGTGCACTTCGGGCTGTGCTTCAGGGTCATTTCCGCATCCACGTTCTCGAAGAATTTGTTCACGCCTTCCTCGGGCGGCAACAGCCCGAGCAGGTAATCCACCACTTCCACCTGATCATGGCTGGCGGCGGCGGATAGGACGGATTCGCCCCAAGGGCTCACATAGCGGATGTTGGCCCCGTGTGAAACAAGCAGCTTGCACATCTCGAGCCGGCCTGCGCCGGCGACCTCCATCAAGGGCGTTTGGTTGAAGTCGTTCAGTGAATCCACTGCAGCGCCGTGCTCGATCAGCCAGCTCACTTCTTCCAGGTGATCCTCCACCGCCAGAAAGTGCAGCGCCGTTTCCCCGATGCCGTTGGAAAGACGGATGAGATCGGGATTTCGAGCCAGCATTTCCTCCGCGGCTTTGGGATTGTTTTGGACGCTGTCGCGGAAGGTATAGAACCGCAGATCAACTTTGCGTTCGGGCATGAGAGGGACGAATAGGATTCAGCAGAGGTGGGAGCGATCGATACCCGGGACGGAGCTAGAATGGGGCCGCTGCAGGGAACAAAATGGAAATTCGCATGTCACTACCATTTGGCAGTTTATTTCCATCTACCACGCAGCAGCTTCACTGGGGACCCGGGGTTCGCTGGCGGCGGTGAAAGTGCCGTCCGACCACGCGACGCCATTGGCGGCGCCGATATGATTCACCGGGTCGATATGGTGGCCGAGTTTGGTCAGGAATTCCCGCACGGCATCGGAGGCGCGGGCTTCGAGACGCAGTTCGTCCGGTTGCCATTGGTGGTGGAAGTGAGGTTGGGCGAGCGCCGCGTCCAGCGACAGGCCGAGATCGAGCACCGCCACCAGATTCAGCACGGTCTGGCTGATGATGGTCGGGCCGCCGGCAGCGCCGATGGAGAGGATGGGGTGACCATCGCGCAGGACGATGGTGGGCGACATGCTGGAGAGCGGTCGCTTGCCGGGGGCCACGGCGTTGGCTTCCGCGCCGACGAGGCCGAAGGCATTGGGCGTGCCGGGCTGGGCGGAGAAATCGTCCATCTGGTCATTGAGGAAGATGCCGGTGCCGGGCACGATGACCTTCGAGCCGAAGGTGGTATTGATCGTCTGCGTGCAAGCGACCCAATTTCCCTCCGCATCGGCGACCGAAAAATGGGTGGTGTGCTTTTTGCCGAAGACCGCCGTGGTAGCATCGGGTGGCTCTCCGTGGGTGGGAACTTCTGCGATGGAGTCGAGATGAATGCGCGAGGCGAGATCCTTGGCGTAATCCTTTCTCAGCAACCCCTGCGGCACGGGGACGAAGTCCGGGTCGCCGAGCCAGTAGGCGCGATCGGCGAATGCGAGCTTCATGGCCTCGGCGATGACATGGACGCGCGTCGGTTCATCGAGCTTCGCGAGATCGAAGTTTTCCAGCATGTTGAGAATCTCGAGCACGTGCACTCCGCCGGAACTGGGCGGCGGAAAGCTGACGATCTCCGCGCCGCGATAAGTGCCGCGCACCGGCTCGCGCAGGGCGATGTGGTAGTTGGCGAAATCCTCGGCGGTGATGATGCCGCCATGGGCCTTCATCCACTCCGCGACCTTCGCGGCGTAGGGACCGCGGTAGAACCAGTCCGGACCTTGCTCGGCCAGCGCACGGAGGCTCGTCGCCAGGTCGGGTTGCTTCAGCGTTTCGCCTTTGGCGAGCGGCGTGCCGTCTTCGTGGAAGAGCAGGGCTTTCGGCGCCTCGAAGTTGCGCAGGTCGTCTTCCACCGAGCCGATCTTCGCGGCGAAGATGCGATCGATGGCAAAGCCTTCCTCCGCGATCTTCGCCGCCGGCAGCAGCAGTTCGCTGAATTTCTTGCGGCCGAATTTTTCCACTGCATAAGCGTAGACCGCCACGGAGCCGGGGACACCGCTGGCCAGGGCGCCCGTCATGCTGAGATCGGAATCCGCCTTCCCATCGCGGAGGAACATGTCTCGCGACGCGGCGGCGGGCGCCATCTCGCGTCCGTCGATGGCGACAAACTCGCCATTGGCACGCCGTATGAGCATGAAGCAACCGCCACCGAGACCGGAGTTGTGGCTGTCGACCACACCGAGGGTCACACCTACGGCAATCGCTGCGTCGATGGCGTTGCCGCCATTTTTCAGAACTTCGAGCCCGGCTTGCGTGGCAAGGGGATTGACCGAGGCGACCGCGCCGTGGGTGCCGTGCGCCACGGTTTCCGCGCAGGCGTGCGTGGTGAACCACGCCAGCACCACTACCAGGCCGGCCCATTTGCGCAGTGTGCTCATGGCTTGTCGCCCACGGCGAGCCAGTGCACGGCGCGCTCGACGATGATCTCCAGTCCGGGCGTTTGCTCCGGATGTGGGCTGGAAATGACGATGCGTCCCTTGCCGAAGTGGCCCTGGACCATCGCCGGTGTATTCACCATCGCGCCGGCCGGCGTGCCATTTTCCGCCAGCTCGGTGCGGAAGAGGGCGAGCGGTTCATAGGCCGGAAGGTCGGTGCGCCCGGCGGGTTTGATGATCGGGCCATTCGCGTAGTGTACTGCGCGGTTTCCGGCGGGCAGGGTGGAGAGTTGCTGGCCGGCCGGGGTGATTTCCAATTGCACATCGCCCACGCCGCGCCGCCATTTCTGGGAAACGGTCTGCGCATTGAGCAGGCCGAGGCTCCACGGAAATTTCGAGCAGGCCAGGTAAGCCCCCGCGCAGATGCCCAGATATCCGCCGCCGCCCTCCACGAATTTCTTCACCGCATCCCGGCCGGCGTCACCGAGCGCTGTACCTTCCTTGCTGCCGCTGCCGCCGGTAAAGATGACTACGTCCTTATTCTCGAGCGCGCCTTTGGCGAGGTCTTCGGCTTTGAAGACGGAAATCTCGTAGCCTCCCGCGTGCCTGAGGATTTCCGTCACGCTCGGCACCCCTTTTCCTGCGGCGCCGTCGTCGTTGTAGAGTGCGACCCGGATCGGTGGGGCAGGATCAGCGACGGCTGAAGGAACACAGAGCAGGGCAATCACGAGCGCAAACGCCCAAGCCAAAGGGGGGACAGGCTTCATATCGCCCGCTTCTAGACCAAGGCCTCCCGCACGCAAGCAAAAGCGGAGTTGGAGGATAGCGATGCAGATGATTTAGCCACGGATGGGCACGGATGAAACACGGATAAGGAAGAGAAGGGGACGGAAAGAAAGGCTGAGTGCAATTCAGTCACCAACGAGTGAGCCGCGCAGGACTTCCGATTTACCTCAGATTGCTCAATCCGTGTTCATCCGTGGCTAACTCAACTCCGTTCAAGATGACACCGACAGCGGGTGGCATCCGCGTCGCGATCGTCTTAGGGCTTCGCCGGGGCTGGCAGCGGTGGAGACCCGGAAGTCACCTTCTGCTTCGCGTTCTCGATTTTCTCCGCCACCTTCTTGTTGTCCTCGATCGAGAGCGACTTTTGCCAGTAGTTCAGCGCCTCCACCATCTTGCCGAGCTTGGAGTAGGTGTCGCCGATGTGCTCGAGCACCGTGGCATCATCCTTCTTCGTCTCGCGCAGGATATTCTCCTGGGCGCGAAGCAACTCGGTGAGCGCCCGTTCGGCGTCACCCTTGCGGAAATAGAACCATCCGAGGCTGTCGAGGTACTCACCCTTCTCCGGGTCCATGGCGACGGCCTTTTTGATCAGGTCACCGGCCTCATCGAGGTGTTCGCCGCGCTCCACCCACATGTAGCCGAGGTAATTGCACGCCTCGGCCGAGTTGGGCTCCATCTCCAAGCTCTGCTTGATCAAATCCGCTGCCTTGTCGAAAAGACCGGCTTGCTCGGCGGCCTCGCCGTAGAGGAGATAGAACTGCGCGTTGAGCATCTCCTCGCGGCTGACTTCGGCTTCCGCTTGGGCATCGGAAAAAGCGGCCAACGCCTCGGGATGCCGCTTCGCCTGGCTGAGAGCAAGGGCCAGACTTAGCGTAATCGACGGCACATCTGGAAATTTCTTCCGCGCCGCCTGCATGATCTCCACCGCGCGATCGAAACGCTTGGCGCGCATCAAGAGTTCCGCGAGCCGGAGGTGATTGCGCGGTTCGCTGGCATCGAGCAGCAGGCTGTGCTCGTAATTGGCGAGCGCCTTGTCGATGTCGTCGTTCGCTTCGTAGAGCTCGCCGAGCAACTCGTAGGTCTCGAACCGCAGCGGGCTGTCCTGAATGATCGCCTCGAAATACTTGATCGCCTCGTCACGCTGGCCGGTCACCAGATAGCTGCGGCCAAGCTTGTCGCGGACGTTGTTCAGCGGGGCATCGTTTGGCCCCGGCGGCATGGCCAGCACTTTGAGGTAGTAGGGGATCGCGTCCTTGACCTGCTTTGAGAGCACGAAGAAATCGCCCACCTTGGTGAGCGTCGTCGCGTCGTCCTTGCCCAGCAGAGCCGCCTTGCGATAGATGGCGTTCATCTTCTGCAACTGGGCAGGCTCGCTGGAGCCGTCTTCCTTCAGGTAAAGGCGGGTGCAGAGCTCGCCGAGCTGCCACCAGTACTTGGCATCCCCGTGGTCGGACTTGGCCGCGCGATCGAGCAGTTGCTCGGCCTTTTTGGTCTGCCCGGTCGAGATATAGATCTCATAGACCGCGAGATAGGCGGCAAAATTGTCCGGGGCAAGGGCGAGCGCCTGCTCGGCGTATTTCAGGCCGACCTCGGGTTTGTTCAGGTCCTTCGCATAGAGCTGCGAGAGGTAGATATAGGGGACCGCCTCCTTGGGAGCCGCCTTGATCGTATCCTTCAGGACCTGGACCCCGCTCGAGGGGTCGTTGCGCCGCGAGAGCTCATAGGCCAGCTTTACCGCCAACTCCGCGTAGGCAGGGTCGAATGCGAGGGCCTTTTTATAGGCCTCGATCATCTTTTCCTGATCCGCATTATCCTCGGCTACAAGCCCTTGTGAAAAGGCGGCGAATGCATCGGCCTTGTTTTCGTCATCCTTCTTGAGCAGCAGGTCGGGTGCGACCGGGTGGGCGGGCGAAGGGAAGGCGTCGGCAAAGTCGTGTGCATCGCGCTTGGGAGTCGCAGGCGCGGTACCACTGGGAGCCGTGGGAGGCGATTTGGCGGCGTTCTTGCGTGAACCCGAGGTTTTCCCCGGTGATTCCGCAAAGAGCGGCTGTATGAGCAATAGGGCTAGAGTGGCGGTGAAATAGGCTCGATATCCCTGGCAAACCCGTCTGGATCGAAGCGATTTCATGCCGCGAATCTAGCGGCTAGCTCTTATAGCGCAAACGCTTCTTATGGCGGTTTTCCTTCATCCGCTTTTTGCGTTTGTGCTTTGCAATTTTGGCTTTCCGCCGCTTTTTAAGTGAACCCATGTGGTGTTGTTTTCGTTGAGGGGTGGCGAGGAAATCATGCTTCCCCGGTAGGCGCAACCGATATTTTGATCAGTATACGACTTTGTTCAGGGGATATTCGATAATGCCTTCGGCGCCGAGGGCCTTGAGTTGGGGGATGATCTCCCGCACAACGCTCTCGTCGATAATCGTTTCGACCGCGACCCACTCGCTGCCCGCGAGGTGCGCCACGGTGGGGTTGCGGAGTGCTGGCAAAGTCTTAAGTAGATCGACCAACTTGCCTTCCGGCAGGTTCATCTTCAGGCCCACCTTGTCGCGTGCGGCGTAGGCGCCCTGCAACAGGAGCACGAGCTTCTCGATCTTGGTCTTCTTCCAGTCGTCCTTCAGCGCGTCGTGATTGGCGATGAACTGAGGTGACGACTCCATGATCGTCTCGAGGATGCGCAGCTTGTTCGCACGCAGGGAGGAGCCGGTCTCGGTGACATCGACGATCGCGTCCACCAGGTCGGGCACTTTCACCTCGGTGGCGCCCCAGGAAAATTCCACTTCCGCCGTCACGCCGTGCTTGGCCAGGAAGCTCTTGGTCATCTCCACTGCTTCGGTGGCGATCACCTTGCCCTGCAGGTCCTTCACGGTCTTGATGTTCGAATCTTCCGGCACGGCGATGACCCAGCGCGTGGGCTTGTTGCTCACCTTGGAAAAAGTCATCTCCGCGAGCACCGCCACGTCGGAGCCGTTGTTCGCGATCCAGTCCTTGCCCGTGAGGCCGCAGTCGAGGAAGCCATGCTGCACGTAGCGCGAGATCCCCTGCGCCCGGAGCAGACGGATGGTCATTTCCGGATCATCCACGCTCGGCTTGTATGAGCGGCTCGCGCCGGAAATATTGAATCCAGCCTTGGCGAAAAGGGCAAACGTCGGGTCCTGGAGGGAGCCCGAGGGCAGACCGATGCGTAGCGTCGTGGAAGCGGCAGTCATGAAGAAAAAGGGCGGGCACCCTAGGACGGATGATGACGAGGAGAAAGGAAAAACTGTGCAACAGAAGGAAAGCGGACTGCCCGCGTGCCGCCATGCCGTGCGGAGAGCCGCCGAAGGCTTTCCGTACAACGCGCAGGCACAAATCGGTAAGCGTGCCTCTTTCCGAGGAAGGGCAATCGCGAAGATTATGGCGTCTATGAAATTCTCGTTACGTGCGAACGCGCACTCCTCGCCTCTGTCCGTGATGTTTTCCGCCTGTCTTTGCGCATGAAGATTGTCGAGATGCCGGGGACGGATGCGAAGAAGCGGCTGGAAGCGCTCTTGAGCTACCAGATCATGGATACCCCCAGCGAGCCGGCCTACGATGACATTGCGCGGCGCGCTGCGGAGATTTGCGGAACTTCCATGGCGGCGGTGACTTTGCTCGACGAGCGCCGCCAATGGTTCAAGGCGCAGATGGGTTTTGAAATGCGCGAGACGCCCCTCGAGGATGCCTTCTGCGCGCGGGCGATCGAGCGGCCCGGTGAGTTGATGGTGGTGCCCGATGCGGCCCGGGATGAACGCTTCCGCGACAATCCGATGGTGACGGGTGGGATGCAGTTACGCTTTTACGCCGGTGCGCCGCTGGTCACGCCCGAGGGCGTGCCGATCGGCACGGTCTGCGTGCTCGACCAAGAGCCACGCGAACTTTCACGCATCGAGGGCAGTGCCTTGAAAGGCCTGGCGCGTGAGACAATTGCGGTGATGGAGGCGGCTCGCTGTCGCGCGTTACTGGACCGGGAACGCGAGCGCGCGCAGCATCTGCAAGTGAGCGAGACCTACTTCCGGCATCTCACGGAATATGCGCTAGTGTCCTGTCAGCCAAGTGATTTACATAATTTTGCGGTTTTCTCGAGGATGCGATCAGCGCTCGCGGTCCAGAGGAAAGGCTTGGGTTTGCTGTTATGCTCTTGAAGGTAAGCTCTGATCGCTGAGACCAGATCGGCCACGCTGCGGAAGTTGCCCCGGCGGATGGCTTCATTGGTGATC
>JBGGMZ010000038.1:0-3681 GCA_041287745.1 Chthoniobacter sp. | reverse complement strand
CCAATGGCCCGGTGAACTCCGTCTGGGGTGCCCTGCGCGCCAAAAACGGCCACCCCGAACCGTTCAATCTTCGCTACCTCGAGATCGGCAACGAAAACGGCGGCACCGACTATAACGAGCGCTGGCCCCTCTTCGTTAAGGCCATCAAGGCCCGATATCCCGACATGATCCTGATCGCGAACCGCTGGTATAACGCTTTTCCCAAAGACCCGATGCCGGCGATCGTGGACGAGCACTATTACGAGACGCCCGAGAGCTTCATGCGGATGTCCACGAAATACGATTCTTACGACCGCAACGGCCCGAAGATTTTCGTCGGAGAATACGCCGTGACCAAACGCGCCGGCCACGGCAACCTCCGCGCTGCCCTGGGCGAGGCCGCCTTTATGACTGGCTTCGAACGCAACGCCGATGTCGTCACGATGGCCGCCTACGCGCCGATTCTCACCAACGTCCAACACCGTTCATGGAATCCCAACCTCATCGTCTTCGACAGCGCCCGCTGGTATGGCATTCCCAGCTATTACACGCAGCAAATGTTCAGCCAAAACGCCGGTGACGTGACGCTCCCCATCGCCGTCACGAGCGCGGACATCTCCCCACCCGAATCGCACGGCCGCGTCGGGCTGGGCACCTGGAACTCAAGCGCCGAATTCAAGGACATCAAGGTAACCGCACCCGACGGCAGCGTTCTCTACGAATCCGACTTCGCAAACAAGGGCCTCGAAGGCTGGAGCTTCATGGGGCCTGGTGAATGGCAGGTCGTGGACGGCGTACTTCGTCAGAGCGTCGAGAAACCGAAGGTCCGCGCCATGGTCGGCAACACCGCCTGGAAGGACTACGACATCCAGGTGAAGGCGCGCAAACTCTCTGGCCGCGAAGGCTTTCTGGTCCTCTTCCATCTCCGTCACGAGGAGGACCGCACTGGCTGGAACCTCGGCGGCTGGGACAATAAATATTTCAGCGTCGGCCTCGACGACTCGCAGGACCGCGTCAGCGGTACCATTGAGGCGGGGCAATGGCATGACCTGAAGGTGGAGCTGCGCGGCGGCCACGTTCGCTGCTGGCTCGACGGCAAGCTGATCCACGACCACCAGAGCCCCGAGCAGACCACCAGGAGCATCTATGCCAGCGCTACGCGCGACAACGCCACCGGCGACATCATCCTGAAGGTGGTCAACACCGCCGCAGGCCCGACCGAGACCTCTATCAACCTCGCGGGCGCCGGGAAGCTCTCCGGCCAGGCCCGCGCAATCGTTCTTACCTCGGAGAATCCGTCCGACGAGAATTCCTTCGACATCCCCCGCAAGGTCGCGCCGAAAACCGAGGAGTTCACGCTCCCGGGCCCGCACTTCACGCGCAGTTTCCCCGGCAACTCCTTCACCGTGCTGCGCATCCCCGTCGCCAAGTAAGCCCGCGACGACGCATCCATAATTTACTACGTCCAATGTATCGCCCCATCTCCGCTTTCTGTCTCTTTTTGCTCCCTTTCTTTATCGCCGGCGGCGCAGCGGCTACGGCGGAGGAACCCGCCCCGACGATCTTGACGAACAACGTCGTCGAGCTGCGCGAGACCGTCTCACCGCAGGGCTTCGTGCACCCGGGAATCAGTTGTAACGCCGAGACGCTCGCCGTCATGCGCGAGAAGGTGATCGCGGGCGTATCACCATGGGTAGATCACTTCGAGGGCATACGCCGCACGCG
The DNA here is from genome assembly GCA_041287745.1 of Chthoniobacter sp. Classification (GTDB taxonomy): domain Bacteria; phylum Verrucomicrobiota; class Verrucomicrobiia; order Chthoniobacterales; family Chthoniobacteraceae; genus Chthoniobacter. The sequence continues at coordinate 1,977 of JBGGMZ010000038.1, read as the reverse complement.
TTTCGCTGACCCGAAGCGCAAGCCCGCGCGCGTCGAGCAAATCGTCAGCGATCGCGGGATCGACCAGTTCGCACACGACGCACATCTGGCCTGGGCGCAGACCATCCTGTATGTGGTCACCGGCAACGAGGAATACCGAAAACTCCCGGTGGAAATCATCAAGTGGTATGGCTCGCGCACCGAGAAGAGCTTTTTTTTTTTTTATTTTGAAGACAGCCACATCAAGATCGGAAAATACGTCTATACCCTGGCCAGCGCTGCGGACATCCTGCGCGCAACCACGCCGAAGGATGCGAGCCTCGTCGTAACGCCGGTGATGATCGACGCACTTCAGAAGAACTGCTTTCTCCCGATCCGGAAGAACTGCATCGAGCGCAACGGCTACTTCATGAACCAGCATACCTATGCGATCATGGGCTATCTCGCGTCCACGATCCTCGGGGATGAAGTCGAGTCCTACAAACAGGCCGTGGAATGGACGACCGTCAACGCCACGACTCCAAACTGGGGAAGGTGCGGCTCGATCAAGAACCAGATCCGCCTGGTGACGCGAGATGACAGAACCGGCGAAGCCGTCGAGCCTGCTCTTCAACTTGCAGAGATGGGGCGCGACATGCCTCACGCGGAGGGCAACCTCACTAATCTGTTGATGATGTCGAAGACCATCGACTTTCAGAAGACGAAGGTCGATCCGGTCGCAGGCACCGTCACCGCCAAGGCGGACGGGGTCTCCCCCATTCATTTTCTGGACGACCGCCTGCCCAAAGGAGTAGCGCTCTACACGAAGTATAACATGGGATTCGGGGTGCCCTGGGTGCCGATCTATTCCGAGACCGACCCCAAGCATCCAGATTATCTTGCCCGCTACGATCACATCAGCCCCAGGGGACGCGGCTCGTTCGGTGCCGCCGCCCACTATTACTATTATAAGGGCATAGGACTCGACATGGAGAAGGGAACCAACCGCTACATCAAGGCGGCCTTTGACGCCAGGGCCGCCGGCCGGGAGCACGCGCGCTCCGGCGGCTACTTTGACGGCATCCACAATTACGGCTTTGATTTCTGGATCGGGCTCCCCGCGGCCGCATCCGATGCCACGCCGGACCCGAAGAAAGCGAAGCGCGCGCTCGCGACGGTGCTGCCTCCTCTCGAAGTGACGCATGAGGGGCATCCGTTGGATGGACGGCAATTCGAGTATCGCTTCCTGGATTTGTCGGCTATCGCCCAGCCTGGCGACATCTATCCCGGTTCGCCCAACGACATCCCACTGAAAGTCCGACGTGACGCCGACGGCACGGACTACGTCCGCATGACCATCGACCGCGAACCCCGCACCGTGGTGGCCACTGGCCGCGTCCCCAGGGGCTCCGGCTTGCGCGTGCGCAGCGACGGTTTCGTGAAACTGGGTTTTTACCGAAACGAAGATTTTTCCCGGCGCGGCGGCCCCCTCCAGGAACTCTATATTCCGAATACGAGCGGCGAGTGGGTGCACGTGGTCACCGACGTGGAGGGCTACGGCCTGCTCTACATCCAGGCCACTCCTCTGGCCGGTGCCGCGACCATCGACTTTGATCGGATCGAGACGGACGGCTCCGTCCTCCGCCAGCTCACGTTCGATTCCTCGGGCGCCGCCCTCGCCATCCCCGCGTATGCCGGAGCGCGTATCGAAAAAGCAGTTGCGATCTCGGGCGGTTCGAACTCCGCGACCCTCCGGGCGCTAAATCTTCCCGCCCGTGCGGTCTTCGACAGCGCCAAAGGCACTCTCTCCTGGACGCCCGGCACAGAACAGGCTGGCGATCATGCGCTCTACATCGTTGCCCGCGACGGCGACACGATGCGGACGTTGCGGGTGGATATCCATGTGGCCCGCGATTTGCAAGCGGCGCTGGATTTCGTCGCACGCCCCTACGATCCGGCGCGGCGCTATGTTTCGGCGACGGAGCAGCCGTTCAAAGCGGCGATGGCGGCCCTCGACCT
>JBGGMZ010000037.1:0-5223 GCA_041287745.1 Chthoniobacter sp. | reverse complement strand
AGCTCTACTTCGACGAAATCTACGCCGCGCTCATCGCCGGCACGCAGGAAGTCCTCGCGACCATCGCGCGCTTCCTCGATCAGTGGCTCATCGATGGCGTGCTCGTCCGTGGCCTGAGCGGCCTCACCTGGACCATCGGTTTCGCCCTCCGCTTCCTCCAATTCGGCAACCTTCAGGGTTACGCCTTCCTCTTCGGCCTCGGTGTCGTCGCCACCATCTACTTCCTGGTATTCCGCTGATGCTTAGTCTCATCGTTTTCATCCCCATCCTCGCGGCCCTGGCCGTCCTCCTCGGTGCGCCGGCTCGCAAAACGGCCTTTGGCGCTGCTGCGGCTCAGTTCGCGTTGGCCCTCTTCGCCTTCCTGTCTTACGACAAGGTAGCCGGTGGCTATCAGTTCAACTCCGTCACTTCCATCGTGTCGGATTGGAAGCTGAATTACGCGGTCGGCGCCGATGGCCTCAGCCTCGTGATGCTTCTGCTCACCGGCATCGTCACCCTCGCTGCAGTATGGGTGACCCCGAAGATCGAAAAGCGCGAAGGCCTCTTTTACGCCTGCGTCCTTTTCATCTCCGCAGGTGCGGCGGGTGCCTTCGCCTCCACCGATCTCTTCTTCTTCTACTCGTTCCACGAGCTGGCCCTGATCCCGACCTTCCTCCTCATCGGTCTGTGGGGCACTGGTGAGCGCTACACGGCCGCTTGGAAGATCACCATCTACCTCGGGATCGGCAGTATCGTGCTGCTCGTTGGCCTGGTGGACCTCTACCTCGCAGTGCCGGAAGCTTCGCGCACCTTCAATATGATCGAGCTGCAGCGGCTCGCCGGCAACGGTCTCATTCCGGCCGCTGCGCAGAGCCGCCCGTATCTCTTTCTGCTCCTCGGCTTCGGCATTCTGATCTCGCTCTTCCCGTTCCATTCCTGGGCGCCGCCGGCTTACTCGTCCGCGCCTACGCCGGTGGCCATGTTGCACGCCGGTGTGCTCAAGAAGTTCGGTCTCTACGGTCTCATCCGGGTCGCCCTGCCGCTGCTGCCAGAAGGCGCGAAGACTTGGGCGAGCCTGCTGCTCATCCTGCTCGTGGGCAATATCATCTACATCGGTCTCGTGACGATCGCGCAGAAGAAGCTCGATCTGCTGCTCGGCTACTCGAGCGTGATGCACATGGGGTATATTTTCCTCGGCATCGCCGCGCTGAACCTTGTCGGTGTCAGCGGCGCGGCTCTGCTGATGTTCGCCCACGGCCTCTCGATCGCGGCGCTCTTCGCGCTCGCCGGTTTCTTGCGGGAGAAGAATCCGCTGCTCTTGCTCGATAGTTTCGGCGGTGTCGCCAAGTCCGCCCCGTGGATGGGCTTCGCCTTTGGCCTCGCGGCTTTTGCTTCGATCGGCCTGCCCGGCTTCGCCAATTTCGCCAGCGAAATCACCGTTTTCTTCGGCGCCTTCAAGCCGGCAGCGGGTCTGGTGGCCAATAACTTCCAGCTCGCCATGATCTTCGCCCTCTGGGGCGTGGTGATCTCCGCCGTCTACATGCTCCGCGCCTTCCGCGCCATCTTCCTCGGTCCAGTTGGCAAGGACATGGCGGATCTCGTAGATCCCGTGAAATCGCTCCGCTGGCCGGTGATCCTGCTCCTGGCCCTGTTGCTCATCGCCGGTTTCGCCCCAGGCGCTTTCTTCGCCTACGTGAAGCCGAGCATCCAAGCCCTTTTGCCGAAATAAATGATCCCGTCGATTTCCCTCGAAACTGCCGTCCTGATTCTCGGCATCATCATGCTGCTGGTCGAATCCTTCAGCAAAAGCGATGACAAGCGTGGTCTTGCCAAGATGGCGATCTACATGCTCCTTGCGCTCGTCGGCTTCTCCTTCTTCGCCAAAGCGGATGTGGGCGACCTCGCTCCGTTCTACGTTGCCGACCCTACGGCGCTCTTCTTCAAGCGCATCGCACTGCTAACCACGGTCGTGGTGCTCATCATGGCGCTCGAGTACAAAAATGTGATCACGAAGTTCATCCCTGGAGCCACGCCTGGCGCGGGCTTGGGTGAATTTTACAGCCTGCCGGTCTTCACCTGCGCGGGGCTCATGTTCATGGCGAGTGCGGTCGACTTCCTCCTCATCTTCGTATCGCTGGAACTCGTGACGATCAGCTTCTACATCCTGGTGGCCTACATGCGGCGCCAATCTGCCTCGTTGGAAGCGGGTGTGAAGTATCTCATCCTCGGTGCGCTCAGCACCGGATTTCTCGTCTACGGCATCACGTGGATCTTTGGCGTTACCGGTCAGACGAATCTCGAATTGATCCGTCAGGTCGTGGCCGCCGGCAACGTCCCGCAGACGCCGTTTCTCTTCGGTGTCGTACTGGTCCTGATCGCGCTCGGCTTCAAGATCGCTGCCGTTCCTTTCCAGCTCTGGGTGCCGGATGTGTATCAAGGCGCGCCTACGCCGATCACCGCTTTCCTCAGCGTCGGTTCGAAAGCGGCCGGCTTTATTGTGCTTCTCCGCGTGCTGGAGGCCTTCCTCGCTTCCACCGAGACCAGCGGCAAGATCCTCGGCGTGCTCGCCCTCCTCTCCGGCGCCACGCTCATTTACGGGAATCTCGCTGCGCTGCCGCAGGATAACTTCAAGCGCCTGCTGGCTTATTCCTCCATCGCTCACGCTGGCTATCTGCTCATCGCGGTGGCGAGTGTTTCCGGCGCTTCGGAAGGGTTGGGTTCCTCGCGCGTGGCGATCGCCTACTACCTCGCGGGTTATCTGCTCATGACCCTCCTGAGCTTCCTCGTCCTCATTGTGGTGGCCAATCACTCCCGCGGCGACGATATCGCTCACTTCAACGGTCTCTCGAAGCGTTCGCCGTTCCTCGCCTTCGGCCTGCTCGTCGCCATGCTCTCGCTCGCCGGCATCCCATTCACGGCCGGTTTCATCGGCAAGTTCCTCGTCTTCGCCACGGCCGTGCAGGCACACAACTACGGCCTCATCGGTATCGGCATCGTGACTGTCGGCGCGGGCTTCTACTACTACTTGCGCGTGGTCGCCGCCATGTATTGGCAGGAACCGGGCGATGACACCGTCATCACCGTCGCCCCGCTGACCAAGTTCGCCATCGGCGCGCTGACCCTCTTCATCTTCGTCTTCGGCATCTTCCCTCAACCGATCCTCAATTCGCTCAAAGGCGTGCCGATTGAAAGCCGCGTGGTGGCCCACCCGGTCGCGCAGAAGTAAGAGTCCGTCGCTAGAGGAGGAGGCGGAAAGGGGAGAGGATCACCACGAAGAAAGCGAAATAGATGCAGGGGCGAATCCAGCTTTTTGCCAGGTTCGCTTATTCGTGGTTACTACTCCAACCGGCGCCGTGAAATCAACCCGCCTCGAGATCTTCTCTTCATTGTCGCCGTCGCTGTGCGCCACACGGCTCTCGAATGCGATTGGCCGTGAACGATTCGGGATGTTCTCATGGACAGGAACACATCCGGTTGCCGGACGCGTCGACGGCACATCCTTTCGCATCCGAAAGCGCATTCCCTACTGGAATCCATTTCAAACTATGCTGGCCGGCTCGATACAGCCGCATGGTCCGGGTGCCGTGATCCGGGGAAAATTTGGCATGCACCGTTTGACCAGCGCATTCATGTTTTTTTGGTTCGGCGGATTCGCCGTGAAGGGGATTTTCGATTTTGTCGAGGCTCTCATCACTCTCGTATCCCAGCCTGCGTTGCAACCCGGTCACATCTGGGCCGGGTTGATTGTTCCGGCGTTGATGCTGACGCTCGGTGTCGTCCTCCTTCGCTTTGGCCGATCCCGAGACCGCGATGAGGATCTTTACCTGCTGGAATTTCTACGTGGAGTTTTGGAACCAGAAGCTCCTTAGTCGCCCAGTTCCACGTTCCAATAGGCGAGATCCACGAAGTGCCGCCAGCTCTCGTGCCGATGGCCATCGAAGCTGATGTTGACGAAGGGCCGCCACTTTGGCCGGACCGGCTTTTTGATCAGCCGCATGCCAGCCTGGTGAGCGAGGCGATTGCCTTTCTTGGTGTTACAGGGGATGCACGAGCAGACGATGTTTTCCCACGTGGTCTGGCCGCCTTTGTCGCGCGGGAGCACGTGATCGAGATTCAGGTCGCGCTTGTCGAAAACCTTGCCGCAGTACTGGCAGGTATTCTTGTCGCGCTCGAAGATGTTGGCACGGGTGAACTTCACTTCTTTCTTCGGCAGGCGATCGAAGAACATCAGCACGATGATCCGCGGGATGCGGATTTTGAACTGAATGGTGTGGACCATTTCGTCCTCCGGCTCACGGTGCGAAAAGTCGCGCCAGCTTTCGAAGTCATGCGTGCGAAAATTGTTCCCACCGTCGGCGAAAACGATCTGCGCATGCCCCTGGCATACGAGGGTAAAGGCCCGTCGCACTGTGCAGACATTGATTGCCTGCCAGAGCCGATTTAGTACGAGTACTTGTCGATCGAGCATAGGGTATTTGCGCTCGGGGCTCGGGAAATTTTGGCGGAAGCTAGCAAGGGTGCGGCCCCGTGTCAATTGACGCACTTGAATGTTACGCAAAGTGCCGCCTGCAATCTTCCCTCGCCAGCATGTGGACCTCTGCTAGTTTTCCCGTCCTTATGAAACGCTTGTTTGTCCTCCCCGGTCTCTGCTTTGCGCTCGTTTCGGCCACTCTGGCAGCGGACCCGGCGGCTGCTCCCGCTGCGGCAGCCTCGACACCCGATTTTTCATCTTTCAAGACACCCGACGATCTCTGGAAGCAGATGGACAAGCTCCAGCAGCCGCCTTCTGAAAAGCCGAAGTCCCGCGAGGAAGCGATGGCACAGGTGAAGTCGTGGTTTGCCACCCAGCAGCAGGCAGCGGATGCGTTCGTGAAGGCATTTCCTGATGATCCGCGGAGCTGGAATGCCCGCATGATTGCCCTGCGCGCCAGCATGCAGATGCGCCGCTTCGGCGCAGAGGGTTCGCCCGAGGCGGATCAGCAGAAGCTGAATGAGATCATCAATTCGCCCGAGGCTCCGGCCACGGTGAAAGGCGAGGCGGCCTTCATGAGCGTGATGATGGCCGGCTCCAAGGTCGACAAGGACAAGCCGGAGACTTTCGCCGCATTTCACAAGGGCGCGGCGGATTTCTTTGAGAAGTATGCCGACCATCCGCTGGCCAGCCAGTTGAAGAGCATCCAGATCCAGGTGCTCGATGAAGACCCGACGCCGGAAGGCACGGAAATCCTCAAGAAGCTCGCGGCG
>JBGGMZ010000036.1:0-4542 GCA_041287745.1 Chthoniobacter sp. | reverse complement strand
GACGAGATCGAGGCGCTGATCAAGAGCCGGTTTCGCGGTAATCGCGCCGCCTTTCTGCGGGCGCTACAGGGCGAGGGACTCTCGCTGGAAAGATTTCGGGAAAATCAGCGGGACAACATCATCGTGCAGGAGATGCGCAAGCAGGCCGCGAAGGGCGCCACGACCCTGCCCACGGTGGAAAAGGTGAATGCCTCCTACCGCCAATCCCCGGCAGCGCAAGCCAACCAACCGGAGCAGATGCGGCTGCGCGTCATCATGGTGCGCGGCGATGACGAGAGTAAGCGCAAGTTCATCGAAGATATCCGGCAGAAGCTCACGGAAGGCGCGGAGTTCGGCGACCTGGCTCGCATGTATTCCGAAGACACTGCCCAGGAGACCTACGGTGAGTGGGGCTGGATCGACCGCAAGACGATCAATGAAACGCTGACCAAGGCCGCCTTTGCCCTAAAGTCCGGCGAGACCAGCCCGGTCGTGGAACAAGGAGGAAATTTTTACCTGCTGAATTGCGCGGCCAAAAAGGGCGCGGTCACGCGGTCCGGCAGCAGCGACCTGCAGAGCAACGTCTCGACTACCGTAGTCAAAGGCGAGCGGCAGCAGATGGTGAACGATTGGCTGCGGAAATTGCGGGGGAAAGCGTACATCAAGGTATTCTGACCGCCTGCGGTGGACAGATGGACCACAGACACACAGAGGGCACCGAGGGCTGAACCGAAAATGTCTTTCCGATTCTCTGTGTTCACCGTGCCTCTATGGTTGAAACCCTTTCCCCCGGGTGACTTGCGCTGAAATTCCACCGTATTTTGCCTCCTTCCTCGTTTCTTGACTTTGGGCCGATCACACTTAACCTTCCCGGCTCGCTTTCTGCCGTCACCATGCCGCACTCCCGCTTCATCCCCATCTCTCTGATTTGCCTCGGTTTGGCGATCTCGACCTTCACCATCCGTGGGCAGGAAGTGCTCGACGGCATCGCAGCCGAAGTGGCCATGGGTGGTCAAAAGGAAGTGGTGACTTTCTCCCAAGTCCGCGAGCTGGTCGGCCCAAAGGAAAAGCAGGCCCGCGAAACCTTGAAGGGCACGGAGCTCGTCGAGAAGATCAAGGACATCCGCATGGCGGCGATCAATGACCTCATTGACCGCACGCTCATCCTCCAGGATTTCAAGACCAAGGGCTTCACGATCCCGGAATACTTCATCGACGAACGCGTCCAGACGATCATCAAGGATGAATTCGGCGGCGACCGTCAGGCATTCCTCCGCACCCTGGCCGCACAGGGTTACACGCTGGAGAAGTTCCGTGATTTCCAGAAGGACATGATCATCGTGCAGGAAATGCGCAAGCAGGCCGTGAAGGGCGTAGCCACGGTGCCGGACGCGAAGATCAACGAATACTACAAGGAGCACGTGGAGGAGTACAGCCAGCCCGAGCAGATCAAGCTGCGCCTCATCGCCATCCGCGGGGTGGACAACGATTCGCGCCGCAAGATGATCGAGGAGATCCGCCAGAAGATCGTGGCCGGTGCGGAATTCGGCGACCTCGCCCGCATGTATTCCGAGGACAGCTCGCAGGAGCAGTACGGCGACTGGGGCTGGATCGACAAAAAGAAGCTGAACGAGAGCCTGACCAAGATCGCCTTTGCGCTGAAGCCCGGCGAAATGAGCCAGGTCATCGAGCTCGGCGGCAGCTACTATCTTCTCTATTGCGAGGCCAAGAAGGCCGCGACCGTGAAACCGTTGAAAGACGTGCACGACGAAATCGAGAAGGCGCTGCTCCAGGCCGAACGCCAGCAGCAGCAGACCGACTGGCTGGCCAAGCTGCGCCGCAAGGCTTACATCAAGATGTATTGATGGTTCCGCTGGCATGAGCGCAGCGGTTCGGACGATCGGCCTTACCACTGGCGATGTCGCGGGCATCGGGCCGGAGATCATTGCCGCGGCCCTCGCCTCGGGACGGCTCGACAAGGATTTCGAATACCGCCTGATCGGCTCGGCGGATGGCGCCCGCCCCGGCCAGCCGAATGAAGACACCGCGCGGGCCGCTCGCGCTGCACTGGAAGAAAGCGCCCGGCTCGCGCTCGCTGGGGAGATTGCGGCCGTGGTCACCGGCCCCATTCACAAGGCGCGCATGCAGGCCATCGGGTTTGAATTTCCGGGGCAGACAGAATTTTACGCCGCACGCGCCCGGGAGGAGAATTTCGCCATGTGCCTCACCGGCGGCGCGCTCACCGTGGCGCTTGTGACCGCGCACATTCCGCTGCGCGAGGTGGCCACGAGTCTTTCTTCCGCCGAGATCATCCGTGTCGGCCTGCTGCTGACGGATTTTCTGCGGCAGCGTCTCGGCCGCACGCCGCGCCTGGCCGTGGCCGGACTCAATCCGCACGCCGGCGAATCCGGTGCGCTGGGCCGCGAAGAGATCGAGCTCATCGAGCCGGCAGTCGGCCTGCTCCGCGGAGAACTGGGCGATAGCGCCGAAGTCGACGGCCCCATTTCGCCTGACACCGTTTTCCATCGCGCGGTCGGTGGTGAATTCGACGGCGTGCTCTGCATGTATCACGACCAGGGTCTCATCCCACTGAAGCTGCATGCCTTCGACAGCGGCGTGAACGTGACGCTCGGCCTCCCCTTCCCGCGGACCAGCCCGGATCACGGCACCGCTTTTGAGATCGCGGGCAAGGGCATCGCCCGCCCCGACAGCATGATCGCCGCGATCAACCTCGCTGCCGAGCTCGCCCGCAAATCGCGCGGGTAATGGGTTCTTTGCCGATGCACGGCGTAGGCATTGAATGCCAGCAAGGGTGCTGCTAATTCAAGAGGGTCGCCACGTGAAATTGCCCCCCTTGCTATTGCGGATGTCCGGTTTGCTGCTGCTGTCTCTGGCGCTGCTACTCGGCCCTGGCCGACAACGCGCTTCGGCAAATCTCTACGCTTACGAGCCGCTCAAAAAAATACCCGCTCCAGAGGATGTGGCCGCCTTCGCCTCGGCGCCTCCGAGGCCGAAGATAGAGCAGAATCCACCGCTGCCGCCGGATTACCAGATGTCGCGCGAAGATTTGCTGCTGTTTCTGCGCGAAGGAGTTCGTGTGGAGCCGGGGGATCCGGCAGCCAATCCCGCAACAGCACCAGGAGGCGTCTATTGGAGAGGTGTCTTTTTCACACACGATGGCGCGGCCTATTTCTGGACACTCTCGGCTTCGCGGAATCTCACTATCGTGAGCACCGACTACCGGACTTGTTACCTCACCGTGCCGCCATCCCGTATTCACCCGATCGCCGCGCCGCGCGGCCCCGATGAGTTTCACCCGCTCGAGCCCCCGAAGGCCGAAGATCTCCGCTGGTTTGCCAATGCGGATCGGCCGGGCACGGGGTTCCAGGTCAAGCGCACGAGGAAGGAGCTGTTGCGTTTTCTGCGAGAGGGAAAGGCGCTGCACTACACGACATTCATGGAGTGCATGGAGATCAAAAGGCCGGCGCGAATCACCGTGCCGGCAGAGACGGCCGCGCTCTACAAACGTTACGGTTTTCCCATCGGTCGTCGGGTGGGCCCAGGGGAAGCGGATCTGGAGATCAGCGGCGTATTCACGACACAGAATGGCAAAGTCTATTTTTGGGAACAGTGGGGCGACGACCTTCTGCAAATCTCCGATTCCACCGGCGCGGAGTGCGCCCTCAAGCTTCGCTAAACCGCTCCCGACCGCAGGCTGATATTCCAGTCGACCGCCTCAAGGGACTGAATTGGTGAAACGTCGTTGGCATTGTCGCCACCGAGTGCTGTATGCTGGGCGGCCCTTCGCCTGTCCGCAATGCTCGCCAAATACATCAAGGTCTTCGATATCGGCCTGCAGAATACCTTCGTCTACCGCTGGAATTTCCTGCTGCGCTCGGTCTTTGGCGTCGTCCCGCTGGTCGGCGCGATCTTTTTCTGGAAGGCCGTCTTTCACTCCAAGGGGTCCGGGATCAATGGCTACGATTACTCGTCCATGATCTTCTATTTCATGGTCACGGTCTTCCTCGAGAACCTGATCACGCCCACGGAGGACGAATGGCAGATCGCCGGGGAGATTCGCGATGGTAGGATCAGCTCGTACCTCACGAAGCCGATGAACTATCTCGGCTATCGCATCACGCTCTTTCTCAGCTATCGGCTGCTCTATATCGCGGTGGTGCTCGTGCCGATCATCGGCTTGGCGTGGCTGCTGCGCGATCACCTGCGCATGCCCGAGCACGGGATCACGTGGCTGGCCTTTGCCGCGTCCACGGTGATGGCGGGGTTTCTGCAGTTCTTCATCGCCTACGCCCTGGCCATGATTGCCTTCTGGGTGCTGGAGATTTCGACTATCGTCTTCATTCTCTACTCCTTCGAGTTCTTCCTCAGCGGGCACGTCTTCCCTCTGGATATCATGCCGGCGTGGCTGCAGGGCTTCATCAAGTGGTCACCCTTCACCTACGAGCTTTTCTTCCCCGCCCAGGTCTTCATGGAGCGCGTGCAAGGCGCCGCCCTCGTGCAAGGCCTCCTCATCGAAGCCGGCTGGCTCTTCATCGCCTGGCT
>JBGGMZ010000035.1:0-8265 GCA_041287745.1 Chthoniobacter sp. | reverse complement strand
AAAAAGCCGTCAGAGAGCTACGACAAGGAAGGTCGGACTACCGTTGCTGCCTTCCGGCCCTGGTGGGGTTTGTCTGCCTGCAATCCGTAGTCCCTGACGGAGCCCCCACTATGAGGCTCCTTGGTCGCAAGACAAATGCTTTGTTTCAGAAAAATTAGGGGAAACCTCTTGCAATGATAAATTTTCAGCGCTTTAAAGTGCGGCTCAATTACGCGGCTGCATAGTCAGTCGTCCCCCTACACATATTTTTTCACAACTCCTTTATGGCTAAAGTTTTCATTGGCATCGCAATGCTCTTCATGCTGGTCACTGCTGGCGTTGGCTTCATGCTGAAGGGTAATGTCGACAAATTGCAGTCCACTCTGACTGCAACCAAGAACAAGATTGCTGATGCCGAAGGCAAAGCGCGCGCCGCCAAGGCCGATGCCGACAAGGCCCAGAAAGAAGCCACGGCGGCCAATGAGAAGGCCACGGCTGCGGAGATGCTGGCTGCGACCAAGACCAAGGAAGCGGACGACGCGAAGACGCAGGCAGGCGAAGCGAAGATGATGGTCGACAAGCTCACGGCCAGCGTCGCCGACCTCGAAAAGAAGCTGGTTGACGCGGGTGCTGGCAAGCCCGACCCGACCGCGATGGCAGCGAAGGACGCTCAGATTGCGGAGCTCACCAGCCAGAAGCAGAATGCTGATAAGGAACTTGCCGAGCAGAAGCAGCTTTTCGAATCACAGGTTGCCAAGGGCAAGGAAAACGAGATCAAGCTCGCCGAGCTTCAGAAGAAGGCCAAGGATCGTGAAGTCGGCTTCTATAAGGCTGGCATCCAGGGCCGTGTGCTCGCGTTCAACAACGGCTGGAACTTCGCGGTGGTCAGCGTCGGCGACAAACAGGGCGTGATGGTGAACCAGACGCTGCTCGTCGTCCGCGGCAATGAACCGGTCGCCCGCCTGCGCATCACTTCGGTGGAACCTTCCACCTCGATCGCCGACGTTCTGCCCGGCACGGTCCGCAAAGGCGCCTCTGTGCAGCCCGGTGATACGGTGATCTTCGAAGGCGGCCGCACGGCTCCCACCCAGCCCGGTCTCCCCGGTAAAGCCACTCCTGAAGGTGGCGCCCCCGTTGTCCCGGCCGCTCCCCAGCCCGCTCTTCCGAATAGCTAATTCGGTGATCGTTTTGTCTATGCCTCGCGCCCTCGCTCTTCTTCTGGTGGCTGCCGCTGCAGCCTTGATGAGTGCCTGCGCGAGCGATAAGCCGGAAGATCCGAATCGCGTCAGCACCATTCCGTGGAACCGGCCGGAAAAGTGGGAAGGTCAGGGACCGATGGGCGGCATGATGCCCGGGACGCAGTAGCTCTCTTTTCGCGCGGATGAACGCGCATCTCTGTCGCCAGGCGATTACCCGAACGTGAAGCCACGTATTCTGGTCATTCGCGGAGGAGCCATCGGCGACTTCGTTCTTACTCTGCCAGCCATTCGGCTGCTGCGAGAGAATTTCCCCGGAGCCGATGTCGAGATTCTGGGCTACGAGCACATCATCGAGCTCGCCCGTGGCCGCTTTTACGCCGATGGCACCCGCTCGATCGAGTACGGGCCCATGGCCGGCTTTTTCGTCCCGAACTCGGCTCTCGCGCCCGACCTCGTGGACTACTTCGCGGGCTTTCAGCAGGTGGTCAGTTACCTGTTCGATCCCGATCTTTTCTTTGAGAACAATCTCCGCCGCGCGGGTGTGAAAAATCTCCTGCCCGCCTACGCGAAGATCGACGACTCCGAACACGCCGCCAGCCAGCTTGCGCGGCCGCTGCAGAAGATGGCGCTATTCCTCGACGACCCGGCCGCGCGGCTGCATCCCTCGGCGGAGGATCAAGCGCGGGCGCAGGAGTTCCTCGGCGCATCTCATGAGCCGGTCGTGGCCATTCACCCGGGCAGCGGCAGCCCGCGCAAGAATTGGCCGGCGGAGAATTGGGCCGCCGTTGCGAAATGGGTGCGCCAGCACGTGCCGCAGAGCCGCGTACTGCTGATCGGCGGTGAGGCGGATGCCGCGCAGCTCGCCACCGTGCAGGCGGCCTTGGGAGGCACGGAAGTAATGGTCGCAGAACATCTCCCTCTGCCCGCCCTCGCCGCTGTGCTGGAACGCTGCCGCCTTTTCCTCGGCCACGACAGCGGCATCTCCCACATCGCTGCGGCGGTCGAGACGCCTTGTATACTCCTCTTTGGACCGACTGATCCGGCGATCTGGGCTCCGCAAAATGCGCGAGTGAAAGTGCTCACGGCGGACACCGGTGATCTGCGGCAGATCTCCGTCGAGACGATGCAGAAGGCGGTGGAGGAGGCGCTCGGAAAAGGATGAAGCGATTGGGTGCTTCGCGGTTTGGAACGATCGCATCACTCGCGTTACGCGCAGTAACAGCGTCGAGGAGCCATTCCCCAGATTCCAACGGAGTTGAGGGGCGAAGATCAAAACTTTAAAAGCAGAGGCGCAGAGGGCGCAGAGATTCAGGACCGTGCTGCATTACTCTTCTCTGCGACCTCAGCGTCTCTGCGTTTGTCCCCACGGCACCGCGGACTTCTCCCCAAGCGTCGAATTTGCGTTTTCAAAAGAATTGTTCAAACGGAAGCGACGCAGGCGGCTCATGTTTCTGAACGACGCTTGAATTCCGCTACTGCCCGCCATTGACGGACCGCCGGTTTTCGAGTGCTCTTTTGCTCCCACCAACTCTCCCAGCCATGATCAAGTCCCGCTTCCTCCCCATTCTCACCAGCCTTTCGCTCCTCGCCACCGCGGCCTTCGCGGAAGATTCCAACACGCTCACCGACAAGGAAAAAGCCGGGGGTTGGAAACTGCTCTTCGACGGTAAGACGACCAACGGCTGGGTGGCGATCGGCAAGACCACATTTCCTGAGAAAGGTTGGACCGTGGAAAATGGCGTGCTCGTGCATGCCGAAGCCGGCGGCGGCGGCGATATCGTGAGCACGGAGAAGTTCGAAAACTTTGAGCTGACCTTCGACTGGATCATCGGCCCCGGCGCAAACAGCGGCGTGAAATACAACCTGCCCAACCCGGACAAGAACGTGGGCTTTGAATACCAGTTGCTCGACGACGAGCACCACCCGGACGGCATCAAGGGCGGGCGCCTGCACCAGACGGGCAGCCTCTATGATCTTATCGAGCCGCCGACGGACAAGAAGATCAACCCGGTGGGCGAATGGAACTCGAGCCGCATCGTTGTGAAGGGCAATCACTGCGAGGAGTGGCTGAACGGCGTGAAGACCGTGGAATTCGAGCTCGGCAGCGACGACATGAAGGAACGCATCGCCAAGAGCAAATTCGCCAAGGTGGCGCACTTCGCGGAAAAGCTCTCCTCCCCCATCCTGCTGCAGGACCATGGCGGTATGGTGAAGTTCCGCTCGATCAAGATTCGCACGCTCGACGCGAAGTAAACGGCGCCGAAACGCAGTTTCGGAAAGATGAATCAGGAACAGAGGAAAGCAGGAAGGTGAGCAGCACGTTTGTTCCTGCTTTCCTGCTTTCCTGATTCCGCTCCCATCATGTCCAGCGAAGAGGAACGGCTCCGCGACTGGATGGCGGCGGATTTTGCCGACATCGCACGGACGCACATCCCGTTTGGCAAGTACGGTCCCGAGCATTTTCCACCGCGCGGCGTGCCGCTCTACGATCTGCCGGTGGAGTACCTCGCCTGGTTCGCCCGCAAGGATTGTTTCCCCAAGGGACGGCTGGGCGAATTGCTGCGCATCGTCCACCAGATGAAGGTGGACGGACTGGATGAAGTCTTCGACGAGCTACGCCGCAAGGCGGGCGGGAAGAGACCCCTGCGGACGCCGA
This sequence comes from Chthoniobacter sp., assembly GCA_041287745.1. Classification (GTDB taxonomy): domain Bacteria; phylum Verrucomicrobiota; class Verrucomicrobiia; order Chthoniobacterales; family Chthoniobacteraceae; genus Chthoniobacter. The sequence continues at coordinate 4,431 of JBGGMZ010000035.1, read as the reverse complement.
ATCGGCGGGGGAACACTCACTTTGAGTGAAAAGCAGAACATCCAACACCCAACATTGAACATCCAACATCCAATGGAAGAGTGCGCGCCAAACGGCTCGCTTGCTCCATTGGATTTTGGGTGTTGGGCGTTCGATGTTGGATGTTAGCGCGAAGCGCTCCCGCTCTTACACCCGCACCGGATCCAACTTCCAGATCTCGCTGGCGTACTGGCCGATCGTCCGGTCGCTGGAGAACTTGCCCATGCGCGCGGTGTTGAGAATCGCCATTTGCGCCCAGCGGGCCTTGTCCTTGAAGGCAGCGTCTACCAGCTTTTGGGAGTCGCTGTAGGATTGGAAGTCAGCGAGCACCAGGAAGGGGTCGCTGTGGATGAGATTGTCGTAGAGCATCCGGAGGCTGCCGGGCTCATCGGGCGTGAAATAATTGGACCCGATCCAGTCGACCACGGCGCGCAGTTCTTCGTTGGCCATGTAGTAGTCGTGCGGACGGTAGCCCTTCTTCACCAGCGCGGTCACTTCCTCCACGGTCATGCCGCAGATGAAGATGTTTTCCGAACCGACTTCCTCACCGATCTCGACGTTGGCCCCATCGAGCGTGCCGATGGTGAGCGCGCCGTTCAGCGAGAGCTTCATGTTGCCGGTGCCGCTGGCTTCCTTGCCCGCGGTGGAGATTTGCTCCGAGAGATCGGCCGCCGGCACGATACGTTGCGCGAGGGACACGCGGTAGTTCGGCAGGAAGACGACCTTCAGGCGGTCGTTGATCCGCTTGTCGGCGTTGATGTGCGCACCGACCGAGTTGATCGCCTTGATGATGCATTTCGCCAGGTCATAGCCGGGAGCGGCCTTGGCGGCGAAGATGAACACGCGCGGCGCGATATCGAGATCCGGATTCTGCAGCAGGCGCCGATAGAGCGCGAGGATGTGGAGCAGATTGAGGTGCTGGCGTTTGTACTCGTGCAGACGCTTGATCTGCACGTCGAAGAGCGCAGCCGGGTTGATCGAGATGCCGAGCTGCGTCTTGATGAGGCGGGCGAGGTCCACCTTGTTGGCGTGCTTCACCGCCATGAATTCGTTCTGGAATTCCGTGTCAGTGGCGTAGGGCTCGAGGGCGCGCAGTTTGTCGAGGTCGCGCTCCCAGCCGCCGCCGATCTTCTTGGTGATGAGCGAGCTGAGGCGCGGGTTGCAGGCGAGCAGCCAACGGCGCGGCGTGATGCCGTTGGTCTTGTTGTTGAACTTGCCGGGAAAGAATTCGTTGAACTCAGGAAAGAGATCGCTCTTGAGCAACTGCGTGTGCAATGCGGCCACGCCATTCACGGAGTAGCTGCCGACGACCGAGAGATGCGCCATGCGGACCATTTGCACGTGGCCTTCCTCGATGATTGAGAGGACGCGCTTTTTCTGGCTATCGCCCGGCCACCTGGCCTCCACCTGCTCGAGGTGGCGCTTGTTGATCTCGAAGATGATCTGCAAATGACGCGGCAGCACTTTCTGGAAGAGCGGCACACTCCATTTTTCCAAGGCTTCAGGGAGCAGGGTGTGGTTCGTGTAGGCGAAGGTCTTGGTGACGATGCCCCAGGCTTTGTCCCACGTCATGCCGTGCTCGTCGTGGAAGAGCCGCATGAGCTCGACGATAGCGATGGCCGGGTGGGTGTCGTTGAGCTGGATGGAGACTTTCTCCGGGAAATCCTCCCACGCTTCGTTGTCCTTGCGGAAGCGGCGGAAGATGTCGCGCAGCGAGCAGGCGACGAAGAAATATTGCTGCACGAGACGCAGTTCCTTACCGCTCTCGGTCTTGTCGTTCGGGTAGAGAACCTTGGAGATCGTTTCGCTGACGTTTTTCTCGCGCACGGCCTCGCTGTAACCACCGCGATTGAAGGCATCGAAATCGAACTCTTCCGGCGCGCGCGATTCCCACAGGCGCAGGAAGTTCACGGTGTTCGTGCCGAAGCCGGGAATCGGAATGTCGTAGGGGACGCCAACGAGTTTTTTGGCGCCAGTCCAGCGCGGGACGTAGTTACCGCGATCGTCGAAGACGTTCTCCACGTGGCCGAAGATCTGTACTTCGGTCGAGTGCTCGGGACGGACGATTTCCCACGGGGTGCCGTAGGTGAGCCAGGCGTCGGGCAGCTCGACTTGGTGGCCATTGCGAAACTCCTGCTTGAAGAGGCCGTACTGGTAGTGGATGCCGTAGCCGACGGCGGGAAGATCGAGCGTGGCCAGCGAGTCGAGGAAGCACGCGGCGAGTCGGCCGAGGCCGCCGTTGCCGAGAGCCATGTCGTACTCTTCCTTGCGGAGCGTTTCGGTATCGAGACCCATCTCCTGCAGGGCCAGCTCCATTTCGTTGAAGATGCCCGCGCTGTAGAGGCTGTTGGAGAACAGACGCCCCATGAGGAACTCGAGCGAGAGATAGTAAACGCGCTTGGCGTTGACGCGATGATGAGCCGCTTGCGTGGCTATCATGCGTTCGATGATGAGGCTTTGTGCAGCCTTCGAAGTGGCCAGCCACCAGTCGCGACGCGAGGCCGTTTGCGTATCGCGAGCGAGGCTAAATTTGAGGTGATTTTTGATCAGACTCTTGAGCCCCGGGACCGAGTGATCAATGGCCGATGTGAACTGCGCGGATTCAGACATACGGGGCTCTGGTGTCTTCCCAATGCTTGGTGAAGACAAGGAAATTCACGGAATGCAGGCCGAACATTTCACAACCGTCATGTATGCGAACGCGGAAATGGCAAATGGTCGATGGCAGATGGCAAATTTTTCGGCGGCTCAAGCCACAGAACGCGAGCGGCATGCAGCGGAATAGCGCTCACCACCCGCCATTTGCCATTTGCCATTTGCCATTTGCCATTTGCCATTTGCCATTTGCCATTTGCATGTGCCCTTGGGCTTTCGCCCTTCGCCCTCGCCTTTCCAAACTCCGCGCTTCCCACGCTCACTGCGTATTCCCTACCTTGGCCGGATGCCTCGTCACGACGGTCGTAAGAACGACCAACTCCGCCCGATTTCCTTCACGCCCAACATCGCCCCTCACTCCACCGGCTCCGTGCTCGTGGCAGCTGGCAATACCCGCGTCATCTGCAGCGCGATGATCGAGGAGTCGATACCGAACTGGATGAAGTTCCAAAAAGTTCCCGGCGGCTGGCTGACTGCCGAATATTCCATGCTCCCCTACTCCACCCTGGAGCGAAAGCAGCGTGACAGCGCCAAGGGGAGACTCGATGGCCGCAGCGTGGAAATCCAGCGCCTGATCGGCCGCTCGCTGCGCGCCGTTGTCGATCTCGACCTGCTCGGGCCCCGCACGCTGTGCATCGATTGCGACGTGCTGCAGGCCGATGGGGGCACCCGTACCGCCTCCATCACAGGAGCTTGCGTCGCCGCTTCGCTCGCTGTGGAGAAGCTGATCGAAAAGGGACTGCTCAAGAAATCGCCGATCCGGCAACTCGTCGCCGCCGTGAGCGTGGGCGTGGTCAATGGCGAGCCGCTGCTCGATCTCGACTACATCGAGGACAAGGATGCCTCCGTGGACATGAATCTCGTGATGACCGCCAACGGCCAGTTCGTGGAAGTGCAGGGCTCCGGCGAGGAGCAGACTTTCTCGGAAACCGAACTGGCAGCCATGCTGGCGCTCGGAAAAAAAGGCATCGGAGAGTTGATCGCCGCCCAGCGAGTCGCTATTAGCTCCGCCTCCGTGGCCACACCTGAACCCGTGGGGCTCGTCTTCCCATCATGAAAAAAGCTCTCATCACTGGCATCACCGGCCAGGACGGCTCCTATCTTGCCGACCTCTTGCTCGAAAAAGGTTACGAGGTCCACGGCATCATCCGCCGCGCCAGCACTTTCAACACCTCGCGCATCGATCACCTCTATGCAGACCCGCACGTCCACGGCGTGCGCCTCTTCCTGCACTATGGCGACCTCTCGGATGCGCTGAACCTGACCCGTCTCATCGACCGCGTCGGTCCGGATGAGATCTACCACCTTGGCGCACAAAGCCACGTCCGCGTGAGCTTCGACATTCCGGAGAACACCGGCGACGTCACTGGCCTCGGGACGATTCGCATCCTCGAAGCGATGCGTGAGGCGGATGTGCAGGCACGCTTTTACCAAGCCAGTTCCAGTGAGATGTTCGGCAAGGTGCAGGCCGTGCCGCAGACGGAGACCACACCTTTCTGGCCGCGCTCCCCTTACGCCGTGGCCAAGGTCTACTCCTACTGGGCCACCGTGAACTACCGGGAAAGCTATGGCTTCCACGCCAGCAACGGCATCCTCTTCAATCACGAGAGCCCCCGGCGCGGTGAGACCTTCGTCACCCGCAAAGTCACGCGCGCCGTCGCCGCCATCAAGAAAGGTCTGCAGAAGGAGATCTTCATGGGTAATCTCGACGCCAAGCGCGACTGGGGTTACGCCAAGGAATACGTGGAAGGTATGTGG
>JBGGMZ010000034.1:0-27648 GCA_041287745.1 Chthoniobacter sp. | reverse complement strand
GAGCGGACTCGTCGGTGCGGACGACGAGAAGGAGGAAGTGATCACCACGATTGAGCCGCCGGAGCGGCCGCCGGAATCCGCCAAGTAGTGAGGCCAAGTTATTTCGGGGATGGCACCTGCAGCTTCTCCAGCAGGAAGCCGAAGATATCGGGATGCTTCACGCCGGTCGCGCCGGTGTAGTTGAACTCGTACTCGACGCCGATGGCTTTCAGCTTCTCGACGAGCCCTGCGCCGAAATTCGCCGAGTGCGGCGGATCTTTCCACGGTTCGCCGAGGGCCACCGGCGAATCGTAAAATAGATAGACCGGCGGAGCGCCCGGCTTGACCAGTTCATAGGGTGAGAACTCGCGGATCCATGGCAGGAACTCCTCGCGTTTGTCGAGGAAGGCTTGATAGGTCGGCGTGGAGAAAGCGTGGCCCCCGTAGTTGTTGTTCGGAATCCACGCCGTCATTTGCTTTGGGTCGAGCGATGTCTGCGGAACGAAAGTCACCGCGCAACGCAGCCGGGTCGATTCGCGCGCAATAGGATCGGCGCTTTTCGAATCCCCAAGGTCGGCGTGATAGGCGAGCCAGAGCGTATTGAAGCCGCCCGCCGAACCTCCGCAGCCTGCGATGCGATCCTTGTCGATATTCCATTCCTTCGCCTTGCTGCGCACGAACTGCAGCGCGCGAGCGGAATCATCGAGACACGCTTTCACCGGCGGATACACACCGTCTTTGATCGCCTCGGGCAGAAATCGGTATTCGATGGAAACAACGGAGATGCCCGACTTCAGGCATGGAACGAGGAAGTCCGGCGTGTTCTTGTCCCCACTCATCCAGCCGCCCCCGTGAATGAAGAAGAGCAACGGCGTCGGCTGGCCGCCCTCCGCCTTATAGAAATCGAGCACCTGCTTCGGATGCGTGCCATAGGGCACATTCGCCATCGTCGGCTTGGGTGGTGGCGGATTCTGCGCGTGCAGTTGCCCGGTAACCAAGCTGATCAACGCAAGGCACGCACGGAGGAGGGATTTGGCAGACATGCTTATCGTGAGGAATTCAAACAGCGATGAGGTATGACGCCGACCGATGCTAGCGGCAAACCGTTTCGTGAGGTGGCGCCGGCAGTCGCGCCGGGCTCATTCCGCGGCATTTAGCGCTCGATCCAGCGCGTAGGCGGCGCTGATGAGGCCGAGGTGCGTGAAGGCCTGGGGGAAGTTGCCGAGCTGTTCGCCGGTCGGTCCTGTTTGCTCGCCGAAGAGGCCAAGGTGGTTGCCGTAACCGAGCATCTTTTCGAAAATGTAGCGGCCCTGCAGCGGATCACCTCCGCGCGCGAGACACTCGGCATACCAGAAGGTGCACATGTTGAAGGTGCCTTCGTGCATGGCCTCCGGGTCGTCTGTGCCGTAGCCATAGTCGTAGCGGTGAACGAGCGAATCATCGACCAGGCGCTCACCGATCGCCTTCAATGTGGAAAGCCATTGTGGATCGGTCGGTCCGATGAATTTCACGAGCGGCATGAGCAGGGTCGACGCGTCGATGCTGGGATGGCCCGCACGCTGGACGAAGGTCTGCTGCTTTTTATCCCAGAAATTGGTGTGGATGTCATGGAAGATGCGATCGCGGACCTCCAGCCATTTGATCAACGGCCCGGGGAAGGAGCGATGGCGGGCGATGCGAATACCGCGATCCAGCGCAACCCAGCACATCATTCGCGAGTAGAGAAAAGGTTGGCGGCCGCCGCGCGTTTCCCAGATGCCTTCGTCGGAGTCCTGCCAGTGGTCGCAGACCCAGTCTAGGAGCGGGCACAGACTGCGCCAGAGCGAATGGCTGATCGGCGAGCCCCACTTGTCGTAGAGGTAGATCGAGTCCATGAGTTCACCTTGGATATCGAGTTGGAGCTGATCGTAGGCGGCATTGCCGATGCGCACGGGGCGGGAGTTGGCGAATCCCGAGAAGTGGTCGAGCGTTTCCTCCGTGAGATCGTGCCGGCCATCGAGACCGTACATGATTTGCAGCGACTTGCCCTCGGCGACTTCATGACAGCGTTCTTCGATCCACCGATTGAAAGCACCGGCCTCCTCCGTATAGCCGAGGCGCATGAGTGCGTAGATGGTGAAAGAGGCGTCGCGGATCCACGTGTAGCGGTAGTCCCAATTGCGTTTGCCGCCGAGGACCTCGGGCAGGCCGAAGGTAGGGGCGGCGATGAGCGATCCGTGCGGCTGGGAGACGAGCAGCTTCAGCGTGAGAGCGGAGCGGCGGACGGCCTCCTGCCAGCGGCCCTGGTAGCGGCAGTGGCTCGACCAGCGTCGCCAGTAGTCGAGCGTTCCCTTGAAGCTCTTCGACACAAAATCATGCGCATTGCAGCCGCGCTCCCGTGTTCCATCCTCCAGTACGAAGGATGCGGATTCGTTAGCCCGCAGGGTGAAATGGGCGACGGCGTTTCCATTTTCGACCTGCAGTGGCACGGAGGAATGCAGCCGCAGCACCGTCTTGTCCGGCCCGTCGGAGATGAAGATGACATCATTGTCCCGCCGCTCGCAGCGATGGGAGGAGCGGGCGTAATTGAAACGAGGCGCGCACTCCATGCGAAAACGGATTTCGCCGCGCACGCTTTTCACCCGTCGCACGAGGTTGTGCGAGTTGACCGCTTCCTCCACGGGCATGAAGTCGGAAATCTCCGCGACCCCTTCGGAGGAGAGAATCCGGGTGAGGAGCACATTCGAGTCGGGCAGGTAAAGCTGCCGGCGCTTGGCGCCATTTAGCTCCGGGCAGATTCGAAAGTGACCTCCGCGTTCCTGGTCGAGCAGCGCGGCGAAGACGGTGGGAGAGTCGAAGCGAGGAAAGCAGAAAAAATCCACCGTCCCATCCAACGCGACCAAGGCGACGGTATTCAGGTCCCCTACAATTCCATGATTCTCGATAGGTTCCGGGTTGGCCACGAAAGCGATTGTTTAAAAAGCAATCGCACCTCGTAGCTCCCGCGGCGGCATCGTCGCGCGAAGAAAAAGCGGGTAGTCGCTAGCAGCTGGCGTGTTGCCGCGAGGCGCGTCCGTGTTTGGCGAGCAGCTGCGAAATGCATTCGAGTAGCTCTACTGCGCGAAAAGGCTTCGGCAAAATCTGATCGAAGAGTTCCGGACGGACTACCGCAGTGGTGAAACCGGTGATGAGGATGAGAGGCTGCGTCGGCGCGATGCGGCGAATTTCGGCCGCGACTTCCTCGCCATTCATGCCGGGCATGGAGCGATCCAAGGTGACCACGTCCCAGTCCCACTGCCTCTGCTGGAATAGATTGAGGCCTTCGGCTCCCGATTGCGCTGTGCATACGTCAAAACCGGCGTGCTCCAAAATCCGCTTGAGCGTAAAAAGGATCGCCGGTTCATCGTCGATCACCAGTACTTTCGCGCGAGTTTCGCCTACGGAATTCGTATTCATCGAGACTGAATCGGAGCAGAGGTCGCACCGTGCCGTGTCAAGATTGGGTGTGGCTTGTCGCGCTTTACGTGACCGCGCGTAAGTCGGCCTCTGTCTCGTCCTGCATTCGAAAATTTTTCTCTGTGTTGCATCGACGGACACTCGCAAGCGCTCGCGAATTTCAAGGATGAGAATCTTCCGCAAGAACGAGTGTGAATGTCCCCCCGCAGCCACGCTTCAATCCACCTGCAGGCGAAAAGTGCCGGGCGGAACGCCGGTCATGCGCCGAAAATGGCGGGTGAATGCGCTCTGGTCGCAGAAGCCCGTGTCGAGCGCGATGGCGCTGAGCGGGCGGTCCGTGGTGGCGAGCAGATGCAGTGCTTCATCGAGCCGCACCTTCATGGCGAGTTGCCGCGGTGTGAGATGAAATACCTGCTGGACCAGTCGCGAAAAGCGCACTGGCGACAAACCGCAAAGGCTGGCGAGTTCCGCGATCTCGGGTGGATTTTGCAAGCGGCTGCGTAGCAGCTCGATAGCGCGGGCCAACTCCGGCAGGCCATGCTCGGTGGCGCGCCGCGCGGACTCTTCCACATCTCGCGAGATGCCCATGATGGCGCCGATCTTCCCCGTGCGGCGATCGATGACGGGATACTTGCTGGTCAGGCACCAGCCGCGGCTGCGGTCGGGATAGAGGTGCAGCTCGAGCTGATCGAGCACGGGCTTTCCGCCTTGGAGGACGCGCCGATCCTGCCGTTCGTAATGCTCCGCGAGCGCTGAGGGGTAAACGTCCGAAGGCCGCTTGCCAATGAGCCGGGATTTGTCGGAGAGCGCGCACCGCTCCATGAGCGCGCGGTTGACCGCGAGATAGCGGCCGTCGCGGTCCTTGATGAAGAAGACAACATTGGGGAGGTCATCGAAGACGCGTTCCAGCGGCAGGGCAAGCGAGAGGTCACCGCTATCGAGCAGAGCGGTGGCAGGCTGAGGGGAGCGTGCAGGCATGTCGCGATGCTAACCCTGCGCGCGGCAAAAGACAGCCGAAGCCTAGGCGTAGCGATCCACGTCGAGCAGGCTGAGGTCGAAGCGGGGCGGCTCTCCGTCGACGATCTGCCCGACGAGCTGGCCGGTGACAGGGGAGAGGCTCAGCCCCATCATGGCGTGGCCAGTGGCGACGATGAGATTGGACGCCGCCCGGGTACGACCGAGATAGGGTAGACCATCGGGCGAGCACGGGCGCAAGCCGCACCACGGCCGCAGCCCCTCGAAGTGCTCCGCGCGGAAACGAAGAAAGTAAGCCGGCACGGCACGCAGGATGCCCGCGACACGGCGCGGATTGATCCGCTCATTCATACCCGCGATCTCCATGGTGCCGCCGAAGCGCAAGGCATCTCCCAAGGGCGTCGCTGCGACACGGGCCTCGGTGAAGATGGAGCACAGGCGGGGCCGCTCGACCGGGTCGGGAACGGTCACGCTGTAGCCTTTTCCGGCCTGCATCGGGAGACGCAGCCCGAGGTCGGCGACGAGTTCCGGTGACCATGCTCCACCTGCGAGGATGAACTCATCCGCCGCAATCTCTCCACGGGTCGTCTGCATGGCGGTGAGCCGATGGCCCTCCCGATGCCATCCGGTTACTTGCACATCGTAGATCAGCTCGGCCTTTTGAGCGCGCAAGCGGTGCTCCATTGCGGCCACATAGCGGGCGGGGTCGCAGTGGCAATCCTTCTCGAAATAAACCGCCCCCGCGATGTCCATGGTCACGTCCGGATCCAGCGCGGCCGCGGCGTGTCCATCAAGCACGGTGGCGGGTACGCCGAGCTCCTGCGCTTTTTCGGCCGCGCGGGATTCCTCCTCCAGCGCGTGCGCGGTCTTGCACAGCATGAGCAGCCCGCGTTTCACGAGCCCGAAGGACTCCTCTTCTGCCAGGCGCACATAAGCTTCGCGACTGGCGAGATGCAGATCGCGCAGCAGTGGCGCCGCTCGCTCCACGTGCTGGCGGGTGCTGGCCCGCCAAAAGCGCAATGCCCACGTGAGCAAATCCCAGTTCAGTCGCGGCTGGATGTAAAATGGCGACTCTGGATTCCACATCCACTTCAGGCCGAGTGCGATCATGCCGGGAGCGGCGAGGGGAACGAAGTGGCTGGGCACAATCATTCCCGCATTGCCGAGCGAAGCGCCTCGTTGTGCGGGAGCGCGCTCGATGAGGGTGACGTGATGTCCACGTCGCGCGCACTCCAGCGCAGCGCTCAAGCCGATGACACCGCCGCCCACGATCGCGATGCGCTTCATTGCTCAGGGATGACGCGGCTCGACTCCGAGCAGGTGCCTCACGAAAAAGTCCATCCGCCGCCGTATGCCGTAAGGTGTCTCGGCCGAGCCGTGGCCAGTTCCGGTCATCACGAGCAGCTCGAAATCCTTGTCGGCTTTCTCCAAGGCATTCACCACCTGCATGGTGGTGGCTGGATCGACATTATGATCGAGTTCGCCCACGCAGAGCATGAGCGCGCCTTTCAGTTTGGCCGCGTCCTCGACATTCGAGTTCCGGGCGTAGGAGTCGTCGATCGGCCAGCCGAGCCACTGTTCGTTCCACCAGATCTTGTCCATGCGATTGTCATGGCAGCCGCAGTCCGCGAAAGCCGCGCGATAGAAATCCGGATGATCGATCAAGGCGCGCATCGCGGTCTGTCCACCCGCGGAGCCGCCGTAAATGCCGACATGCTCGAGATCCATCCACGGGCGCGATGCTGCTGCGCTGCGGATCCATGCGATGCGATCGGGAAACCCCGCATCCTTGAGATTCTTCCAAGCCACATCATGAAATGCCTTGCCGCGATCGTTGGTGCCCATCCCGTCGGCTTGCACGACGATGAAGCCCAATTCTGCGAGGGCGTGCTGGCGCTGGAGCCGGCCAAATGTTTGCGGAACGAATGCTCCGTGTGGACCGGCGTACACTTCTTCGAGAACCGGATATTTCCGGGCGGGATCAAAACTCGTGGGCTTGATGATGATGCCGTAGATGTCCGTCTTTCCATCACGCCCCTTGGCGGTAAAACGTTCCGGAGTGGTCCATCCCCCGGCAATCAATGCGCGGGCGTCACCTCGTTCCAATTCGCAGACGAGCGTGCCCGTGTCGCTGCGGCGCAATTCAGTGACGGGAGGTTGGTCGACGCGTGACCAGCGATCGAGGAAGCAGGCGCCGTCCGGCGCGAAGGTGATCTCGTGAGTGCCGTCTCCCTGCGTGAGTTGGACAAAGCCGGTGCCGTCGAACCGGACGCGGCACAAGTGGAGATGGTAAGGATCTTCGCCCGGCCGCACGCCGCTGGCGAGGAACCACACCTCCCGCTTCTCCTCATCCACCTTCTCCACCTTGCGGACCACGCCCGATGCAGGGGTGACGAGCGATTTCATTGCGCCCGTGGTGGTGTCGTAAAGGTATAACCGGCACCAGCCGTCTCGCTCGCTCATCCACAAGAGCTCGCCCGTTTTCTCCAGCCAGTGACGCCATGTCTTCTTGGTATAGTCGATGAAGGTCTTGCTCTTTTCCTCGACCAGCGCACGCGGTGTGCCGGTGGCTGCATTGACGCCGATGATGCGGTATAGCTGATGCCCGCGCTGATTGTAGTCGAAGAAAAACTCATCGCTGCGGGGCGACCACCGCACGCGGATTTCGGGTTGCTCGCCAAACGGTGTGGGGAAGAGCGCATTGTCGATGAGCGTGACGCCGCGGTCGGCCACGCGCACCAGGACCGGACGCGGATTTGGCAACGCGTCGCCGGGTTTGGTGTAGTTGTAGGTGACGAGCTTTGGCTGGAGCTGATCCTTCGGCGACGACTCTACAAGATTGACCTGGCGCTGCGTTACCTTCGTGGCCGAGGTGACGACGAAACTTTGCGAATTCGGTGCCCACTCCACTGGCCCGCGATAAGCCTGTTGCTCACTGCCATCCTGGGTGATTGCGGTCGTCTCACCGGTCGCTTTTGCGCGCAGCAGGATATTGTGATTTTCAATGCGAATATCCCATCGGCCATCCGGCGACACGCTGGAGCCGCGTGGGCGATCCGCCTCCTCGGGGGCAGAGCGCTCCGTTCCGCGACCATCGATCGTGATGTCGAGCGGGCCCGACTTGGCCTCGAGCACGGCGAGTGTTTGCCCCATGCCGTCGCTGATCAACCATACGTGCCCGGCGAAAGTTTTTTGCGTTGTTTCGTCACCGGCGTTGATGTGCCCGTACGGTTTGCGATTGCCCTGTGCGTCGATCCAGAAGAGATCGACCGCTTCATTCGTGCGGTTCAGGAAATGCACGGTTGTTTCGCTACCGCCGTTGCACGAGGGGTGGGGCTTCAACGAACTGGCCTCGGAGGTCTTGAAGCTTTCCTTCGGCAGGCGCAATGCCGCGGCGTCTGGCGCTCGCTGGATGGCGCCCGTCTTGATATCGACCAGCACATACTCCCACGTCGTGGGAGCGGTCTGGACGCGATACCAAAGCTGCAGGCCACCAGGCAGCCAGTTCACATCAAAGTTGGCGCGAAAGATTTTGTTTTCCGTCCGCAGGGAAAGGCTGAGAGCACGCTCGTATTCGGCCGCCGAACCGCCGGCGAACGCCCTGAAGGCGAGACCGAAGACGAGCAATGCGAGGGTGGGGAGAAGGTGGGATCGTTTCATCGGATGCCGGTACGGAAAGGGTCGTCGGGGTTCAGAAGAAGAGTGGCCTCGGCCGTAATAAACGCGGTGCCGGAGATCGTCGGTGCGATCACGCCCTTCTGCCGGTCCAGCCAGCGGTAGCTGCCGCGGAATTTGCTGCCGATGAAGCTTTCCTGCACCCATTCAGCGCCTTCCTTCAGCATTTCGTCTGCGGCGAGACAGGCGAGCTTGGCGCTGGTGCCGGTGCCGCAGGGTGAGCGGTCGTAAGCTCTTCCCGGGCAGAGGACGAAATTGCGGGAGTGGCCGCCACACTGAGGATCGCCGTAAAACTCGACGTGATCCACTTGCGGATAACCGCTCGCATTCACAATTTGTCGGATCCGCCACGCGATATCGGTGAGTCGCTCCACGTTGTTGAGTGCGAGCGTACCGGTGTTGCTCTTGGTGAGGAAAAACCAATTGCCACCCCATGCGACATCGCCGACCACGACGCCCAGGCCGGGCACGTCGATCCGGATATCCTTGGCCAGGCGATAACTCGGCACGTTGCCACAGGATGCGCGGCCGTCGCCATGCCAGGTGGCATCGACGACACCCACTGGAGTTTCGATGCGCAGCGTTCCATCGCCAACCCGGCCCAGGTGCGCGAGTGTCGCCACCAGTCCGATCGTCCCATGGCCGCACATACCGAGGAAACCGACATTGTTGAAAAAGATTGCGCCGACCGAGCACGACGGATCGCTCGGCTCGCAGAGGAGCGCGCCCACGAGCACGTCTGACCCGCGCGGCTCATTCACCACGGCGGAGCGGAAGTCATCGTGCTGTTCGCGCAAGATGGCGAGGCGCTCGCTTATCGGTCCGCGACCGAGGTCCGGTCCGCCAGCGATCACGACACGAGTCGGCTCACCTCCGGTATGGGAATCGATGACGCGGATCTTTTCCATGACAGGTGCGCTCAACGCCGGGGGCGTCGCTTGTTCGCCTTGCCCGCCATGAGCGCTTCGATCTCGTCCGCTTCCATCGGAATATCTGCCATGAGGCTTTGCGGGCCGTCTTTTGTGACCAGCACGGTGTCTTCCAGGCGCACGCCGATCTTCTCCGCCGGGATGTAGATCCCCGGCTCGCAAGTCATGATCCAGCCAGCCTGCATCGGTGCGCCGATGACCGATACGTCGTGCACATCGAGACCGATCGGGTGGCCGATGCCGTGCATGAAATACTTCCGCAGAGCCTTCTTCTCCGGCCCTTGCTTACGCACTTCGGCGGCGGTGATCAACTTCAGGTCGATCAGTTCCTTCGTCATCGCGTCATCCGCGATCTCCCGCCAGGCGAGAGCAGTGAGGCCGGGCTTGAGTGCCGCTTCGCAGATACGATAGACGCGCAGCACAGCATCGTAGATTTGCCGTTGGCGGCGCGTGAACCGGCCATTCACCGGGATGGTGCGTGTGAGATCCGAGTTATAGTTGGCGTAGCTCGCGGCCACGTCGAGCAGGAGCAGATCGCCGTCGCGGCAGGGTGCGTCGTTTTGGATGTAGTGCAGCGCGCAGGCATTTGCGCCTGAGGCGATGATCGGTGAATAGGCGAACTTCGCGTTTTGCGAGATGAACTCGTGCGCCAGTTCCGCCTCCACCTGGGTTTCATGGACTCCCGGTTTCACAAATCGGGCGACACGGCGGAAGCCGTCTCCGGTGATGGTGCAGGCGCGGCGCAGCAGGGCAACTTCAGCGTCGGACTTCACCGCGCGCAAGGCGTGGAGCAGCGGGGCGAGCCGATGATAGCGATGCAGTGGAAAAGCGCGCAGCGTCTCATGCACGAAACGCGTTTCGCGGGTTTCGACCGTCACCACAGCGCGCGGATGCTCGTTGGTATTAAGATACACATTCTCCGCCTCGCACATCAGCGTGCGGAAGATTGCAGGAAATTCCGACAGCCACTCGACCCGCCCAATGCCCGACGCCCCCTTTGCATCTTCCTTCGAGAGGCGCTTGCCTTCCCACGTTTCGATGAGGGGCGAAGTCTCACGCACGAAGAGGATCTCGCGATGGCGCGGATCGGTCGCATCGGGGAAGAGCAGGAGAAGCGATTCCTCCTGCTCGATGCCGCTGAGATAAAAGAGGTCGGCATTCGGGTGGAGGAGGAGCGTGCCGTCCGCATTAGTCGGCAGCACGTCGTTGTTGTTCAGGGCGACGAGCGACTTCGGCTGCAACAGCGCGCGCAGGCAGGCGCGGTTCTCGACGAAGAGCGATGGTGGAATGGAAGCGTGACGCATGGCGCTATTTTTTCGGCACCTTCGGCGCGGCGGCAATCCCATCGTGAATGATCTTCATCACTGCCTTGCGCTCAGCCCCCCTGAGCGGCAGGCGCGGCGCACGGGTCCACTCCTTGCCCAGCCCGCATTCCTGTACGCAGAGCTTGATGTATTGGACGAACTTTACATGCACATCGAGGTGCAGCAGAGGCGTGAACCAGCGGTAAACTTCCAGGGCCTTCTGCCAGTCGCCTGCCTGGATCAGTTCCCACAGGTATTGATTCTGCGCTGGAAATGCGATGCCCGTACCGGCGACCCAGCCATCGATGCCGAGCACCCCGGACTCCAGCACGAGATCGTCCACACCGGTGAAGAGCGCGTAGCGATTACCGACCGTGTTGCGTAGATCGGTGATGCGCCGGGTATTGCCTGAGCTTTCCTTGATCGCCACGAAATTTGGCACGCTCGCAAGCTGGGCGAACATCTCGGGCGTAATGTCGTTTCCGTAGGAAATCGGGTTATTGTAAACCATGATCGGCAGCCCGGTGGCTTTCGCGACCGTGCGAAAATGGGCCAGCGTCTCCTCGGGATCGGGCGTCTTGTAGACCATGGCGGGCAGGAGCATCACGCCATCCGCGCCGAGTGTTTCGCAATCACGCGTGTAGCGCACGGCTTCAGCGGTGGTCGTCTCCGCCACGCCGCTCAGCACGGGGACGCGCCCTCCCACGGCGCGCATCAGTTCACGAACGACAAGCCGCTTCTCTTCGCCGGAAAGCATCTGGTTTTCACCGAGCGAGCCGAGGATGACGAGACCATTGATGCCGCTGGCGATCAAGGCCTCTACGTGGCGGGCCGTCGCCTCGATATCGAGCGAGCCGTCCTTGTGCATTTGCGTGGTGACGGCGGGGAATACTCCCTGCCAGCGATGGGAGGATTTCTTTCGGGCGGAGGCTTTCATGAGATTGACCAGCCTAGCGAACCCCCGGAGCCGCATCTTGTCCGAAACCGCTCGCCGGATGTGCAAATACAAGCAAAGCCCGGCGTCTAGCCGCGATACACTTCAGTGATGCGGCTATCCGCCAGGCGAAAAATTACATCGGCGAGGAGATCGGCTTCAGCTCGCGAGTGGGTGATGTGCAGCGCCGTGAGGCCATGATCGCGCTGGACACGCCGCAGAAGCGCGGCGAGCTCCTCGCGAAGCTCCTCGTCGATGGCGCTGAGCGGTTCATCGAGCAGCAGGACTTTCGGCCGGGCGGCGAGAGCGCGGCCGAGAGCCACGCGCTGGCGTTCACCGCCGGAAAGCCCATGCGGCAGGCGATCCAGCAACGCAGTCAACCCTAGCTCCGTGGCCAATTGCTCTACGCGCTCCACGATTTCCCGTGCAGGAAGCCGCCGGATTCGCAGGGCGAAGCCGAGCTGTTCCCGGATGGTCATGGTGGGAAAGAGCGCGCCGTCCTGCGGCACGTAGCCGACACCGCGTGTGGCCGGTGGTTCGTGAGTCACATCGCGCCCACCGATGGATACGCGGCCCGAGAGCGGTTGGCGCAGGCCACAAACGATTTCCAGCAGCGTCGTTTTGCCGGTTCCTGTGCGGCCCATGAGCACACCGTAGCTGCCGGTGGGAATCGTGAGTTGAATGTTCTCGAGCCGGAATGTCCCGGCGTGCCAGACGATGGATTCGAGCTGGATCACATGCGTTCCCCAAAGATGCGCACGGCGACGAGGACTACGAGGGCGAGCGCCACCATCAACAGGCTCACCGCGATCGCCGCTTCCAGATTGCCTGCGCTGAGTTCGATGAAAATACTGGTCGGCAGCACTTCGGTCTTCATGCGGGTGATGCCGGCGAAAACAAGGATGGGACCGAATTCGCCGAGACTGCGCGCCCAGGCGATACTGAAGGCGGCAAACATGCCGCGATTCGCCGCGGGCAGCGTTACCAGCCACACCGCCTGCCCCCGCGAGCAGCCGAGCGTCATGGCGACATCCTCCGGGCGGGAGGAGAGGTGATCGAAGACGCTGCGCATCGTCCGCACGGCAAACGCCGCGCCGATGACGAATTGCGCCAGCACCACTCCTGCCACCGCGTAGGTGAAATGCATCACGCCCTCGATCGCCTTGCCGAGCGGTGTCTGGAAGAAAGTGAGCAGGCACAGACCCACCACCATGGGCGGCAGCACGATGGGAATATCCAGCGCCGCATCGAGCCATGATTTGCCCGGAAAGCGCCCGCGGGAAAGCAAGTAGCCGACGGGCACCGCGAGGAAGAGCGCGAGCAGCGCGGAGGCGGTGCAACTCACGAGACTGAGCCCGATGGAATAACGAATCTCACGTGAGCCGAGCGCTGCCCACAAATGCCCCGGCGTGGTGTAGGTCGCAGCTGAGCCGAGCAGCGCGAGGAGGAAGAGGAGATACGCGCCGGTGGCCAGCGTGAGCCCGCCCCAGAATGGTGTGACTCGCACGGCGCGGGTGGTCATTTGCCCGCCCACTTTTCCCCACCGGCGGGAGTGAAGCCATTCGCCTGAAAGACTGCTCCGCCTTTATCCGACGCGGTGAGATAGTGAGCGAAACGTAGCGCCGCTTCCGGCTGGATGGAGAAGCTCAGCACGCAGGCCGAGGCGTTCTCCTTGATGTCGGAAAGCTCCGGCACTTTGACCGCCTCGGTTTCCTTGAATTGTGCGGTCACGGTATCCCAGATGATCCCGGCGTCGACCGTGCCGAGATTTACGTCCCCGGCTACGTCGGTCACCGTCGGCTTCATCACCGTGGCATGCGTGGCGAGCTTGTCCCATTTTTCACCGAGCGCCTTACGGGAGACGCGCGAGATGCTGGCTGCTTCGGGATTGGCCAGCGCGGTTTT
This sequence comes from Chthoniobacter sp., assembly GCA_041287745.1. Taxonomy (GTDB): domain Bacteria; phylum Verrucomicrobiota; class Verrucomicrobiia; order Chthoniobacterales; family Chthoniobacteraceae; genus Chthoniobacter. Next base: position 14,512 of record JBGGMZ010000034.1, on the reverse strand, counting down.
CACGTCGTCGCGCAGAAGATCATCGAGTGTGTGAATGTTTTTCGGGTTGCCCTTGCGCACGGCGAGCACGGGCCTCTGCACGGCGATGGGGAAGACCTCGCGCACGACCTCCGCCTTGCGCGCATCGGCCACGGAGCCTTCATCCACCGGCAGGTAGAGATCGCCCTGCTTCGCCACGCGCAGTCCGCTGAGCAACGTGCCGCTGCCGCCAAATTGCAAGCGGACCTCCACGCCGGTATCCTTGCGATATTGCTCCGCAATGGCCTCCAGCGACTTTTTGAGGCTCGCCGCGCAGTAGACAGTCAGTGGCGCAGTCGACCCCGCGGGCGCAGACGCACGCCGCTGAAAAAGCGCTACGGCCCCGAGCAGAGCCGCGAGCAGCAGAAGGAGGGCGACAAGTTTTTTCATGGCTGGCGCCGCATTGTGCGCGACGCCAGCGCGGTGGGGAAGTGAAAGTGAAAGTGAAAGTGGCGCCTGCGAGCGTCCTTTCACTCTCCACTCGCACTCACCGGATGGTCAGCGTGCCGCCGTCCACTGGGTAGGCGCTGCCGGTGATGAAGCCGGCTTCGTCGCTGCAGAGGAAGAGCGCCAGGGCGGCGACCTCATCCGGCTCTCCCATGCGGCCGATCGGCTGGGTTTTCGAGAGCTTCTCGAACATCTCCGCTTCGCGGCCGGGATAGTTTTTGGCGATGAAGCCATCCACGAAGGGAGTGTGAATGCGGCCGGGCAGGATGGCATTGCAGCGGATCCCTTGTTCGAGGAAATCCTTGGCGATGGAATAGGTCATCGCGAGCACTGCGCCCTTGCTCGTGGAGTAAGCGAAGCGATCCGGGATAGCCATCTGCGAGACGGTGGAGGCGAGATTGAGAATCACGCCGCCGCCCTTCGTGGTCATGTGGCGCAGCGCGGCTTGGGTGCAAAAGGCCACGCCATTCACATTTACCCGCTGGACGCGCATGAAATCCTCCGGCGTCGTGGTGAGAGCATTGCCCACATGGGCGATGCCGGCATTGTTCACGAGGATGTGCACGCGATCGTGCCGCGCGAGGATGCGGGCAAAGGCGGCGTCGACGGAGGCCGGGTCGCTCACGTCGCAAGCCTCGCCATGGGCTCCGTGCCCCACGGCGCGCAGTTCATTCATTGCGGCGTCGAGAGAGGCCGGTTGCAGATCCAGGATTTCGACCGCGGCGCCATGTGCGGCGAAGCGCTTGGCAATGGCGAGGCCGATGCCGGAGGCGCCTCCGGTGATGATGGCGGTTTTGTTCGAGAGGTTGAAGGCGGGGGATTTCATGAGGCTTTATTTTCCTGGTTGGGGACGCGTCCGATCAGTGGATATTGTTCGAGTTCAAAGACACTGCCGCTGATCGGACGGCTGGCAGGGCCGACCCAGTAGACGGCGGCTTCGGCAACGACGTCGGGCTGCAGGATGCGGCCCGAGGGCGCGGCGTAGGCCGGGACGTGGTCCGGCCAATCCGGCGGAAGGCCATCACCGATTTTGGTTTGGTATTCATTTTCGGTGAGCGTCCAGCCGACATTGATTTGATTCACGCGCACACGATCCGGGCCGAGCGTGTCGGAGAGATTGCGCGTCAGCGTCATCAGGCCGCCCTTGCTGATGGAATAGGCGAGCAGGTTCGACTGGCCGCAGTGGGCGAGGATGCTGCCCATGTTCAGGACGCTGCCTTGCGACTCCTTCAGCGCCGGGAGCAGGGCGCGGATGAGCATGAGCGGCGCGCGCAGGTTCACCGCGATGAGGCGGTCGAAGAAGGCGACGTCGGTGTCGGGCAAATGTGCGCGGGTGGTGAGCGCGGCGTTGTTGACCAGCGCATCGATGCGGCCGAAGCAGCGCACCGCGGCCTCGGCGAGTTGCGCGGGATGCTCGGGCTCCGCGAGATCGCCTTGCACGAAGGCCGTGCGCTCGCTGCCGAGTTCCGCGCGGAGCGCCTCACCGCGGGCCGCATCGCGACCGTGGAGGATGACGCGCGCGCCTTCGGCGACGAACAGCCGCGCCATGGTGGAGCCGATGCCGGTGGTGCTGCCGGTAATGAGAATGACGAGGTCTTTCAGTCGCATAGTCATTAGGCGGCGGAGACTGCTTTCTGGCGCGAGGTGCCGAGTCCTTCGATGCCGAGTTCCACGACGTCGCCGGCTTTGAGGAAGACGGGTTCGGGCTTGAGGCCAAGACCTACACCGGGAGGCGTGCCGGTGCTGATGATATCGCCCGGCAGCAGGCTCATGAATTGGCTGATGTAGCTCACGAGTTGCGGCACATTGAAGATCATTTGCGCGGTGGTGCTGTTTTGCCGTTTGGTGTCGTTTACGGTGAGCCACATGGGCAACGCTTGCGGATCGGGAATCTCGTCGCGCGTGGCGAGGAATGGCCCGAGTGGAGCAAAGGTATCGCAGCTCTTGCCCTTCACCCACTGGCCGCCGCGCTCGAGCTGCCATTCGCGCTCGCTGTAGTCGTTGTGCAGGGCGTAGCCGGCCACGTGGTTCAGCGCGTCGGCTTCGCTCACGTAGCTCGCGCGCTTCCCGATGATGATGGCGAGTTCGACTTCCCAATCCGTCTTGCGCGAATTGCGCGGGATGATGAGGTCGTCGTTTGGTCCCACGAGGGATGAGGTGGCCTTGAAGAAGAGGATGGGTTCCTTCGGGATGTCCGCGCCGGACTCCCTGGCGTGATCTGCATAGTTCAGCCCGATGCACACGATCTTGCTTGGCCGCGCGATGCATGGCCCGAGGCGCACGCTTGCGTCTACCTTGGGCGCAGCGGCGGCATTCTTCTCCGCCCACGCGGCGAGGCGCGCGAGTCCATCGCCACCGAAGAAAGCTTCATCATAATCGCTACCAAAGGCAGAGGCATCGATGCGGCGGCCATCCGCAAGTTGAAGGCCGGGTTTTTCGTTTCCAGGAGTTCCGAATCGGATCAGTTTCATAAAGGAGTTGGGTTGGGTGAGAGCTAATGGTTATGCCCCGGCACCGTGGCGCAGACGTTGCGGTAGGCGCAGGCGAAGTCGAAGCACGCGCCGGTATCGAGCTGGCTGATGTGGCGACGATGGATTTCCTGCCACGGTGTGGCGTTGGCGGGCGCGGTGTCCCACGCGGAGGTGTCGCGTGCGTTCCACTCGGCCTCAGGCACGAGCGCATCGACGCGACGGCTGCGCAGGTCCACGCGTGCGCGGTCGCCGGTGCGCAGGCGTGCGAGTCCGCCGCCGGCGAAGGCTTCCGGCGCGGCATTGAGAATGGACGGGCTGGCGCAGGTGCCGCTTTGACGGCCGTCGCCGAGAGTGGGCAGTTCCTTCACCCCGGCGCGCAGGAGCACATCCGGTGGCTGCATGTTCACCACTTCGCCGCTGCCCGGGAAACCGATCGGTCCGCAACCGCGGATGACCAGCATCGTGTTCTCATCAATCTCGAGCGCCGGATCATTGATCCGCGCGTAATAATCCTCTCGGTGATCGAAGACGACCACGGGGCACTCAAAGCAATTTTCCTGTCCCGGTTGGCTGAGATAACGGCGTCGGAAATCCGCGCTGATGACGCTTGTCTTGATCAGCGCGGCGTCGAAGAGATTTCCGCTCAAAACGAGGAAGCCGGCATCTTCGCGCAAGGGCGACTTCACCGAGCGGATGACGTGGCCATCGGGCGCGGGGGTGCGGGCAAGATTGGTCGCGACGGATTGACCGGTGACGGTGAGTGCCTCGCCATCGAGCAGGCCGTGCTGCAGCAGTTCACGCATGACCACCGGCACGCCGCCTGCGCGATGAAAGTCTTCGCCGAGAAGCTCCCCGGCCGGTTGAATATTTACGAGCAGGGGCAGCTTGTAACCTTCTGTTTCCCAATCCTGCAGCGACAGATCAACACCGGCGTGGCGAGCGATGGCCACGAGATGTGGGGGGCAATTCGTACTGCCTCCGAGCGCGGTATTGACGCGCACGGCATTGAGCAGCGCGCGACGGGTGATGATTTTCGACGGGCGCAAATCCTCGCGCACCATCTCCACGATGCGCTTGCCGGTGGCATACGCCATCTGGCCGCGCTCGCGATATGGCGCGGGAATGCTCGCGCTACCGGGCAGCGCCATGCCCATGGCTTCGGCGAGCGAATTCATGGAGAGCGCCGTGCCCATCACGTTACAATGGCCGGGGCTCGGGGCGGAATCGGCCAACATCTTGGTGAATTGCGCCTGGTCGATGTCGCCCCGGGCGATGCGCCGGCGCGCTTCCCAGATGATCACGCCCGTGCCCGCGGGCGCGCCGTCGAGATAGCTGTTCAGCATCGGGCCGCCGTTCATGAGGATGGCGGGCAGATCGGTGGTCGCGGCCGCAATGAGTGCGGCAGGCGTGGTCTTGTCGCAGCCGGTGGTGAAGATCACCCCATCGAGGGGATATCCGTAGAGCACCTCCACGAGCGCGATGTAGGCGAGGTTACGATCCAGCGCCGCGGTGGGCCGGCGGATCGACTCCTGCAGCGGGTGCATGGGAAAGACCATGGGCACGCCGCCTGCGTCGCGTACGCCGTCGCAAAGGCGGGTGACCGTTTGCGAGTGGATGCGATTGCATGGTGCAAGGTCGTTGGCGGATTGCGCGATGCCGATGATCGGGCGCCCGGTCTGCAATTCGCCCGGCGTGAGGCCATAGTTGAGGAACCGCTCGAGATAGAGCGCGGTCATGCCGGGATTGCCCGGGTCATTCCACCAGGATTCGGAACGCAGCTTTTTCTTCATGAATCCAGTGCCGGCTTGGGCATCGAGATCACTTGAGTCTCGAGAAATTCGCGGATGCCTTCTTCGCCGCCCTCGGCACCGATGCCGCTCTGCTTCACTCCGCCGAAAGGAATCTCCGCCTTGAGCGGGCGCCATTCATTCACGCCCACGATGCCCGTCTCGAGGCGTGTGGCCACGGCTCGGCAAAGGGCGAGGTCGCGGCCATAGACAAAGGAGGCGAGGCCGTAGGGCGTCTCATTCGCGCGCCGTACCGCCTCGCTCGTGCTCGTGTAGCGCAGCAGGGGGATGACGGGACCGAAGATTTCCTCGCGGGCCACGGCCATGTCGTCGCGCACGCCGGAGAGGAGCGTGGGCGGGAAGAAGCTGCCGCCGCGCAGGCTCGCGTCGCTTTCGTGGTGGCGGTTTTGCGCAACGATGCGGGCGCCATCGGCCACGGCTTTTTCCACCAGTTTGCCCACGTCCGTGCAGGCTTCGCGATGGATGAGCGGACCGGCATCCACGCCATCGGCGAGGCCATTGCCCACGCGGGCGGCATCCAGTTTCGTCGCGAGCTTTTCGGTGAGCGCAGTTTCGATGTCGGCGTGGACGAAGATGCGGTTCGCCGTGACGCACACTTGCCCGGAGACGAAGAGCTTCAGCCGGATCAATTGGTCGGTGACGAAATCGAGATCCGCATCGGGCAGGACGATGAAAGGGGCGTTGCCGCCGAGCTCGAGCGACATGCGCTTGATGGCGGGCGCACCAGCGGCGATGAGCGTGCTGCCTGTGGCGGTGGAACCGGTAAGGCTGAGGACACGCACCGCGGGATGTTCCGCGAGGACGCCGCCGACCACGGAGCCGCGCCCCGGTACGATCTGGAGCACGCCTGCCGGCAATCCCGCTTCCGCGAGGACCGGGCCGAGTGCGAGGGCGACGAGCGGAGTGAACTCCGCCGGTTTCCACACCGCGCTGCAGCCAGCGGCCAGCGCGGCGGCGACTTTCTTCGCGCCTTGGGCGATGGGGAAATTCCACGGGGTGATAAGGCCGGCGACACCGGCGGGTCGTTGCTCGATGAAGAATTCACGCCCCGCTTCCGGGTGCGCAGCGATGCGACCATAGATGCGCCGTGCTTCTTCGCCAAACCACTGGAAGAAGCTGGCCGCGTACTCCACTTCACCCACGGACTGTGCATAGGGCTTGCCCTGCTCGGAAGTAAGCAGGCGGGCAAATTCATCCTTCCGCGCGAGGAGCGCGGCGGCGGTGCGTTTCAGGACCATGCCACGCTCGGCAGCAGGAATGTCGCGCCAGGCGCGTTGCGCTTTCACTGCACCTTCGATGGCCTTCGTTACAAGAGCTGCGTCCGCGCGGGAAACCTGGGTGATCGTTTCGCCGGTGGCGGGATTGTGCACCGGTACGGTCTCGCCGGTGCGGTGCCACTGGCCATCAATCCAAGGCTGCGGTTCGAACCAGAAATCGGGGAGCGTTTTCATGCTTCAATTTGAACCCGCACGAGGCAATGTGCACTGTCTGATCTTTCGCTCTTCATTTCAGGCGGCAATGGTAAGGACGGTGCGATAGATGCGCGCCGCATCTTCGACCGTGACTTCGCGTGGGTTGGGATCCATGAGCCGGCGGATGGCGACAGCGTCAGCGGCCATGGTTGGCACTGCATCCGCGGAGACAGCTGTCTGATGAAGCAGGGCACTCAAACCGATCGATTCGGCGGTGGCGTCGAGCCTGGCGGCGAAAGCGGAAGGTGTGAGTGCGCCCCAGCCGAGTGCGGCGCTGAGTTCGGCGAAATGGGCGGCGCATGCGGGGGCGTTGTGCCGCATCATCTCGCCGGCGAAGCATCCGGTGATGACGCCGTGCGGAATGTGGAAGCGACCGCCGAGCGGCAGCGCCAGGGCATGCACCGCGCAGCAGGAGGAGTTGGCAAAGGCCATGCCGGCGAGATGCGAGCCGATGGCCATGCCGTCGCGTGCTTCAGTATTGCCCGGCTCGCGACAGACGGTTTCCAGCGAGCGGCCGATGCGTCGGGCTGCTTCAAGCGCGAGACCGCGGGCGAGAGGCGTCGCGACCTTCGCAATGTAGGCTTCGATGGCATGCACGAGGGCATCCATGCCCGCAGCGGCGGTGACGTGCGGTGGAAGGCCATCGGTGAGCGAGGGGTCGACGATGGCGATCTCCGCGAGGATGTGCGGATCGACCACGCCGGTTTTATTTCCTGTCGCGGTATCGGTGAGGATGGCGACGAAGGTGGCTTCCGATCCTGTGCCAGCGGTGGTTGGGATCAAAATCGTGGGCAGGCCACGACCGGCGGCCTTGCGGATGCCGACGAAATCACGGGCGGGCCTGCCTTCGCGTGCACACAGCGCGGCGACTTTCGTGGCGTCCATCACGCTGCCGCCGCCGAGGCCGATGACCATGTCGGCGCTGGTCGCTTTGAGGCGGCTGGCGATGGTATCCACGACATCGATCGGTGGCTCCGGGGGTACTTCGGCGAAGGTGCCGGCGAGCAGGCCGGCAGCGCGCAAGGGTTGCGCGACGTTTTCCAGCAATCCCGCGCCCGCCACGCCGGCGTCGCTCACGATGAAAGTCCGCTTCCATCCATTCGCTGCGCACAGCTCCGCCAGCGATTGGCTGGCGCCGCGTCCGGTGATGACGCGACGCGGGAGATGGTTCTCAAAGGTCGACTGCGGGGGATTCATGCGAGGGGAGCATTTATCCCTAGGTGAGGCCGGCGCGTCTCACCAGCTTGTCTCAACTATTAATCGAATAGTCTCATGGAATCGACATATCGCTGGGAATGCTGATACATTCCGGGAAATGGCCATCCTGCTCGAGAATATCCGCTTCGCTCCCGGCGAGTGTTCCCGGCTGCTCTGCTGGCGGGGAACGGCGGAGTCGTTGCACTTGCTGGAAGCCGGAGGACGGCGGGTGGCGGTCAAGGGTGTAGGCGGACGCTGGCACAGCCATCCCGAGATGGAGTTCACGATTTTCCAGCGGGGTTCCGGCATTCGCTATGTGGGCGATCATGTAGGCACCTTTGGCGACATGGAATGTGTGCTGCTCGGCAGCCATCTGCCGCACTGCTGGATGGAGAAGGGCAACACGGATGGCTATGTGCTGCAGTTTCACCTGCCGCCGGAGCATCCGCTGCGGAGCATGGGTGGGGAGCGCGAAATCGCGCCGCTATTCGCGCGTTCGGAGCGCGGGCTGCACTTCACACCGGCGATTGCGCAGGAAGCGCTCGCGGTGCTGCAGCGCATGGCGGGCGCGAGCCGCCTGGCCCGGGCCGGCCTGCTACTGGAGCTGCTCGCGCTGCTGCACGACGCCGCCAAAAAACAGGGCACCACGCTGGGGCACACGCGGGTCTTCGCCGAAGCGACCGCGGCGACCCGTCCACGTCTGGAGGCTGTGGTGCAATGGGTGCTGGAGCAATTTTCCGAGCCGCTTACGCTCGATGAAGCGGTGCGGCGCAGTGCGATGAGCCGGGCGACCTTTTGCCGGCAATTCACGCGCCACACCGGCCGGACATTTGTCGCCTTCGTCACCGAGGCGCGCCTGGCATACGCGCATCAATTGCTCACGCAGACCCGGCGGAGCATCGCGGACATCGCCTTTGCCAGCGGCTTCGGGAGTCTGGCGCGATTCAACGCGACCTTTCGCGAGAAATTCGGCAAAGCGCCGCGAGCAATCCGTTGAGCATCAGGCGAGGTCACCGCGTCTCCACGACCCGCACGACGCGGTTGCTGACGTTGTCGCCATCGTTGGGACGGAGGCCCCAGAAGGTCAGTGATGACACGATGGTGAGACCGCCCATGGTGATGAAGGCCTTGTGCAGGGCGGGGATGGTTTGGGTGGGATTGGCCTGATCGACCGAGCCCAGATACCACGCGGTGAGCAGCGCACCGATGGCCACGCCAAAGCTGAGGGACATCTGTTGCGCGGTGCTGGCGATGCTGCCGGCCTGGCTGGCTTCGCGATCTTCCACATTCGCGTAGACAAGGGTGTTCATGCTCGTGAACTGGAGCGATGAGAGGAACCCGACGATGAAGGCCAGTGGCAGAATCGACCAGATGGGCGTATCGCGTCCCACGAAAGAATAGCAGCCGATGGCCACGCCGAGCAGCACGGTATTGGCGATGAGCACGCAGCGATGGCCAAACTGTGAAAGCAATTTGCGCCCGATGACCTTCATGCCCATGGCGGCCAGGGCCGATGGTACGGTGAGCAGGCCGGCCTTCCACGCGGGAAAGCCCAGCCCGAGTTGATAGAGGAGGGGAAGGAGGAAGGGCATGCCGCCAAAGCCAAGCCGGGTAACGAAGCCGCCCAGCACCGACACGCGAAAGGTGCGGACGCGTAGCAAGGCCAGCCGGAGCATGGGCGCTGCGACGTGCCGGGAATGCCATCCGTAGGCACCGAGGAAAGCGAGCGAGAGAGCGGTGAGCCCGATGATGGGCAGTGCGGGAAGACTGTGTTCACCGAAGACTTCCAGCACATAGGAGAGCAGACCGATGCCCGCACCGAAGAGCACGAAGCCTACGCGATCCAGCGGAGGAGATGCGGGATCGCGGAAGTCCGGCATGTAGCAGCGCACCATCCAGAGGCCGATGAGGCCGAAGGGGAGATTGATGAGAAAGATGGTGCGCCACGGCAGCCAGTGGACGATCAAGCCGCCGGTGACAGGGCCGATGAGCGGGCCGATGAGCGCGGGGATGACGACATATTGCATGACCACCAGCAGCTCGGAGCGCGGGAAACTGCGCACCAGTGCGATGCGGCCCACCGGGGTCATCATCGCACCCCCGAGCCCCTGGATGATGCGAGAGACGACCAGCATCGGTACATTCACCGCCAGCCCACAGGCCAGCGAGCCAAGCGAAAAGATTGCGATGGCGGCGGCGAAGACGCGGCGCGTGCCAAAGCGATCCGCCATCCAGCCGCTGATCGGAATAAAGACCGCCAGAGCCAGAGTGTAACTGGTGAGCACGGCCTTGAGGCTCAAAGGCTGCACGTGGAGTGCCGCCGATATCGTGGGCACCGCTGTATTCACGATGGTGGCGTCCAGATTCTCCATGAACAGCGACACGGCCACCAGCATGGGCAGAAATCGCCGCACGACCTCCGGGGTCTGCTCGCAGCCGGCCTCCTGGAGGGGACGGGCGGCAATGGCGGATGCTCTCACGCCAGTGTTTCGCCCGGTGGCCCCTTCTTGGGCGGACAAATCGTCGCCTTCGCTCCTGCCTGACATATTTCTAGATCTCACCAATCAAAGCCCATCCAGTTTCCTCCCGATTCCCGAATAGGGGAGCAAGCCGATATGCACGGTCGCGCATTTAGTCATGATCGCCGCCTCTAAATTCATACATGAAATTATCACAGCTCATTATTACTTCAGCACTGGCCGCTTCTACACCAATCGCATTTGCCGGCCATGAAATGGTCGACAGCAAGGACAGCAAGGCAACAAAGGAAGTCGTTGAAGAACCTTTGTTCAAGGACCATGAATTGCAGTTCGGCGATTTTGCAATTTACAGCGTGGGCAAAGGACCGACTCATGCCGGCGTTTTCCGTGAGCATGCGTGGGGTGAAGGCTCGGAAATCAACTACTTCTTCACCCGCAACATCGGCATCGGCGCGGAGTACGCCAGTGTCTACACGCATGAGAGTCCGGATACCAATCGTGGTCGCATCGACAATCACACGGTGACCCGCGATCATGTAGGCGGAAATCTCTTCTTCCGTTTCCCAATCGAAGCCGCGCACCTTGCACCGTATATTTACATCGGCGGCGGCGCGGACTTCGGCGATCGTCAGTGGGCTGAGGCGCACGCAGGCGCCGGCTTTGAGTATCGTTTCTTCCAGCATTTCCTGCCCATCGTGGCGCAGCGTGTCGGTATCTTCGTGGATGGCCGCTGGACCTATCTCGGCGACCGCTATTTCCCGGATGACAACAGCTCCCGCGGCGACCTGAATTACTTCAGCGCTCGGGCGGGCTTCCGCTTCACCTACTAGGCAGCGGGCGAACTAAATTCGCGGTCCTTTGTAGCGGCAGTCACGCCGATGGCGTGACTGCCGTGTGGATCACCCTTCCGGGATGAATGCCACACACAGCACCGCGCCGGAGGTGGCATCGAGATAGGCGATCATGCTTTTCATGTTGCCGTAGGTGAGCACCCAGACATCCCCAGTCGATTGTGCGAGAGCGGCGCGGGAGCCGTAGAGGCCGCTCTTTTCAATGGCCGAGGCGAATTGCGGATCGAGGAACTCTGTCACATCCACATGCGACTTGAGGGCAATCATGAGAAAAGGCGATTCGCGCATCGAGTTGATCAATTTCAACTTCTCAGGTGCGACAGCGTGGCCGATTTCGCCGCTGCAAGCGTTGCGGAAACACGTGACTGCGGCTTCGGCAGTTGCAATGGGATCGGCGGCGCAGCTGCTCGTCGGCAAAAGAAAGAGCAACGCGAGGAGGAAGGTGATGAGTCCGAAGCGGAAAACTGAAGACATGGTATGATGCGACCGGTGACGAAGGGCCGTTGGGGGCGATCGGCACTCTACTGGCCACGATTGGCCGTCACCATCTTTGTTTCGCGAAACTGAACTCGCGGGCCGGATGAAAACAGGCATGATTGTTCGCCGTATGCGGACGTTCTGCGTTTTCCTGCTGCTAGCCACGGTATTCAGTTTTGTCGCGGTCGGACGTGCGGAGGAGGTTGGTGTGCCCGGCGGAACGTTGGATGTGCAATACACGAGTTTGCCGGCTCCGCCGCTCAAGGAGGCTGCGGCGAAATGGATCCAGAATTCCGCGCGTGCGGTGGCGAAATACCACGGGACTTTCACGATCAAGCGTGCGGTGTTGCGGATCACTCCCGTGGATGGGCATGAGGTGAGCGACGGGTATACGGATGGATGGAAAGGTGCGATCGTGACCATCTCGCTGGGGCGCAAGGCGACTGCGGCGGACCTGGCGGAGGACTGGCAATTGACCCATGAGATGTTGCATCTCGGCTTTCCCAATTTGCCGGACCGGCACCATTGGCTGGAGGAGGGGATCGCCACATATGTGGAGCCGATCGCACGATGCCGGGCGGGGCTCCTCAGCCCGGAGCGAATCTGGAGCGATATGGTGGAAGGGATGCCGCAGGGTGAGCCGGAGGCAGGCGATCGCGGGTTGGATCGGACGCACACGTGGGGTCGCACCTACTGGGGCGGCGCGCTGTTTTGCTTGCGGGCCGACGTCGAGATCCGGCGGGGGACAAATAATCGATTGGGCCTGGAGCATGCGTTGCGCGCGATTCGCGCGGACGGAGGGACGATCGAAAGCGCATGGAATATCGACCGTGTCATTGCCACAGGCGACGGCGCGACTGGAGTGCCGGTGCTGCGAGAGCTCTACGATGAAATGAAGGCGACGCCGGTGAAGGTGGATCTCGCCGCGCTTTGGAAGGAACTCGGCGTAGTGCGGCGGGGGAAGACGGTCGCCTTTGACGACCATGCTCCCCTGAGCGCCACGCGACGGGCGATTACGACGGGAAACTAGGCCGCAAACGTGATGGAGGTGCCTTCCCAGTGGCAAATCGATGGCGTCGTTGACTGGGGAGTGTAGTATCCGGTTCCCGCTCCCACGCTGCGACTCGTGCCTGCGGGCCACCCTATCATGCCCAGTTTCTCCGAAGACATCGCCATGATCCATGGCATCGCAGCCGTGCCCAAAATCCTGGACGTGATCTGCCGGACGACAGGCATGGGTTTTGCGGCCGTGGCGCGAGTGACGGAAGAGCGCTGGATCGCCTGCAGTGTGCTGGACAAGATCGATTTCGGGCTGAAGCCAGGCGGCGAGCTAAAGATAGAAACGACCATTTGCCACGAGATCCGGCAGATGCGGGAGCCGGTGATCATCGATGAAGTGGCTTGCGACCCGATTTACCGCGACCATCACACGCCCCGGCAATATGGCTTCCAGAGCTACATCTCGATGCCGATCATTTTACCGGATGGGCGCTTCTTCGGCACGCTTTGCTCGATCGATCCGCGACCCGCGCGAGTGAAGACGCCGGAAATCATCGGCATGTTCAAGCTCTTCGCCGAACTCATCTCCTTCCACATCGATGCCGCGGAAAAGCTGGCGAAAAGTGAATCGAAGCTTTCGGAGCAACACGCGGTTGCGGAGTTGCGCGAGCAGTTCATCGGCGTCCTCGGGCACGACCTGCGCACGCCGCTTGGCGCGATTGCCATGTGCAGCACATTGCTCGGGGAAAGCGATCTGGACGAAGGCCAGTCGGAGACCCTGCGCATGATGAGGCGCAGCGTTGCCCGGATGTCCGATTTGATCGACGATGCCATGGACTTTACGCGCGGCCGGCTGGGCGGCGGCATCCTGGCCGAGAGCAAGACGGACGACTCTGTGCAGCCGTTGATCGAACAGGTGATCGATGACGTGCGGTCATCGTGGCCGCAGCGGGAGATCATCCCGGAATTCGAGCTCACGGAATCGATTCAGTACGATCGCAAGCGACTCGCGCAGCTGTTCACCAATCTCCTTTCCAATGCGATGATACACGGCTTGCCGGACAAGCCGGTGCGGGTGCGCGCGGTGAGCCGAGAGGCAAAATTCGAGCTTTCGGTGTCCAACGCGGCGAAGCCGATTCCGCCCGAGGTCATGAATCGGTTGTTTGAGCCGTTTTCCCGCGGGGGGTTGGGTAATTATCAGCAGGGTCTCGGCCTCGGTCTCTACATCGCCTCCGAGATCGCAAAATCGCACGGCGGCGTGCTCGGCGTCACTTCCACACCGGAGGAAACCCGTTTTACATTCATCATGCCTTTGACCGGGTTGGAGCCCTCCACCGGTGTTAAGGATGCCGAAATTGTCGCGCCCCGTTCCGCGTCAGCACCAGTGGCCGGCGAGCGCCTGGCGTCGAAGGCGCGTATTTTATTGATCGAAGATCACGCCGATACGCTGGACAGCCTCACGCGATTACTCACCCGCCGAGGGCACGCCGTGACACCCGCAAGCAGCGGCACCTTGGCCAGGGCGGCCTCCGCGCGCGAAACCTTCGATCTCATTGTCAGCGACATCGGCCTGCCGGATTGCTCCGGGCTCGAATTGCTCACGGAGCTTTGTTCCGAGCGGCACACTCCAGCCATTGCGATGAGCGGATTTGGAATGGAGGAGGACATCGTCAAGAGCAGGGCGGCGGGATTTGTCGAGCACCTCACCAAGCCGGTTAATTTCGAGGAACTCATGCGCACGATCAATCGATTGACCCGCCAAAACGCGTAGGGGAAGTCAGCCACCCTTTTTCATGGAGAGTGCGACAACTTGGCGTCCTTTAGGGACCTTGAACGTGGCCCGTCTGCGCCAAAGCGGATCATCTGGGGTGATTGCGGCGATTTCGACTGGCTCTTAAATTTTCAATAAATCCGTGCGTCCTATCTTGCACACCAGAGATATTGCCCCCAGATTGGAGCTGTTCCCGAAGACGCTGCGACCTTCGCGACATGCGAGGACGGCGGCGGGCACGGAGAACGCTTCAGTCAAAAATGATGAACAACTTCACACCGCGTGCTCAACAGGTCCTGGCCCTCGCTCGGAAGGAAGCCGACCGGTTTAACCACAACTACGTGGGTACTGAGCATCTTTTGCTCGGTCTGATCAAGCTTGGCCAGGGTGTCGCGGTTAATGTCCTCCAGAAAATGGGGCTCGACCTCGAGACCGTGCGCATGGAAGTCGAAAAGCAGGTCGGCAGTGGCCCTGAAACCAAAATGGTGGGGAATATCCCCTACACCCCGCGCGTCAAAAAG
>JBGGMZ010000033.1:0-14432 GCA_041287745.1 Chthoniobacter sp. | reverse complement strand
CCTCTGCGTTCTCTGCGCCTCTGCGGTTAAAAATGAATGTAAGTCGCTCACCGGCATTCGATCCCTAACATCCCGTCTTGTCATCGCTTCACTCCGGAGGAAACTCACCAGAATGTCCCCCCGCTCTCTTTCCCTGCTGTCCGCTATCTTCTGCGGCGTAGCCTCCGCTTTTGGCCAGGATGCCGCGCCCTTGCACCTCGCCGCGCGTGAGCGGGTGGAAACTTCTGCGGCCAGCGGCGAATTCCGCGATACGGCGAAGACGCTCGATTGGAACCCGCGCCAGACGGCGCTGGTCATCTGCGACATGTGGGACACGCACACCTGCCCGAATTCCGCGGCGCGGGTAGGCGAGATGGCGCCACGGGTGAATGAATTTGCCAAGGCGGCGCGCGCCCGGGGCGTGCTCATCATTCACTGCCCGAGCAATACGATGGAATTCTACAAGGACCATCCCGCTCGCAAGCTCGCTCAAGCCGCGCCGCCCGCCACACCGCCGGTGCCGCTGCAGAAATGGTGCTACATCGATACCACCCGCGAGGCGCCGCTGCCGATCGATGATACCGATGGCGGCTGCGACTGCCAGCGCACGTGGAAGAAGGGCGACCCGTATCCCTGGACGCGTCAGCACGCGGCGATCGAGATTATGGATGGTGACGCCATCACCGACAGCGCGGAGGCTTACAATCTCATGCAGCAGCGCGGCATCGAAAACGTGCTCGTCTGCGGCGTGCACCTCAATATGTGCGTACTCGGGCGGCCCTTCGCCATTCGGCAACTCGTGGGCGAAGGCAAGCACGTCGCGCTCGTCCGCGATCTCACAGACACGATGTACAATCCCGCTCAGCGGCCCTTTGTGAGCCACTTCGCCGGCACGCGGCTGATGGTGGAGCACGTGGAGAAATACTGGTGTCCGACGGTGCTAAGCACGTCGCTGCTCGGGGGCGAGGCGTTCCGCTTCAAAGGCGATACGGAATAACGAGAGGCGCTGGAGGGCACTGCTCCGTCAGTGCCTCGGGGAGCGTCCCGCTACAGCACCGACGGAGCGGTGCCCTCCAATTTCCATTCGGAAGCGCGATCTGAACCGAACCCACTACTCGCTGCTGATCTTCACCGACTCAATGAGGCCGGTGAACTTCGCCGAGCTGTCGCCCGCGAGGACCTGGCTGCCACCGTCTCCGCCGATGTCCAGCGTGTCGTTTGGCTCCTTGTGAATGAAATCCTTGAGCGGTGCGGCTGCGACTTGCTGCCCGTTCACGAGCAGCAGCAGCTTTGAATTCGCGGTGATCTTCGCCGTCACCGTGTTCCAACCATCCGGCAAGGCGTTCACTGCTGTCACCGTGCTCATGCCTTCGCCCCGCCCGGCTCTCACCGTGAAGGCGGGTTTGCCGTGGGCGAGATACAGGCAGTAGCCAATGGTTGCGCCGCCGTGGGCGAGAATCACGCCATCCGCTTTCTCCGCCTTGAAGGTCGCTTCGATCGTCCATTGGTTCGCCACCGGAGAAATGCTCGGCGACTTCGGTACGGCGAAGAAAACGCTGCCGTCGAAACGGCGCGCGTTGTGTCCATCGCGTCCATCGACCAGCGGCGCCCCTTTTACCGCCGCGTGATTGTTTTTGCCGGAGTGGTCTTCTGCTTTGCTGTCCTGCTTGTCCTGGTCGAAGTGATAGTCGAGCACCACTTCCTTCGTGCGTTTCAGCTCGGCGGTTTCCTTCGCTTGGTTGTCGGCAAAGGGCGGGACGACGAAGCCGATCTTCTCCGCCTCTTCCTTGTAGGCTTTCTCGAGTTGCTCGCGCATCGGGACGTAGTCGGGATTCTCGGCCAGATTCTTCAGTTCGTACGGGTCCGCCTTCACGTCGAACATCTCCGTCCATTCGTCGTGCCCGGGATACTTCACGAGTTTGTCCGTGCCCGTGCGCACGGCCATCATCGTTGGCGTCTTGAAATTCGTCTCGTAGTAGTAGCAGTAGAAAAAGGCGCGGCGCCAATCTTTGATCTTGCCCTCGACGAGCGGGCGCCAGCTCCGGCCCTGCATCTTTTCCGGGATCGATACGCCGGCGTAATCGAGCATCGTCGGCGCGATGTCGATGTTCAGGGTATCCGCATCGACGAATGAGCCGGGCGCGATGACCTTCGGGTAGCGCACGAGGAACGGCACCCGCATGCTTTCCTCGTAGGCGGAACGCTTGTCGCCCAGCCGGTGCTCGCCGAGGTAGTAGCCGTTGTCGCTGCTGAAGATGACCATGGTATTTTCCGTCAGGCCGAGGCGGTCGAGCTCGTCGAGCAGGCGCCCGAGATTTTCATCCGCGCCGTGGATGCAGCGGTGGTAATCGAGATTCGTCTTCACCAGCCCGGGTGCCGTCGGCTGGGCGGTCTTGTAGTCGGGCGCGTTGAGATAGATCGCGGGGATACCGAGGTTCGGCACGGTGCGCGCCTGGGCGTCGCCATAGAAATCGGCGAAGCGCGGCGGCGGAGTGAAGGGGCCGTGGGTGGACTTGAACCCGACGGCGAGGGCAAAGGGCTTCTCCTTGTTTTGCTGGAGGAACTTCAGCGCGTAATCGGTAGAGACATCGTCGACCCAGCCCGTGGTGGGTGTGGAGACGCCGTCGATCTCGAAGGGGCAGTCGAAGTATTTTCCCTGCCCGATGAAACTCGCCGAGTAGTCGAAGCCCGGGCGTTTGCCGGTTTGATTGCCCATGTGCCACTTCCCGATGAAGCCGGTAGTATAGCCGGCGGAGCGCAGTTGCGTGGCGTAGGTGACGTTATCGACCGGGAAAGGCGTGTGATTGTTGACGACGCCATTCGCGTAGCCGTAGCAGCCGGTGAGCATGCTGGCGCGCGACGGAGCGCAGAGCGAATTGACGACGAAGGCATTGCGGAACCGCGCGCCTTCGCGGGCGAGCCGGTCCATGTTGGGCGTCTGCAGCCATGGCCAGCGGCCTTTTTCGCCCTGCTCCTTTTGCACCACCGACATGGCGTCGTAGCGCTGGTCGTCGGTGTAGACGAGGAGGATGTTGGGGCGTTTGGGCGGTTCCGCGGCGAAGGCGGTGAGGGTCGTTGCGAGAAAAGCGAGGGCGAGGAGGAGACGCATGGGGCGTGTGAGGCGGACGAGAGTTTTCGGATGTTTAAGGCGAACACCGGTTGCAGCGTCGGGTCGCGGTGGGAGGGAACGGAGCGCTTTCAAAAAAACGCTGGCGCCACCGGGGGAAGTCTCCGGGCCTACTTCACCAACGCCCCAAGCAACTGCTGGTACCGCACCGGATCCAGCTTCATCACATCGCCCGCCTGCTCGCTCGTCGGTTCCCACGTGCTATCCGGCAGTTTGGGCGCGAACGCGACATTTTCAAAACGCACCACGACCATCCACCCGGGCTTGGCTACCGAGATGCGGACGGGCTTCGCGTCACTGCTCAACCACGCGCGAGCACCCCATCCCTGGACTTTCAGCGAACGCGCCAGTTCGGGCATAAGGAAAAGGTCCATCACGCGACACGGGGTGCCGTCGAGCGGCTCGCTGCCCACGTCCTTGATCTGGAAAAGCGCGGGGAGAAAAACGAGGTCCTGCTCGGGCAGCGGCAGGCCGAAAGGCTTGAGCTGAAATTTCGGATCGGCCTTGGGCAGTTTTTTGGCCGCCGCAGCGGCCGCGAGCAGCGCCTCGACCTTGCTGCCAGGGTAGGCCCACACGTCCTGGCCCTTGCGGCAGATCGTGATGTCCTCGCCGAGCACCGGGCCGTGCAAACGCAGCTTGTCGGGGTATTCGACAGCGATCTCTGCACGGCTGCCGGCCAGCGCGGGCGGCAGGTCGGTCATCTGCTCCAGCTTCACCGTGAAGGACAGCGCGCGGTTGGGGCTCGAGGTGCTCTTCGCGAACACATTCAGGAACGGCGTGAGCGTGCGACTGAGCAGGTCGTAGCGGTTTTCCTCGGCCTGTGCCGCGGTGGAGAGCAGGGAAAGGGCAAGGACGAGGCGGAGGATTTTCACAGTTTATCTTTGAGGCGGCGGGCGTCTTGCACTAAGCAACCATTCCCGCATGGCGGCAACGCTTTTCCCGACCATCTCCCTCGCCTCCGGCGGCATCGTATTTGCCTTCGAAAACTCGACGCTGCCGGGAAGGCTCATCCTGCTGTCGCTCTTCATCGCGTCGATCTTCAGCTGGGCGGTCATGGTCACGAAGTTCCGCCTCATTCGTTTTGCGGCCCGCCGTCGCGAAGCCTTCCTGGCGGATTTCCGGTCCGACCGCCACCCGCTGCGCATCTATACCGAACGCGGACGCTTCGAAGGCGCGCCAGTTTTCGCCGTCTACAAGGCGGGCTGCCGCGAGCTGACCTTCCAGCTCCTCGGTTCGGCGGAAGTAGATGAAACCTTCCGTGCCCGGTTGGATATCGCGCAGAAGATCTCCCCGGCCCAAATGCGCGTGGTCACCACGGCGATGGAACGCGCCGTGGGCGAGACCGCGCTGAAAATTGAATCTCAGATGATCCTCCTCGCCACCGCGGTGAGCGGGGCGCCTTTCCTCGGCCTGCTCGGCACGGTCTGGGGCGTGATGGAGACCTTCGGCGATGTCGCTGCAGCGGGCTCGGCGAATCTTGCGGCGATGGCCCCGGGCGTGAGCGCCGCGCTCATCACCACCGTCACCGGCTTGCTCGTGGCTATCCCGGCGATGTTCGGCTACAATTACCTCGTGACCACCATTCGCGCGATGATCGTGGGCCTCGACAATTTCGCCGCCGAGCTGGCGAGCGAGTTTGAGCACAAGTACGTGGACCACGGTGCGCGTAACTCTTCCTGGAAATGAAAGTTCTTAGTTCTCAGTTCTCAGTCTGAGAAGTCGACGCCTCACCCTGTTTACTAAGCACTAGGAACTAAGCACTAAGCACTTCACAATGCGCCGCTTCTCCGATCGCCACAGCCTGCACACGCTCAGCGAGCTGAATGTCACGCCGCTGCTCGATCTCGCGTTCGTGCTGCTCATCATTTTCATGATCACCACGCCGCTGATGGAAAACTCGGTGGATCTCGTCATCCCCTCCAGCGACGCGGCCAAGCACGCGATCGACCCCAACGCAGTGCAGACGGTGTCGATCAATCGCGAGGGCGACCTCAAGTTTAACAATGTGCCGACGACGCTGCCTCAACTCGAAATCGACCTGACTGCGCTGAAGGAGGCCAAGGCCGAGGTCGCCGTGGTCGTGCGTTCGGACAAAGAGTTGTCCGTGCAGAAGCTGATCGACGTGATGGACGTGGTGCAGCGGGCGAAGATCACGAAGGTCGGCGTAGTGACCAATCCCGAGCAGCCGTGACGCGCCCGCCTCTGGCCCGGCTGCTGCTCTCGATCTATTTTGTGAAGAGGACGGGCTGAACGCTCGTCCGAGAATCGAATTGTGTCCTTCTCCATAGACCAGCCCAGGGCCACCGACCGCACGTTCCGGCGAAATTTCTTCGTCGTGGCCGCGTTGCATGTCGTGGCCGTGGCGGTTCTCTATTTCGTCAGCAAGTGGGCTTCGCACCAGCCGCCAAAGGACCAGGTAATCTGGCTGGAAGGCGGCTCGATCGGGGGAGGCGACGCCGGCCCCGGGGAAGCCGCGCCCGAGCCACCACCCCCGGCTCCGGCGGAAGCTCTGCCCAAGGTGGAGCAGCAGCCGCCGCCACCGGACTCTGTGCCGGAACTCATCTCCGTGCCGCCCCCCATCAAGGCGCCGCCGAGCGAGATCGTCACCCCGCAGGCGACACCCGAGCCGACCACGCCAAAGCCCGCGACTCCCAAGCCGGAAACGCCGAAACCGCAGACGCCCACGCCCAAACCCGTCACTCCGAAGCCCACGCCGAAACCAACCCCCAAGCCGACTCCGAAACGCACACCCAAGCCCACTCCCAAGGCGACGCCGAAAGCCACGCCCAAGGAGGAAGGCGACGAGGCCGCCTCCCCATCCACTCCCGCGCCCAAACCCAAGGCCTCGCCTTCAGACAAGCCGAAGGGCTCGCCCAGCGCCGCGAAGACGGAAGGCGCAAGCAGCGCCTCCAGCAAGACGGCGGGCGCGAGCGGCGGGAACGGGCCTGGAACTGGCAATGGCAAAGGCCCCGGCAGGGCCGGCAATGGCTCGGGCGCATCGGAGTTTGGCTGGTATTTCGGCATGATTCACGACCGCTTCCACAGCCGCTGGGATCAACCCACCACCATCGCGCGTGCCGGGCAGGACATGGTGACCACGCTCAAGATTCGCATCAGCAAGGACGGCACGATCCAGAGCCGCGAGATCGTCCATTCCTCCGGCGACACCACGATGGACCAGTCCGTCATGACCGCCGCCGAGCGCGTGCAGCAGATCGATCCCCTGCCCGCCGGCCTCGGCACCGGCGATTCCTTCGAGGTCAACATCGCCTTCAAGCTCGACCAAGGCCAGTAAAGGGAGGCGAATCAGGCGAGCGAAATTTCGCCACGGATGATGCGGATGCAACCAAGGCCATGTGCAAATGGCAAACAGGCGGCTGAAATTCAACGCAGAGACGCAGAGGACGCGGAGGGCCGCAGAGGAAGAGGAAAGAGTGAAGAGGCTTCCTTTAGCTGCCGCCTTCTGCCGCCAGCCGCCCTCCTCCTCTCTGCGGTCCTCTGCGTTCTCTGCGCCTCTGCGTTAAAATCCGAGCCTTGGGGCACCGCTAGGCCCACCTTCATGATCCTGTTATCCTCGGCATCAATGGCCATTCCATTCCCTTGAATTAAATGAGCCTTGGGACCGTCTTTATGCCCATTCGCGCGATTGTGATTTCATTAACATTTCGCCACTCGCACTTTTTCCGCTAGCCTCCGCCCCGCCATGAAAAAACTCCGCGCGTTCTCCTTCCTCGCGTCCTGCCTTTTCGTCTCCGCCTCGCTCCTGCGTGGTGCAGATACGCCGACCATCACCATCAGCAAGAGCGACAAAATCCCGATTGCCATCGGATCGATCGGCGGTGCGGATGGCGGGCCGGCGGCGAAGATCCTGCAGAACGACCTGGCGATGTCCGGCTACTTCAATCTCGTGCCGGCCACGAGCGCGGGCTTTGTGGTGGGCGGCACGTCCAATGGAAACAGCATCGCCGGCAATGTGACCGACCGCGCCGGCAAGACGGTGCTCACGAAGTCCTTCAGTGGCTCGGCTCGCGGCAAGATCCACGCTTACGCGGATGAAATTGTCGAGACACTCACCGGCAACAAAGGCTTCGCCAGCTCGAAGGTCGCCTTCGTCGGCTCGCGCACCGGGCACAAGGAAATCTATGTGGCTGATGCCGATGGCTCGAACGTTCACCAGCTCACGAACGACGCGAACATCAGCGTCGGCCCGCGGCTCAGCCCCGATGGCAGCAAGCTCGTCTACACCGGCTACAAGAGCGGCTACGCGGACGTCTACGAGATCGACCTCGGCAGCGGCTCGCGCAATCGCATCATCAAATTTCCCGGCACCAACACCGGGGCGAGCTACTCGCCCAATGGCCGCGAACTCGCTGTGATCCTGAGCAAGGACGGCAACCCTGAGCTCTACACCACTGGCACGGGCGGCGGCGGAGCTCATCGCCTCACCCGCACGCCCGGCGTGGAGAGCTCGCCTACGTGGGGACCGGGTGGTGACGAGATCATCTACTCCAGCGACGACCGTGGCGGCCCGCAGCTTTACCGCATTTCCTCGGGCGGCGGCAGCGGCCGGCTCCTCAGCACCGGCCACAGCTACAATACCGAGCCAAACTGGTCGCCGGACGGCAAGAAGGTCGCCTTCACCGTGCGCGACGGTGGCAGTTTCTCCGTGGCCATTCTCGACCTCGGCAGCGGCAATGTGCACACCGTGGGCTCCGGCCAGGGACCCGCGTGGGGCGCGGATTCGCGCCACCTCATTTTTGCCGAGGGCAGCTCACTGATTTTGCTCGACGCCCAGACCGGGCAGAAGACAACTCTCGCCAGCGGCTTGGGCAAAATCTCCGAGCCGACCTGGTCCCGCTAACCGCCCCATTTGCCCCACTTTGCCATGAAACTGATTCGACTCTTTTCCCTCACCCTCCTCGCTCTGGCCGCCCTCTCTCTCGCCGGGTGCACGAAAGGCAAGAAAGGCACCGGCGGCGGTGGCGCTGCGGACGGCGATTATGTCAACGGCACACCGCTGCCCGACCGCCAGGAAGGCGTCTCCTTCCTCGGTAGCAACGTGGACCGCAACAAGTTCCGCCCCGTCTATTTCGGCTTCGACAGCTACACGATCGGCGGCGGGGAGCACGCCAAGATCCAGGAGGTCGCCGAGTTCCTGCGCAGCGCGCCGAATACGCTCATCCTTGCGGGCTTCACCGACGAAC
Source organism: Chthoniobacter sp. (assembly GCA_041287745.1). Lineage (GTDB taxonomy): Bacteria > Verrucomicrobiota > Verrucomicrobiia > Chthoniobacterales > Chthoniobacteraceae > Chthoniobacter. The sequence continues at coordinate 6,122 of JBGGMZ010000033.1, read as the reverse complement.
GCGGCACGCCGGATTACAACCGCGGCCTCGGCGAACGCCGTGCACAGGCCGTTCGTGAGGCGCTCATCCATGCGGGGGCTGACGGCTCGAAGATCCAGACCGTGAGCTTCGGCGCCGAGATGCCGGCCGACCCCGGCTCCGGCGACAGCGCCTGGGCCAAAAACCGCCGGGCCGAGTTCGGTGTCGTCCGGTGATCGCCTTGTTCTAGCGCGCCGCTGGAGAGGTGGATGGTGAATTGAAGATCCACTGGCTGATGGTTCTGGGTTGAATTTCCTCTCGGCCCTCGCACTTTGCCCGCCACGGTATAAGCCCCATGCAAAGACTCTCTCGCGACCGGCTCATTCAATGTATCCTATCGTTGTGTTTGATCCTCTACGTGGGGCGCATCACCTATCAGGTCGCGACGCGAAACGGCCAGGATGATCTAAAAATCTACTACGACCGGACGGCGCGTTATGTAGGAGGCCAGAATCCGTATGATAAAGATCTGCCGGCGCTCACCCCTGGGGTGCGCAACCACTTTGTCTATCCCCCTGCTACCTTGGAAATCTTCAAAGCGTTGCTGGTTTTCGATCTGCCGACGCTATTGTATGTTTACTACGGCGTGAAGCTCGTCGCGTTGGGCTTGCTGTTCCTGTTTTGGTACAGAATTGCAAACCCGGATACGACTTTCTTTCTGTTGCTAACACTGGTATGCCTTTTCGCCTACAACCGGCCGATCGGGTTGGATTGTCGGGCGGGCAACATCTCCGTTTTTGAACAATGCTTTGTGTGGGGTGGAGTCTGGTGTTTTCTCCGCGGGCGAGCCCCGCTGTTTTGCCTCCTGATCCTCTGCTCGGCTTTCTTTAAAATCGTTACCCTGCCCTTGGTTTTTCTCCTGGTTGCGAACGGCGATCGGAAATCCTTCTTATGGGCGGCAGGCAGCAGTGCAGCGTTTGTGATATTCCAAGCGCTATCGTACATCATGCAACCGGACCTGTTCCATGGATTCGTGAGGAACGCCGGAAGCCTGGACGAGCGCGGCATCTCGAATCCTGCTTCGCTGGCCTTCTTCCGGGATTTTGTCGAATTGCTCCACGTGGCGCCTACATGGAATCGCAGCCTTGCAACCGTTCTCTATGCTCTCTTTGCGCTTCTGGTGTTTTCGCTGGCTTGCTGGGCGGCAGTGCGGAGCAGTGTGTGGCGCAACAAGGTCGCTTGGATAATGCTCTTCTTCTTAACCTACGCGCTGCTCTCACCACGCTTTAAGGACTACTCCTATATTTTGCTCATCCTGCCTTCTGCTTATGTGTTGAAAACCTGTCTTTCGTCCTGGATCTGGCGCCTCGTAGTCCTCTTTGTTCTCAGCGGCAACTTTTTTGTCTATCAGCCGTTTGTCGCTGCCTGCCTTGTCTGGGGTATTTACGTCCACAGCCTCATTCGAGCGCAGTCTCTTGGCGGGGAACGATCCTGCGAACGCGGGCCAGACGCCGTGAATGTAAGCACCACATGCTTGCGTTCGCATTTCGGGCAAATCATCCATGCCTAGGTGCGTCGATTACCTCATCGTGGGCGCAGGCTACGCCGGCGCGGTGCTCGCCGAGCGGCTGGCCAGCCAGCGTGGCGCGCAGTGTCTCGTCATCGACCGCCGTGACCATATCGCGGGGAATTCGCACGACCACTACGATGCGGCGGGCGTACTCCTGCACACCTACGGCCCGCACTATTTCCGCACGAATTCGGATCGCATCCGCGAGTACCTCAGCCAGTTCACCGAGTGGCATGAGGTGGAGTACAAGATCCTCTCGTGGACCGATGGCCGCTTTTGGCAATTCCCGATCAATCTCAATACCTTCGAGCAGATCATCGGCCGGCCCTCCACCAGCGAGGAAATGCTGGCCACGCTCGAGCAATGGCGCGTGCCCATCGCCGAGCCGAAGAACTCCGAGGAAGTCATCATCTCGCAAGTCGGCACGAAGCTCTACGAGATGTTCTTCCAGAACTACACGCGCAAGCAATGGAAGCGCGACCCGCGCGAGCTCGATGCCAGCGTGTGCGGCCGCATCCCCGTTCGCACCAATCGCGACGACCGCTACCTCTCGGAAAAGTTCCAGGCGCTTCCCAAGGACGGCTACACCGCGATGTTCCGCCGCATCCTCGCGCACCCAAATATCGAGGTGCGCCTGAAGACCGACTTCCGCGAAGCGCGGCAGCATCTCCAGTATCGGCACCTGATCTACACGGGGCCGATCGACGAATACTTCGATCACTGCTACGGCCCCTTGCCCTATCGCTCGCTGCGCTTCGAGCCCGAGACCTTGTCGCAGGAATATTTCCAGCCCGCGATGCAGGTGAACTACCCGAACGACCACGACTTCACCCGCATCGTGGAAATCAAACACGCCACCGGGCAGAAGCTGCCCGTCACCACCATCGTGCGCGAATATCCCGAGGATTTCGGCCCTGGCCGCGAGCCCTACTATCCCATTCCCGCGCCAGACGCCCGCGCGCTCTACCAGCGCTACGCCGACCGCGCCGCAGCGGAGAAAGGCGTGAGCTTCGTCGGCCGCCTCGCGACGTATCGCTACTACAACATGGACCAGGTCGTGGGCATGGCGCTGGCGGAGTTTGAAAAGCTCGCGCCGCAACAGACCTAGCTCGCCGCCAGGTCCGCCAGCCACGCGTCCAGCAGCGGCAGTTCCTTCTCACCGATCAGCTTCAACTCACAGAGCCGCTGGTAGCACAGGCGCACGTTGGCCGGTAGGTTTTCCACGCCCGGCTGGATCGTCAGCGCATCGAGCTCGCGTCCGATGGTCGTGTTGTGCAGGTAGCCCGGCACTTCGTCCTCGAAGTCGCGCATGAGATTGTGCTCGTTGCGCTCCTGCCACACGGTGGGCTCGTGGAAGAGGATCGACCAGCCATTCGCCCACGCGATGCGCTGCGCGACAAAACTGCGCCAGATATCCGTCATCCGGAAGGAGCAATACGCCGGTAGATAAAGGAGCGGGAAGGCATCGCGGAACCAGGTGGTGTTCTGGCTGTTGAAAGGGCACCACGCGTTGCGACCGAGCGCGGCGCGGCGATCGGTCCGGAAATTCTGCGGCAGCGGTAGCACCAGCCGGTAGATCGCATCGATATCGGGATTTTCATCCGCCAGCCCTTGCTGGATCGGGCAGTCCGATTCTGCCAGGCGCAAGCTCTCGAAGGCCGGCATGGCCGCGTTGATCTGATTGAGCGGCAGCCCACGCGGCCAGATGAGCGTCTCCGAAAACCAGCGGTAAACATTCAGCCAGCCCGTCTCTTCGGCGAAGGGCACCGATTGGCGCCGCACTTCGTCCTTCCAAAAATCGGCGCGTGGCAGGTTGTCATCGTCCGTGTCGCGAATGATCTGCGCGCCTGCCCGCGCGGCCACCAGGTAGCCGATATTCTTCCGAGCATAATGCCGAGTGGGGCACAACGCCGCAAAGCTGGACTGCAGAGTCAACTGCCGGTCGACCGAATAAAAGTCGCACCCCTCCAGAGAGAAATCCGCGGGACTCTTCGTATCGCCGATGACCACGAACCGGAACCCATGCTTCGGCGCCTCCTCGGCAAACGCCCGGAGCGCTCTATTGGGCGCGTTGATCGAGGTGATGACGATAAATGTTTCGGATTTCACTGGGTAGAGTATCGAGGGCAGCCGGAGACGGCCACGGGCGGGAATCAGAGACCACCTCGTGGGAGGTGGCGAGGAATTTCATGCAACGATTTCGAGGAGCCCGCCGTGGCAGTTGACAAGCGCAGAGGTGCGGGCCTTTTATCCGCTACGATATAAAGACCTATGGACAACTACTCCTCGCGCCCATGAGCCTTGCGATCGTGACTGGCTCCGCCGGTTTGATCGGGTCTGAAACCTGTCGTCGTCTTGCCGCGGAGGGATTTGACGTTGTCGGGATCGACAACGACATGCGCGCTGAATTTTTCGGCCCGGAAGCCACCACGGCGCCCACCCGGGAAAAGCTTATCCGCCAACTGAAAAGCTACCGGCAGCACATGCTCGACATTCGGGACCGAGTTGGAGTGATGGCGTTGTTCAAAGACCTCGGAAAAGCCGTCCAGATTGTCGTCCATACTGCCGCGCAGCCATCGCACGACTGGGCTGCGCGCGCACCGTTGGTTGATTTCGAAGTGAACGCTTTGGGCACGCTGCACCTCCTCGAAGCTACCCGCCTGCATTGCCCGGAGGCCGTTTTCATCTTCACCAGCACGAACAAAGTTTATGGCGATACGCCCAATCGCCTGCCTTTGGTCGAGTTGGAAAAGCGCTGGGAAATTCCCGAGGATCATCTTTTCGCGGCCGGCATCGATGAAACGATGTCCATCGATCAGACCAAGCATTCGCTTTTCGGCGCAAGCAAAGTGGCGGCCGACGTCGCGGTCCAGGAATATGGGCGCTATTTTGGGATGAATACCGCCTGCTTCCGCGGTGGATGTCTCACCGGACCCGCTCACGCTGGCACGGAGTTGCACGGCTTTCTAGCTTACCTGATGAAGTGCGTCGTGAATGGAGCAAAATACCAGATCTTCGGCTACAGGGGCAAGCAGGTGCGGGACAACATCCACGCCTACGACTTGGTGGAGGCCTTCTGGCAATTCTTCCGCGCTCCGCGCAGTGGCGAGGTCTACAATCTCGGTGGCGGCCGCCATTCAAATTGCTCCATGCTCGAAGCCATCGAAATCTGTGAGGAAATCAGCGGTTGTAAACTTCATTGGAATTACGTGGAGAACAACCGCATCGGTGACCACATCTGGTGGATCAGCGATGTCCGCCGCTTTCAAGCACACTATCCCAAGTGGGAATACCGTTACGACCTGCGTGGCATCCTGCAGGAGATCTACGCGGCATGCCTCCCGGGCTGACCAGCTACAGTTCTTCCTTTGCCTAAACTGCCCTTCGCTTCTTATCTGCTGCGAGTCCGGGAGACTCTAAGGAGTCAGACTCACTCTGGACGCCGATGGCGGGCCATTGGCGTCTCGGCGATGTCGGCTGTCGTCGAGCGGGTTATCAATGGCGTCTGCGCCTTGGCGCAGATTCCGCTTGCTCTGCAAATTCTTGGTCAGGAAGCTTTTGGGTTGTGGATGACGCTCACCAGCCTGGTCACCATCCTCACGGTGGCCGACTTTGGCTTGGGTATTGGGGTGCAAAATGCCGTCTCGCGGGCATGCGGCCAGGACGACCTCCCTTCGGCTATCCGCGCCGCCAGCACAGGCATCCTCATGCTTGCGGGTATCGGGCTGACCTTGTTCCTCCTCTGTACACCGATCTGTCTCCTCATCGATTGGGGCGCCGTGTTTCACGTCAAGGACCCGATCTTGTATCCCTTGGTCGGGAAATCGCTTTTGGCGATCGTCGCCTTCTTTAGTCTTGGGCTGCCATTGACTGCTGCCAACCGAATTTCTAACGCATTCCAGATGTCCTGGATGAATAACATCCGGGGCATCCTGACCAGTATCGTCACGGTCGCATTGATCTTCATTTCGGCCCGTCTGAAAATCGGCTTCCTACCGTTTCTCATCGTCGCCATCGCACCCCAAGCAATCGGCAGCCTGGTTCAACTGATCGTCTTCTATCGCCGTCTGGGCTGGTCATTTAACTTTTTGGTCAGCTTTGATCGTGCCTTTGCTCCGCAATTGTTTCGTTCCAACTGGCTGTTCGTGCTCCCGAACATCGGGGCGACCATTATGGGGCTCGCGCCCGCCTTCTTCATTTCCGCCGAGTTGGGTGCCAGTGCCCTCACGTCTTACAGTCTCATCCAAAAGCTTCTCAGCCTGACTACCCAGGCGCAATCGATGCTGCTCGCGCCGATGTGGCCGGCCTACACGGAAGCTGCGGCGCGCGGAGATATCGGCTGGACTCACGCGACTTACCGCCGATCCCTCTTGGCTAGTCTAGTGTGCGCCGTCGTCCCCCCACTTTCGTTCCCATTGTGGGGGCGCTGGGTTTTGCATCTATGGACTCATCAGCCTGCTGACTCCTTCGACCTGACGCTGGTCGTCGTTGTTTCCCTCTGGGTTGCCGTTTCCAACTTCAGCCAACCGCCGGGAGTCCTCCTCAACGCTCTAGGCAAGTTTCGAGGGCAGGCCAGTTACGGGTTGATTTCCGT
>JBGGMZ010000032.1:0-20407 GCA_041287745.1 Chthoniobacter sp. | reverse complement strand
GACCTGCCAGTCCGGGAGAAATTTCTGGAGCGCCGCGCGGCCCTTGGCTGTGAGAGCGAGGCTGACCTTGTGACCGCGCCCGTGACCTGAGGATTTCACGAGGCCGTCGCGCTCCAGCGGCTTGAGATTGCGGACCAGCGTCGTGCGATCCATGCCGAGCCAGTCGCTCAATTCGGCCATTTCGGCCGCCGGCCGTCCGGCGAGAGCGCAGAGAATGGGCGTCTGCGTCGGAAGGAGGCCGTGCTGATTCAGCTCAGCGACGAAAAACTGGGAGAAGGCGCGAGAGGCCCAGCGCAGGTTGAAGCAAACGCAGTTCTCCATGGAGAGGAGATCGAGTTCATTACCCATGGTGTGTGTATATGCACATCAAGGACCTCGAGGTCAACTTGTTTTTGCCCGGAGCGCTCGCTGCGCCAGATCCAGTCATCCTCTGGTCCAGATGATTCAATCAGCGAGATTGCTGCGGGACGAGCGGGACGCGCAGCCTTCCTATGGAAGTTACGCCCCTCGATGGAATTTTGATTTTTACAACCTTCTCCCCGCGTTATTTGAGTTTTCATATGCAAATCACTTGCATATCGAAAACCGCCCTTTAGCGTCACTTCCATGAAAGCTACGTTTCTTTCTCTTCTCGCATTTCTCGCACTGGCGATGGCTGGGGGTGCGGCGGAACCGATCCGGGTCTCGAGCTTTTCCACCATCCTGACCGAGATCGCGCAGCAGGTGGGTGGTGATCGGGTGGCGGTGACCGGACATGTGAAACCGGGCATCGATCCGCATGAATTCGAGCCCAAGCCGGAGGACCTGAAGATCGTCGGCCAGGCGCAATTGATCCTGCTCTCGGCGAAGCACATGGAAGGCTACGTGGGCAAGCTGAAGGAAGCAACGGGCACCCAGGGTGCGCTGATCGAGGTGGGCGATGGCTTTACTTCGCTGAAGATGAAATCCGAGAAAAATCCCGATCAGGTGGTGGAAGATCCGCACTGGTGGCAGAGCGTGAGCAACACCGAGAAGGCGGTAAAGATCGTGCGCGACGAGCTCGTCAAGCTGAGCCCTGCCGACAAACAGACCTTTACCGATAACGCCGCGAAGTATCTCTCCACGCTGGATGCGCTGGAGAAGTGGGTGAAAAGCGAGCTGGCCAAGCTGCCCCGCGACAAGCGCAAGCTGGTCACCTCGCATGACGCTTTCCAGTATTTTGCGAAGGAGAATGGATTCACCATTCACGCCATAGAAGGCATTTCGAGTGAGGACCAGCCATCGTCGAAAAAAGTTGGCGAGATTGTCGCGGCCATCAAAGCTGAAGGCGTGAAGGCCATCTTCCCCGAAAGCATCGAAAACCCGAAAGTGATGACCGAGATCACGCGGGAAACCGGCGTGCAAATCGCGCCCGTGCTGTATGCGGACGGTCTCGGCGAGAGTGGCGACGTGGCGACCTACGTGGGCATGTACAAGCACAACGTTTCCACGATCGTCGAGGCTCTGAAGTAAATGAGAGGCTCCCCGTTGTTGCGAGCTCTGCTCGCCTTTTTCATCATCGGCCTCATGGGGTGGCCCCTCTGGCAGCTCACACGGCCGCAGGCGGTGGAGGCATCTACGCCGGCGCCGAAACTGGCCGCGCCTTCGGCAGCGAAAGCCATTGGGTTGCATCTAAGTTTCACGACCGTCCCGAAGAGTTTCGTCGTCCGGCATCTCGACAAGGAGGTTTGGAAAGGCACCTCGCCGGAGGCGGACATGGAGCAACAGGTGACACTCGACTACCCAGCTGAAGGCGTGGATCTGCAATTACACGTCGAATGGCCCGACGGCGCACCGCTATCCGCGCTGCGTGTGCAGCTCACCGATCCGGCGGGCGACATGCACGAAAAGAGCCTGTGGGGCAAGGGCGTGATGGATGAAGTCGTGACCTTCCCATGAGCCCTCGCAATACCGCTCTTGATCCTGCTGCTGCGCACAGTCTCGTCGTGCGCGATCTCACCGTGAGCTACCATCGCGTCCCGGCTCTGCACCACATCGCGTTTGAAGTGCGCTGCGGAGAAAGCGTCGCGTTGCTCGGGCCGAATGGCGCAGGTAAATCCACCCTGCTCAAGTCCCTCGCCGGCCTGCTGTCGCGCGAGACCGGGAGTATCACTTTCCATGGCCGGGAAGTGGCCGGGGCGACCACGGATTTTGCCTATCTGCCGCAGCGCGAGAATATCGACTGGGACTTTCCCACCACCGTGCGCGGGCTCGTGGAGATGGGGCGTTACCTGCGGCTTGGCTGGTGGCGGAGCTTTCGCGAGGAAGATTGCCTCGCGGTGGACGAAGCCATTGCCGCCATGCGCCTGGAAACGCTGGATGCCCGGCAGATCAGCGCGCTTTCTGGTGGACAGCAGCAGAGGGCTTTCCTCGCCCGGGCGCTGGCTCAACAGGCGCACGTATTCCTGCTCGATGAGCCTTTCACCGGCCTCGACAAACCCACCCAGGACAACCTGAAGGAACTGATGCGCGCCCTGCGCGACCAAGGGAAACTCATCATCGCCTCGCATCACGACCTGGCCAGCGTGCCGGAGCTCTTTGATCGCGTGATCCTGCTCAATGGCGAGCTCATCGCCGAGGGGCCCGTGAAAGAAGTCTTCACCGAGGCCAACATCAACAAGACCTACCACACTGCACCGTATACTGGCCCCACAGGCCGGCCGCATGTGCATCATCATCATTGAAGCCGGTTTTATGGACCTCGCGATTTCAATAGAGCCAACACGCCCACCGCATTCCACTGGGGACCATTCGTGTCTACAGAGCACTGATCACTAGCAACATGGACTGGCTCACGGAACCCTTGCATCACGAATTCGTCCGGCGCGCCATGATCGGCGGCATGCTGATCGGCTTCACCAATGGCTTTCTTGGCGCCTTCGTCGTGCTGCGGCGGCTCGCGCTCATGGCGGATTCGCTCTCCCACTCGCTCCTGCCGGGGCTGGCCATCGCGCTGATGTTGTTTGGGCTCGCACCGGTGGGATTGTTCTTCGGCGCCTTGGTCGCGGCGCTGATTGTGGCTCTTGGTGCGCAGCTGGCCTCTCGTACTTCGCGGCTCAAGGAAGACACTGCACTCGGCGCTCTTTACACGGTGGCATTTTCGACCGGTGTGGTCCTCATCGGTTTTGTGAAGGTGCGCGTCTCGCTGTTGCACTATTTGCTGGGTAACATTCTTGGCCTTTCGAATTCCGATCTATGGATCATCTACGGCATCAGCCTCGTGGTGGTGCCGTTGCTCGCCGCGCTCCAGCGGCCGCTGCTGCTCACGCTGTTCGATCCCTCGGTGGCGGCGAGCCAGGGCATCCGCGTGAATTTGCTCAATCTCATCCTCATGATCTCGCTGGTCCTCACCATGATCGCGTCGCTGCAAGCGATCGGTGTGATCATGCTGCTCGGCCTGCTCATCATCCCGGCGGCGACGGTCTACCTGCTCTGCGATTCCTACCCCGCGATGCTGTGGGGCGGAGGCGCGATCGGGCTTTTCGGCTCGTGCGCTGGGCTGCTGCTTTCCTCTCGGCTGAATCTACCTTCCGGCGCCTGCATCGTGCTCGTGCTGGGCGTGATCCTGCTCGCCGCGTATCTCTTCAGTCCGCGTTACGGACTCTTTCGCCGCTTACGCCCTGCGCGGCATCTGCATGACGAAAGCCTCGCCCGCTGGCCGGATGGTCCGCCGGAAGAGCAGCACGGTGCGAAGAGTGAGTAGGCGGTACTCGCCGGCGCGTAAGTCGCCTGGGGGTGGGAGCGGAGGAGAAAACTCAAGATGCCTTCGTAGTGCATGCCGCCACATGGTCGTGAAACAGTTGCCGATCGCCGCGTTCGGCTTTACAGAAGCGGCTTCATGATCGCCCTAGCCAAATTTTCCGTCGCATGGAGTTTCTGAGCGATCCTCAATTCTGGGCGAAGTGGGGCTCGATCGTCCTGCTCGACCTCGTGCTGGCGGGTGACAATGCACTCGTCATCGCGCTCGCGACGCGCACGCTGCCGCCGAAGCAGCAGCTCTGGGGCCGGGTCTGGGGCACGCTCGGTGCGGTCGTGCTGCGCTTGATCTTCGTGGCCCTCGTCACGTCGCTGCTCAAGCTGCCGCTGCTGCGTTTCGTGGGCGGGCTCGTGCTGGTGTGGATCGCATTCAAGCTCGTGCATCAGCCGCCTGGCCACGAGGCCCAGGTGCGCCAGGGCCACTCGCTGAGGCAGGCGATCGGGATCATCATTCTCGCGGATGTCGTGATGAGCTTTGACAACGTCATGGCCATCTCCGGCGTGGCGCGGGGCGATTTCCTGCTCGTGGTCTTCGGCCTGGCCCTTTCGCTGCCGCTGGTGGTGTGGGGGAGCGGATGGCTCGCGCGACTGATGGATCGGTTCCCGCTCATCATCTGGCTCGGCGGTGGTGTGCTAGGGTGGGTGGCGGTGAAAATGATGTTCGACGATCCGCTCGTGGCGCAGTGGCTGGGAGAAGCGCTGGCGCGTGTGCTCCATCAATTCGTGCCGTGGCTCTCCGGCGCCGTCATCGCGCTGCTGGGCTGGTGGTTTGCCCGCAATATGACGCGGAGCAAGGACGCCGCCTAAGCATGGCCTGGAAATTCCTGCAAGGAGCTCTGCTTGAGACCGAGGCGCAGCCGCGCCGGCTCTCGACCGATTTGCGCGAGCTATTGGAAGAGACAGCCGGTCGCGTCGTGACACTGGGCGAACTGGAGCAGATTTTGAAAGGGCGTGGGTTCGCCCTGTTTCTGTTGCTCATGTCGCTACCGTTTGCCTTTCCCGTGGCGATTCCCGGGCTGTCGATCCCTTTCGGCATCGTCATCATGCTGCTGGGCTTGCGCATCACCTTCGGCATGAAGCCGTCGCTGCCGGGCTTCATCCTGCGCCGGGAGGTGCCGCGGGCCATGCTGGAGAAGATCGCCGGCTACGGGCTGAAGCTGGCCACGAAGATGGAAAAGCTGGTGAAGCCGCGCATGCACTTCCTCCAGCGCTGGCCGGGCATGATCAATCTCATCGGTCTTGGCATCGCTTCCGGGGGCTTCCTGCTCTCCCTGCCGCTGCCGCCGCTCATCCCGTTTTCCAATACCATTCCGGCCGTCTCCGTGCTGCTGCTCACCGCCGGACTCATTGAGCGCGACGGGCTGCTCGTCTTCTTCGGTTACCTTGTGAATATCACTGCCTGGATCTACTTTGTCCTCATGTTTACCTTGGCCGGCAACGGGGTGGCGCATCTCTGGGCCAAATTCGGCTGGTGAAATCTTTTATCGAAGGCGTGAATTTAGCTTTGCTTCACTAGAAAAACCTGCTGTAGCTTTCCACAACTGCATGAAGACCCTCCTCAGTCTCCTTTTCATTTCCCTCCTCGGAGCGACCGCCCTTGCCGACATTCAAGACCCTCCCGGTAACGATCAGGGTCCGACCCGCAAGTTAAGCCGCGGCTTGGCCAATATCGCCTACGGCAGCGTCGAGATCCTTTATCAACCTTCCGAAGTGAATTTCTATGAAGGCAACGCCGCTGCCTTCTCCTACGGTGGCGTGCGTGGCTTCGGCCGCTTCATCTTCCGCATGGGCGCCGGCATTTGGGAGGTTGCCTCCTTCCCCTTCGCGACGAACAAGGGAACCTACAAGCAGCCCTATCGCAGCAATATCCCGTGGATCCATGGTGGCTACGACGAGTTCCCGCCGGAACTCGGCTTTGAGAGCCACTACCGCTACGCCCGCGAGTATTCCAGCGGCTGGTAAGCCTCCCGTTCTTTCCGAAAAAGGCTTCCGTCTCCGGGCGGAAGCCTTTTTTTTGTCCCACAATTCCCATGCCCGATTCCACTCCTCTCTCACTCGAAGTTCATGACGTCGCCTTTGGCGGCAAAGGCGTGGCCCGCCATGATGGGAAAGTCTATTTTGTTCCGTTCACGATTCCGGGCGAGAAGATTACCGCGCGTGTGCTGCGGCAGAAAAAGAATTTCGGCGAGGCAGAACTGGTAAAAGTGGAGACGGCGTCGCCTGATCGAGTCGAGCCGCCGTGTCCCTACTTCGGCGAGTGCGGGGGCTGCAGCTACCAGCACATCACCTACGCCCGGCAACTCGAGATCAAGGCGGCGCAAGTCGAGCAGACCTTGCGGCGTGTGGGGCGGCTGGAGTCGGTGCCGATGCGACCTGCCATTGCGGCGCCGCAGCCGTTTGGCTATCGCAACCGCATTCGGGTGCATTCGGAGGGGGGAGTGACCGGCTTTTATGCGCACGATGCGCGGGTGCTCGTGGATATCGAACAATGCCTGCTCGCGGTGCCGGAGGTGAATCGCGCGCTGCGCCGCCTGCGCGCGACGCCGGTGCGCGAGGGCGACTTTTCGCTGCGTGCTCCGGGGGGCGGACCGTTCTTCGAACAGACGAATCCCGAGGTAGCAGGTTTGCTTGTGGAGGCCGTGCGGACCGTTGCGCGCGGGACTGGCGTGCTCGTGGATGCCTATTGCGGTGCGGGCTTGTTTGCCCGGGCGCTGGCGGACCGTTTTGAAAAGGTGATCGGCATCGAGGAGAATCCCGCCGCGGTCGAAAGCGCACGGCGTTCCGCGCAGCCGCATGAATCCTACGTCGCTGGCGAGGTGAGCGCGCATCTGGGTGAAGTGCTGGCGGCGAACGAGGCGGCGCGCACGACGTTGCTGCTCGATCCGCCGACGGAAGGTTTGGCGGCGCGGGTGAGCGATCTCGTGCTGGGCGCCGGGCCGTCGGAGGTCATCTATGTCTCATGCAATCCGGGCACTCTGGCGCGCGACCTTGCGCTGCTGCGCAGCAGCTACGAGTTGGTGAGTGTCACCCCGCTCGACATGTTCCCGCAGACGGCGGAGATCGAGGTGGTCGCGCATTTGGTGCGACGGTAGCAGGGCGCGTCCGGCGTTCGGCGGCTTTAGGATTTATTCAGCTTGTCGGATTGACCGCGAGCGGTGTGAGGGGAGCGAAAGGTGCGCGGGCTGGACCAGCCTCGTTTGCGGAAAGCGACGCAGAGCGTTTCGCCGGAGGAAAAGCCGGCGCGCTCCGCGACTTCGGCTACGGCGAGCCGGGTCGTGGACAGGAGTTCGCGGGCGCGTTGGCAGCGGATGCGCATGATTTCTTCGTAAGGGGCGTGCCCAAACTGGCGGCGGAACTTGCGCTCAAAAGCGGTGCGGGACATGGGCACCTGTTGGAGGATGTCCTGGATGCCGATACCATGGCAGGCGTTCTCGCGCATGAACCGGATGGCCTCGGCGAGGCGCCGATCCTCGATGGCGATGACGTCGGTCGATTGCCGGGTGATGACGCCTAGCGGCGCAATCTTGAGGGTGCGCGCAGTCCGGCGGCGACCGTGCATCATGGCGTCGAGGAGCCGGGCGGATTCGAAGCCGGCCCGGCGGGCATCGGGCATGACACTGGAAAGCGGTGGATTGCAGAAGCCGCAGACCAGCTCGTCATTGTGCTGGCCGATGACCGCCACTTCGGCGGGCACGGCGAGACCGAGCTGACGGCAGACGTCGAGGACGTGCTGGCCGCGAATGTCGTAGCAGACCATGATGCCCACCGGTTTGGGCAGGGAGGCGATCCAGCGGGTGAGCTTGCGCCGTTCCTGACGCCAGCGCGTGGTGTCCTCGGGCTGGGTGTCGAACACGTCGCAGTCGTGGCCGGCGCGGCGCAAGGCGGAGACGAAATGGTGTGAATAGTCGTTGGCCCAGACGAAGCGGCAATCGCCGCAAAAGCCGAAGTGGCGAAAGCCGCGCTCCAGGAGGTGATCGGCGGCGAATTGCGAGAGCTGGGCGCCGTCGGCGATGACGGCGGGGAACTCCGGGCCGAGTTCGGCGCCGCTGACATTGACGACGGGAACGCCTTTGCGGCGGACGGCGGTCTCGAGAGCGGAGGTGTCGATGCGGGCGATGATGCCGTCGCCCTGCCAGTCGGCGAACCAGGGGGCGGCATTCCCGCGGCCGAGCTCGGTGAGGTGGATTGCCCAGTCGTGATGTTCCCGCAGATAATCGCGAATGCCCTGGAGCAGGTCGCGGCAGTAGGCATTCGAAGTCTCGATGAGGAGGGCCACAGAGGGCGGCCCGGAAACCACCTTTTTTCGTCGGAGAGGCATGGCTTTCAAATTGGCCGCGTTGCCGCAAAAGAACAGAAAACTTGTGCAAAGTGGTCTGGTGGCTTTGGCCGAGGCAGCAGTATGGATAGGCGCGAACCTTCCCACTTCTCCCATGAACGGCCGCTCTCTCTTCTCCCTCTTTCTTTCGGCTACGCTGGTCCTGATCGGCACGGCGGCGCGGGCGGCCGACGCGGTTCCGGCCGGGCCCCACGCACGGCAGCGGCTGGTCTTGTGCAACGACGGCGGCACGCTGGGGGCTCCCGACATGGAGGCTCCGATCGGCATCGAAGGGCTGGTCCACGAGACCATTGATCCGCTGCGCGACACGATGGTGGACACGCTTTACTGGCAAATCGGGACGGACCCCTACTTCGGAACGCAGACGGCGCGGTTGAGCGACTGGTATTCACATGATACGAAGGTGGGGGCGGTTTGGGGCTCCGATCGCGAGCAATTCAAGACGGCAGGCGAATGGCGGATCGCGGAGAACACGCATCAGATCATGGCGCAGGGGACGGATCCCGCGGCGGTGGTGATCGATGAGGGGCATCGGGCTGGGCTGGACGTTTTTCTCTCACTTCGCTTCAACGATGGGCACGACTGCCATCTGCCGAAGGGGCTCGAGGACGTGAACATGGCGCCGATGAAGCGGCAGCATCCGGACTGGCTGCTGGATGGACCGGACTACGCGCGCTACGGTTACAATTTCGCGATTCCCGAGGTGCGGCAATACATGGTGGCGCTGATCGAGGAGACGATCGGAAACGAGCGCTATGCGCTGGATGGATTTGATCTCGATTTCGACCGCCAACCGATGGTCTTCAAGAAGGGCGAGGAGGAGGCAGGCGCGCCGTTGATCACGGAGATCCTGCGGAAGACGAGAAAGGCGCTGGATGCGCGGGGAGCCCGGCTGGGGCGCAGGTTGCTTCTTTCGGTGCGGGTGCCACCTTCGCTGGAAGAAGATAAGAGGCGCGGATTTGAGGTCCCGGTCTGGATCAAGGAACGCATCGTGGACATCGTGGTGGTGGGAGATCCGGGCGGATGGAACTACCGGCTGCCGATCGAGGATTTCCGGGCGCTGGCGGCCGGGACGGACTGCAAGATCCTGGCGCAAAATCTGTGTGCGTACAAGGAGGATCGAGGGCGTTCGGCCTCGGTGCTCTTCGGCGAACGAAACTATTACAGCACGGAACAGTTCCGGGCGGTGGCGGCGCGCCACTGGCAGGCGGGAGCAGACGGGCTGTTCATCTGGAATCAGCATTTTTTGAAGTTTGATCGGGATGACAAATTCGACCGGCAGTCGTGGAAGGAGATCGGCGATCCGCAGGTGCTGTCCCGGAAGGACAAGCACTACCTCGTGGGGCCGCAGAAGCACGGGGGCGTGCTGCCGCTTCCGCTGGCGAAAGCGGGCGACGCGCAAGAGATCAATGTCGAGATTGCCGACGATCTCGATGCCGCCCGGAAGGACGGTGTGCTGCGCACGGTTACGTTGCGGATGATGGTCGAGCAACTGACAACGCTCGATCAACTTCAATTGACCTTGAACGGGCAGCCGCTCGACCTGGCGTCGGCGACAAAGCGGCTGAATTACAACGATTGCTGGCTGGACTTCGAAGTCTCCAAGGTGATGCGCCGCGGGAACAACGCACTGAGCCTGAAGCTCGTGGAGCGCAACTCGCACGTGGCGGCGCCATTGAGCATCCGGCAGGTGGAAGCGCTGGTGCGCTACTCAACGCCTTGAGGTTTGGGGAAATGCGGGTGGCTCAAGCAACGTTGGTGCCCCCTGCGGACGCACGGCAGTGGTGCAATATTGATCCCCATTCCGTCGATTTGCAATCAGTGCGCCGGCCCGGTCTGCACCGTGTATCTCCCATCCTGCTCAATCACCACCTCGGGCATTGTGCGGTGCTGCTCGAAGTAATCGAACCCCGGCTGTA
This sequence comes from Chthoniobacter sp., assembly GCA_041287745.1. GTDB lineage: Bacteria > Verrucomicrobiota > Verrucomicrobiia > Chthoniobacterales > Chthoniobacteraceae > Chthoniobacter. The sequence continues at coordinate 10,378 of JBGGMZ010000032.1, read as the reverse complement.
ACTGGGCCCAAAACGCCGCCAGCTCTGGGTGGAGGGCAATTTGTTGCGTCGAAAATTGCTCCCACTCGGATCCATGCATGCGCCCGGGAAAGACATGGACCTCGATGCGCTTCTGCCCGTGCGCCTGGGCATCGAGCGCGGCGAGGTAGACCAGCTCGATCGCGGTGTCACCCAGCGGTGCGCAACCGATGGAAACATTGCTGCCATGGATGAAGATGTCGCTACCGGGATGGTCGCGATCGGACAAAATGAGGTCGGAGGCGTTGGGGTAGTTCAGACCAAGCGAAAGATGAAACGAGCTTTGCGGATTGAAGCGGTCGATGGAGTAGAAACCCTCGGGCACCTGTCGGTCGCCTTCGCGACGCTTCGGGCCGGGGCTGCCCGAGGAAGCAAGAATGGGATAACTGCCTATGAGTCGGTAACGCAGCCCGGGATTGCGCGCCCATAGTTCCAGCACGGCTTCGCGCTTCAGCCAGCGCAGGAAGACTTCGCCCGGGTATTGTACGCCCGCGACGTGGTAGGCCTTGCGGATCGTCTCACCGCGCCAGTAGCGCGCGGTGGCAATGCGATCGGCAGGGTCAGCGGGAGGCGGCGGAAAGTCTTGCACGGGTTGGGTTCGGAAATGCAACCAGCCAAGCCACGCCGAGGCAAGCAGTGCCAGCACGCACAAGGTCATGGTCGCCTTTTTCATGCGCGTGCGATCATCGTTGTCACCCGCTCTCACTGCCATATAAATCCCACGATGCAATACCGCCGCTTCGGTCGCACGAATCTTCAAATGCCCGTGTTCTCCTGCGGGGGAATGCGTTATCAGCAGTCGTGGAGCGACATCGATCCGAAGACGGTCGAGGAGGCAGGTCAGCGCAATCTCGAGGCCACCATCCTGCGGGCACTGGAGCTGGGCATCAACCACATCGAGACTGCGCGCGGCTATGGCAGCAGCGAGATGCAGCTCGGTTACATCCTGCCAAAGCTGCCGCGCGACAAGATGATCGTGCAGACGAAAGTCTCGCCCTTTGCCAACCCGCGCGAATTCCGCGAGACCTTCGAGCAATCGATGCGCTACCTGAAGCTGGAGCATGTGGAGCTGTTATCGCTGCATGGCATCAACAACGCGGAACTTCTCGACTGGTCGCTACGGCCCGGCGGTTGCCTGGATGAAGCGCGCAAGCTCCAGCGCGATGGCCGGTGCCGCTTCATCGGCTTCAGCACGCATGCGACCACGGACATCATCCTCAAGGCGATCGAGACCGATGCGTTCGATTACGTCAACCTGCACTGGTACTTCGTGAACGATTATAATTGGTCCGCCGTGGAAGCGGCCACGAAGCGCGACATGGGCATGTTCATCATCAGCCCCACGGACAAGGGCGGTCTCCTGCAATCGCCGCCGCCGAAACTCGTCGAACTCTGCCAGCCACTTTCGCCCATCGCGTTCAACGATCTCTACTGCCTGGCGCGTCCACAGGTCCATACGCTCAGCGTCGGCGCGGCCCGGCCATCGGACTTCGATGAGCACGTGAACGCGCTCGAGCATTACGAGCGGGCGGCGGAGGTCATCGCGCCGATCGAGGCACGTCTGCGCGCTGAGATCGAGCGGGTGCACGGCGCCGATTGGGTCGCTGCATGGAGCGCCGGGTTGCCGAATTACGTGAACGTGCCGGGCGAGGTGAACGTGCAGGAGATCGTGCGGCTCTGGCATTTCGCCCGCGCGCTCGATCTCGTGGAGTGGGGGAAGATGCGTTACAATCTCATGGGTAATGCAGGTCATTGGTTCCCCGGCGCTAATGCGGCAAAATTCGACGAGCAGAAGATCTTCGCCGCATGTGGCAAGTCGCCTTTTGCCGAGCGCATTCCGGAGATCCTAGCCGAGGCCCATGCGCTCTTGCATGGCGAACAGCAGAAACGGCTGAGCCAAAGCGACTGATCTTTCTCGGTCGTGGAGGAGTCTGTGAGGGATACGCGCAGTAGGCGTAATCAGACTGTTTAATGGGCGTTGCTCAACGGCGGCATATATCGCGCTGCAGTCCCTAATTTCCGGTTGCACACCTCGGTTTGTGAAGTACTAGCGGCAGCGCTTTTCCCTACAGAGCAAGTCGTTTGCGACGTGCTGCCGGTCACAGCGATACTGCCCGACTTTTGTGACTCCCCCCGCTTCTTTCCCTATCCCATCCTCTCCCCGACGCAGCCGTTCGGTGTCCTTGCGCAAAGGCCTGAGGGGAGTGTGGAAGCCCATCCTGCGGGTGACGGTCGCGTCGCTGTTGCTAACGGCGGCATCGGGCAAGGCGGCTACTACCGGCAGCTGGACTGCCAACGCGTCGGGCTTGTGGTCCAACTCCGCCAACTGGTCGCTCGGAACTATCCCGGGGACAGCGGCCGGCGACACGGCCAACATCAATTTCAACATCACCACCAACGTTGCCGTCACCATCGATAGCACCCGCATCCTGGGCACGCTGAATATCGGTGACGGCACGACCCAGTCGAATTCCTACACGGTGGCCACGAGCGGCGCGGCGACGCTCACATTCGATAACGGTGCGAGCGCCGCGGCACTCACGCAGAGTACCACGAGCAACGGCGATACGATCAGTGCGACTACGGTGCTGAACAGCGCTCTGACCATCACGAACAGCAATGTCACCAAGACGCTCACTCTGTCGGGTGGGATCACGGCGGGGACTTCTGGCACGAAAGCCATTACCATCAGCGGTTCGGCGGTCGGGAGCGTCCTGATCAGCGGCAATATCGGGACCGGCAGCGGCGATGTCTCGATCGTCAAAAACAACGGCAACAACACACTCACCCTGAGTGGAACCAACACCTTCACCGGTGGCGTGACGCTCAACTCGGGAATCCTGAATTTAGGGAGCACCACGGCGCTCGGCGCCTCCGGGAGCATACTGACGATCGCCGGCGGCACCCTGACCGGCAATACGGCGATCGCCAACGCCAACGCGCAAAAGTGGAATGGCAATTTCAGCTTCGGGGGAACGACCAACCTGGACCTTGGCGCTGGCGCCGTGACGATGAATGCCAATCGCACGGTCACGGTCAGCGGCAGCGGCACTTATTCCGTGGGTGGTCCGATTGGGCAGAGCGGCAGCAATTTTGCGCTGACGGTGGCCAATGGCCCGACAAACCAGATCACTGGCAAACTGGTGCTAAACGGCGCGAATACCTATAGCGGTGGCACCAATGTCAATGGCGGGGTGGTCCAGTTCGGTAGCGTCTCGGCCATTCCGACCACGGGTAATATCGTCGTCGGGTCAGGCGGTGCACTTGCGGTTGCCGGCGCTTACACCACGCTGGCGGGCTGGCTTTCGGAGACGCACCTTTCGACGAGTTCGACCGGCGCACTGGCGCTCACGGCTGATTCGAGCGAAAACTTCGATTCCGGCGCGGCAGGATACAATTCCATTTCCATGGGAGCGGCCGTCGGCACCACGGTGAACTACACCGGGACCATCACGCCGGCGAGTGGTGTCTATCGCGTCGGCGGCGGGGGCGGCACGTTGAACCTGACCACCGCGAATACCATTACCGGCGGCAATGCGCTGGTCACCGGCAACGGCGGTGGCGGCTTGGTGGTGATTGCGGCGAGCAACGACTACACCGGCACGACGACCGTGGCCTCCGGCACGTTGCAGATCGGCAATGGTGGGACGACCGGCTCGATCGATAGCACGAGCAATATCGTGGCCAATGGCACGCTGGCGTTCAATCACTCGGATACCGTGACCTTCAGCAAGGCAGTTAGCGGCACGGGCGGCATTGCGCAGTCCGGCACCGGCGTGCTCATCATCAATGGCACGTCCAACACCTACGCCACGACCTCGATCAATCGCAGCGTCTTGCGTCTCGGCGCGACCAACGCTCTGCCGATCGCGAGCACTCTGAATATCGGCTCAGGCAGCACCGCCGGCACGTTCGACATGAGCACCTTCAGCCAGACGCTCGGCAGCCTGAATTTTCTCAGCACGAGCTCGGCGGTGACGAATACGATCACCATCGGCTCCGGGCAGACGCTCACGGTGAATGGCGCATTCAATGTCGGCGTGCCAAATCAGTCGGGCATCACGACGAAGGCGACGATCACCGGCGGAGCCTTGGTGGTGAACAATACCGCGGCCAATTTCGAAGTCGGCCTGGCCAATGCCGATCAAAACACCTCCCAGAATGTCGCCTCGCTCGATATCACCGGCGTCAGTTCCTTCAGCGCCAATGTGAATGAATTCCGCGTCGGCTACGGTTCGCAGATTGGCAGCACACTGAAGCTCTCCAATACGACCAACACCATCACGGCCAACACCGTGCAGGTTTCCAATAGCATCAACAACAACGCGCAGGCGTGCTTCCTCACGCTGGGCACTGGCACGAACTTCATCAGCGCCGACACAATCAACCTCGGCGTCTCGAAGGGCGTCGCCACGCTCTCCTTCGCTTCGCAAACGGCGGGCAGTCCGGGTACGGTGGTGATCGGTGGCAAGACGAAGGCGACCGCCGATTTCGTCCTGGCTAATAGCGCCGGTTCCTCCACCGGGGCTACCCCCACCGCTACGCTCGACTTGCGCGGGCACAACTCTACGGTCACGGCGGGGACGGTGACCGTGGCCTCGCGCGATACCGGCACCGGGGGTGCCTTGGGCACGATCAATTTCGACACCGGGACATTTACCGTCAATTCGCTCACACTCGCGACCAAGACCACGACCAGCGCAGCGAGCACGGCGACGGGCATCCTCAATCTCAGCGGCGGCGCCTTCACGGTCAATTCCGGCGGAAGCTTCACCCTGGCCACGCAATCGGGTGCCGGCACGGCGGTGGGCACGCTCAATATCACCGGTGGCGTCTTTACCTCAAACGTGGACATTCTAGATGGCGGTGGCACCACGACTACGACGATCAAGGTCGACGGTGGCACGCTCGATCTCACCGGTCACAACCTGGGCAGCGGTCTCGTTTCCATCGACACGCTGAACTTCGGCAGTGGCACGTTGCAAAATCTCGGCCAGATCAACAACGGTGCCGGTCTGACGAAGAGCGCGGGCAGCGGCACGAATACGCTGACGCTTGCCGGGGCGAATACCTACACCGGCACGACGAGTGTGAACTCCGGCACGTTGCTTGTCTCCGGCTCGATCGGCGGCACCACCACGGTGAACGTCGCCAGCGGCGCCACGCTCGGTGGCAATAGCGGCACGATCGGCACCACAGCCACGACAGTGAACGTGAATGCCGGTGCGACCGTTTCGCCCGGGGGCGCGACGGGAGAACTTGCCTTCTTGAATATCGGCACGAGCGGCACGGGGAATTCGGTGATCTTCAGCGGAACCAGTGGGAGCAAGGCGACCTTGAAGATCGAGATCGATGCCGCCAGCAGCAACAGCGATCGGCTGGTCATCGATGGCAACCTCGACTTGAGCACGGCCTTCGATCAGTTGACGCTCTCGATTCTCAATGGCACCACGCCGATCGGTGTTTACACCATTGCTGCTTACACCGGCACGCTCACCGGAACCTTCGACACCGCAAACCTGCCGGCCGGCTATTCGCTCAATTACGGCAGCGGTACGAATAGCGAAATCACTCTCACGAACATCCCCGAGCCGGCGAGTTGGTCGGTATTGATGGGCGGGGTGGGGGCCTTGGCGGGCTTGCGGCGCTTCCGGCGGAGGCTGTAGCCGGGTTCATTGAACCCGGCGGCTCGGAAAAGGTCTATATCAGGGTCGGGTGCAACGCGCCCGGCCACGGCAGCCTTTGACAATACGGGCTGCGGTGAGATGTAAATAGAAGCCCTTTTTGCTTTGAAACCGACCTCGATCATCTTTTGCGCGGCCTTGGTGCTCACCTTGGCGGAAGCTCGTGCGGTGGAAACACCCACGCCGCTCTCGGTCGCCGTGGAAGGAAAGCGCCTCACAGTCGAGGCCAGGGGTAACGGCCGCGACCAGCTGGAGTTGACGCTGCGCAACCCTTCCCCTGCCGCGGTGACCGTGACCATCCCGGCGGGTCTCATCGCAGAGGGGCGGAACAAGGCCGACCGCGTCATCGTCCTACGCAAAGGGGAGGCCAGCGTGCCTCCGCAGGGTGTCGTGGACGTCGCTCTGCCCGTCGCCGCTCTTTCGTCCAACTCCGGCGGAACGACTCAGCCATTCAACCTCACGGCCGCCAGCGAGCCGCGTCTGACCCCGCTGCTGGACTATCTCGCCAATCAACCCGACGCCCCGCGCGCCACCGCCCAAGTTACCGTGCTCTGCCTGCTGGAAAATCTCAGCTACCCGCAATGGCTGCAATCGCTGGCCGCTTCTTCCGACCCTGCTGCCACGGCGAAGGATCCGCACCCCACGCCCGCCGAGGTCACTCAGGCAGTGGATGTCCTCGGCCTGCTCCGCCAGCTTGCTCCCCAGCAAACCTTTGCCTTGGCCGGTGACTCGGAGTTGAAGCTGCGTGCCTTGCGCAACCCATGGTGTCGGGCCAAGGCAATGCAGGTCTACGGCCTCAGTCTGGGCGACGGCGCGGTGCCGCCGGACCTCGGCCAGCTTCTGCACACCAAGCCCGGCGACAATTGCCCCATCTGCCGGCAGCGTGCGCTTCTCGAAAAGGGCAGCAGCGATCTTTGATTCATCCTGTGAGGCGCGGCTTTACGCTTGCGCAGGAACTCGCTACACAGACCGGGCTTATGTTCCGCTCACGAACGTCGCGCGTGATTCTCGCACTCCAGATGGCCTGGCTGCTTTGCGCCGCGACTGCCCACGCGCAGGGTGATGGTAAGGCGATCTTCAATGGCAAGGATCTCGAGAGTTGGGATGGGGACCGCCGCTTTTGGTCGGTGGCCAATGGCGCGATCCGCGGGGAGACTTCGCTGGATTGCATGCCGGCGACGAATACTTTCCTCATCTGGCGCGGCGGCGCGCTGAAGGATTTTGAACTCCGTCTGAAGGTGCGGCTGCGCAATGGTAATTCCGGCGTCCAGTACCGCAGTCGCGATCTCGGCAAATGGACGGTGGCGGGCTATCAGGTGGAGCTCGACAATGGGGCCGGCAAATCGGGCTTTCTCTACGAGGAACGGGGGCGCAAGTTCCTCGCTCTGGTCGGGGAGAAGGTCGAAATCGAGCCGCAGCAGAAGCCGAAAGTGGTCGGCTTGCTTGCCTTGAAAAAGGATCTCGTGGCCAGCAATTACTACAAATCGCAACAGTGGAACGACTACCGTATTGTGGCCCGTGGCAATCATCTTGAACATTTCATCAACGGAGTGCAGACCGTGGACGTGGTTGACAACGATTCCAAAGGGCGGAGCCTCGAAGGTGTCCTCGCACTGCAGATTCACGTCGGCCCACCGATGCTGGTTGAATTCAAAGACATCTTTCTCAAAAACCTCTAGCCAACAAAGCTCATCCCCATGATTACCCGTCGTAACGCCCTGAAAAACCTCGCGCTTGTCACCGGTTCGGTCGCGCTGGCTCCCTCTCTCGTCCATGCCCAAGCCCCGGCGCCAGCGCCGGCCGCGGAAGGAGTCTTTAAGCTCCCGCCGCTCGGCTACGACTACGATGCCCTAGAGCCCTTCATCGATGCGGAGACGATGAAAATTCACCACGACAAGCACCACGCCGACTACGTGAGCAAACTGAACGTCGCCATTGCTGGCGCCCCGGGGCTGGAGAAGAAGCCGATCGAGGAAATCCTCACCAATCTCGACGCTGTGCCCGAGGCCGTGCGCAAAGACATCCGTAACCAGGGTGGGGGACACGCCAACCACTCGCTCTTCTGGCAGACCCTGAAGAAAAACGAGAACGGTAAGCCCGCCGGCGAACTGGCCAAGGCGATCGACGCCCAATTCGGCGGTTTCGACAAGTTTCAGGAGACCTTTGCCACCGCCGCGACGAAGGTTTTCGGCAGCGGCTGGGCCTGGCTCGTCTGGAAGGACAAGAAGCTGACCATCGACTCCTCGGCAAATCAGGACAGCCCGTATTCCACCGGCGGGGTGCCGCTTCTGGGCATCGACGTGTGGGAACACGCTTATTATTTGAAGTATCAAAACCGCCGTCCCGACTACATCAAGGCCTTCCAGAGCGTGATCAACTGGGACTTTGTGAGCGACCGCTACAGCAAGATCGCGAAGGCGTAGCGCAACGCGCGACAAAGAGCGCGCGAAGAAACCGTTGCACCATCCCACCCGCGCTGCCTAAACTTCCGCGCATGGTTCAAGCCACCGCGGCTCCAGCCGCAAGTGCCGATACATCTGAAGTGAAAGCTAGGTTCCTGACCGCTTATCGCTGGATGCTGCTCGCGCGGGTCACTGAGGAAAAAATCGCGGCGTTGTATCGCGGAGGTAAAATCACTGGTGGCGTCTTTCTCGGTAAAGGCCAGGAAGCCCTCAGCGTCGCCAGCGGCATGGCCCTGCGCAAGGGCGATGTCTTTGCCCCGCTCATCCGCGATCAGGCGGGTCGCCTCGCTTTTGGTGAATCGCTGCTCGATTGCACCCGTACCTACATGGGCTCCCGGCTCGGACCGATGCGCGGGCGCGATGGGAATGTGCACCGCGGCCGGCCAAAGGAAGGCCTCATGGCCATGATCAGTCATCTCGGTGCGATGCTGCCGGTGGTGGCTGGCACGCTCATGGCCCGTCGTTTTCGCGGGGTGACCGATACGGTCGGCGTTGTCAGCCTCGGTGACGGCGCTACTTCGACCGGTGCGTTTCATGAGGGCATCAATCTCGCTGCGGTGGAAAAGCTGCCCTTCGTGCTCGTCGTGGCGAATAATCAATATGCTTACTCCACGCCGACTTCGCGGCAGTTTGCCTGCGAGGATCTGATGGATAAGGCCGTCGGCTACGGTATCGCCGGACACAGTGTGGATGGCACCGATTTGGAAGCGTGTCTCAATGTGGTCGGTCGCGCCGTTGCCGCCGCGCGAGCGGGTGGGGGACCGCAGATGATCGTCGCTTCCCTGCTGCGGCTCGTCGGCCACGGAGAACATGATGATGCCAGCTACGTCGACCCCAAGCTGCGCAAGACGCCGTTGGGAGCCGATTGCCTGGAACTCGCCGAACAACGCCTGATCAAAGAGCAATGGTCCAACGCTCAGGCTTTGCAGGAGATGCGGGAGGACGCCCAACGGCAGATCGAGGAAGCGGTCGCCATCACGCTGCGCGAGCCCTTGCCCGATCCCAATAACGAAGACTGGTGCCCACTGGCCACACGGAACCTCTGCGAAGGCTCTTCGCCCGAATGATCACTTATCTCGAAGCCATCCGTGAGGCACAGGCCAAGGCTCTGGCCGACGATCCCCGCGTTTATATTTACGGGCAGGATGTGGGCCAGTTTGGTGGCGCGTTCAAGGCGACCAAAGGGCTCGCGAAGGAATTTCCAGGCCGGGTGCTCGATTCGCCAATCAGTGAGGATGCGATCATCGGCTCGGCGATTGGTGCGGCCATCGAAGGTATGCGTCCGATCATTGAGATGCAGTTCGCGGACTTCTCGACCGTGGGCTTCAACCAGATCGTCAACCAGGCGGCCACGCTGCATTGGCGCACGGAGATTCCTTGCCCGATCACCATTCGCCTGCCCAGCGGCGGCACGGCGGGCGCCGGTCCATTTCACTCGCAAAGCATGGAGGCGCTCTACGCGCACTATCCAGGTCTCATCGTGATGACCCCGGCAACGGTCGAGGACGCCTACTCCATGCTCCTCGAAGCGGTCGCGATCGACGACCCCGTCATCTTCTGCGAGCACAAGTATCTCTACTATCACCTAAAGGCCGAGAAGCTGCCGACCGAGGCCGTGCCCACCGGCAAAGCGCGCATCGCCCGGCAGGGGCGCGATGCAACCATTGTCACCTATTCGGCGATGCTTCACGAGTCGCTGGCTTGCGCCGAGGAACTCGCCAGTGAGGGTTGGGAAATCGAGGTCATCGACCTTCGTACCGTTAAGCCGCTCGATACCGACACCGTGCTTGCCAGCGTGGCCCGCACTGGCCGTCTGCTCGTGGTGGGAGAGGCCTGGCCGTGGGGTGGAGTGACCGCCGAGGTGATCGCTCGTGTGGCGACTGAAGGCTTCGGCCTGCTCGATGCCCCGCCGATGCGCCTCAACGCCAAGGACACCCCAGTCCCTTACCACCCAAATCTCTGGGGCACGCATCGCCCCACCGCCAAGACGATCGCCGTTGCCCTGCGGCGACTCCTCGCCGCTTAGAAATCCCTCTTCATGTTCCCTGGAATCGCTCGTGTTCCCATCATCATGCCCCAGCTCGGCGAGAGTATCGCCGAAGCGACCGTGGTGCGTCTGCCATTCTCCGTCGGCGATCAAGTCGAGGGGGATGCCGAGATCATCGAGGTCGAGACAAACAAGGCGACGATGGGGGTGACAGCGCCTTGTTCCGG
>JBGGMZ010000031.1:0-2993 GCA_041287745.1 Chthoniobacter sp. | reverse complement strand
ACAAGTGGATCGAAAGCGAAAAGGCCGGCCATGACATCGGATTCGAAAAAGCACTTCTGGACTGGATCGTGAAGCATCGGTCCTCCTGGCGAGCCCAACGACACCCCGCGCAGGTGAACTAAATTCACCTCCGGTCCCTTTAAAGCGATCCTGCGAGGTCGCCAAGGAACATGAATCCAGAACCCACTCCGCCTACTCCCGGCGCCGCGCTCCTTCTCGACCGCGCGGCCATCGAGCGCTGCCTCAAGCGCATCGCGCACGAAATCATCGAGCGCAATCCCGACCTCACCAAAGTCGCCCTCATCGGCATTCCCTCCCGGGGCATTGAGATCGCCAAGCGCCTTGCTGCGTATCTCCACGAATTCAGCGGCACTCAACCGTTCACCGGCGTTGTCGACGTTGCCATGCATCGCGACGATCTCCACCGGCACCGCATGCCTCCGCGCGTCGAGCGCACGATTCTGCCTCTCGAGCTGGAAGGCATGACGATCGTCCTCACCGACGACGTGCTCTTTTCCGGTCGCACCTGTCGGGCCGCCATGGACTCCATTTCCAGCTTCGGCCGCCCGGCGCGCATCCAGTATGCAGTTCTGGTCGACCGCGGTCATCGTGAACTCCCCATCCGGGCCGATTACGTGGGCAAGAATCTCCCCACCGCTCTCGGCCAGCGCGTCCACGTCCGCTTTGAAACCACCGACGGCGTCGAAGACTCCGTCTGGATGAGCCAATCCTGAGTTGCCCCCTAAACCCATGAGCGCCGCTTCCCCTGTGCAGCAACAGCAAACCGCCGCCAATCCCAAGGAGGCCACCGTGTGGACGCACAAAGACCTCGTCGGCTTGGAAGATCTCACCGCCGCCGAGATCACCCACGTGCTCGACACGGCCGCCGCCTTCAAGGACGTCGGCACTCGCGAGATCAAGAAAGTGCCGGCCCTGCGCGGCCAGACGATGGTCAATTTCTTCGTCGAGGCCAGCACCCGCACGCGCGTCAGCTTTGAGCTCGCGGCCCATCGTCTCAGCGCGGACGTCATCAACATGACGGCCTCCACGTCCAGCCTCACCAAGGGCGAGACGCTCAAGGATACCGCGCTGAATCTCCAGGCGCTGCACGCCGATATCATCGTGCTGCGCCACAGTAGCGCGGGGGCATCGAAATTCCTCGCCGAGCGGCTCGACGCCAGCGTCATCAACGCCGGCGACGGCGCGCACGAGCATCCCACACAGGCCCTCCTCGATACTTTCACCATCCGCGAAAAGCTCGGCCGGATTGCCGGGATCCACGTAGCGATTGTCGGGGACATCCTTTTCAGCCGCGTAGCGCGCTCGAATATCCACGCCCTGCTCAAGCTCGGGGCCCGTGTCACACTCATCGGCCCGAGCACCCTCGTCCCGCGCGAGTTTGAGCGGATGGGTGTGACGGTGACGCACGATCTCGACAGCGTGCTGCCCGACGCCGACGTGGTGAAACTGCTGCGCATTCAGCATGAGCGCCAGCGCAAGGAGTACTTCCCCAGCCTCGGCGAGTACACCGCTCTCTTTGGCCTCACCAAACAGCGCGCCGAGCGCCTCAAGCCCGGAGCGCTCATCATGCACCCCGGCCCGATCAACCGCGGCGTGGAGATCGATAGCGATCTCGCGGACAGCGGCCGCAGCGTGATCCTCGACCAGGTGACCAACGGCCTCGCTGTGCGCATGGCGGTGCTCTACCTCTGCGCCGGCACGAATCCGAAGAAATAACCCGCGCGCTTTTCCTCTTCGATGCCTACCACTCTCATCACCAACGGCCACATCATCGACCCGGCGAACAAGATCGACCGCGTCGGCGATGTCTATATCACCGACGGCAAGATCGCGAAGATCGACCTCGAAGGCTCCGCTCGCCATGTCGAGAAGGACGAGACCATCATCGATGCGACTGGCCTCGTAGTCGCTCCGGGCCTCATCGACCTGCACGTTCACTTCCGCGAACCGGGCCAGTCGGCCAAGGAAACCATTGCAACGGGCGCGAAGGCCGCGGCGGCAGGAGGCTTCACCAGCGTCGTCTGCATGCCGAATACTTCGCCTTCGGTCGATAGCCCGAGCGTGGTCACGTGGATCCTGGAAAAGGCCAAAGCCGAGTCGTGCATCAATATCTTCCCCAGCGGCGCAATCACCAAAGGTATCGCCGGTGAGGAGCTCGCGCCCATCGGCTCCATGCGCAAGGCCGGCATCGTCGCGCTGACCGACGATGGCCATTGCATCCAGAATCCCGAGATCATGCGTCGCGCCTTGGAATACGCGCGCATGTTCAACCTCACCGTCATGGACCACTGCCAGGACTACGCGCTGGTGGGCAAAGGCGTGATGCACGAGGGCTACTGGAGCACCGTGCTCGGCCTGCCCGGCTGGCCGGCGCTCGGCGAGGAACTCATCGTCTCGCGCAATGCCCAGCTCGCCGAACTCACCGGCACGCCCATTCACTGCCAGCACATGACGAGCGGCGGCAGCGTCCGCATCCTGCGTGAAGCCCGTGGCCGTGGCGTGCCGATCAGCGGCGAAATCTGTCCGCACCACATCGCGCTGACGGATGAGTCGATCCGCACCTACGACACGAATTACAAGATGAACCCGCCGCTGCGCACGCAGCGCGATATCGACCTGCTAATCGAAGGTGTGGCCGATGGCACCTTCACTGTGCTGGCCAGCGATCACGCGCCGCACTGCAATTACGAAAAAGAAGTCGAGTTCGACCAGGCGCCCTTCGGCATCCTCGGCCTCGAGACCGAGGTCGGCCTCTTCCTCGACATCCTCGTGCACAAAAAGAAGGCCATTTCGCTGGCGCGTTTCGTCGAGATGTTCACCCTCGAGCCCGCCCGCCTCCTCGGCCTCGACCGCGGCACGCTCAACATCGGCGCGCCCGCCGACATCACTCTTCTCGATACCGATCTCGAGTGGACCGTGGACAAGAATCAAAGCTTCTCCCGCAGCCGCAATACCCCTTTCCACGGCTGGGA
>JBGGMZ010000030.1:0-26036 GCA_041287745.1 Chthoniobacter sp. | reverse complement strand
CACGAGCAAAGCGTGAGTGATGATTACCATCGCTACGGAAACCTCGGTGGTCGGGCGGAAGAGCGACGGGCGGAGCCGCTTTAAAAGGGCCAGGAGCCACGTGCCCGCGGCTATCGCAGGCAATGTTACCCACTTGGCTCTCGTTGCTTGGCTCTTGGCACTTTCCCCCTACGGCGCGGCGGCAAACCACTTCTTCTCCAGTTCCTCGAAGTAACCTTCCTCGGCCAGCTTGAGCAACGCGCGGTTGATCTCCTTGCGCAGCGGGCTCTTGTCCACCAGCGCGAAGCCGTAGTCCTGCTTTTCGAAGAGATCGCCGACCAGCTGCAGCTTGGAATTCGAGTTATTGCTGAGGTAGAATTTCAGCAGCGGCGCATCGTAAACGACTGCCTTGGTCTCCCCGGCGACCAGCGCTCGAGTGGCAGCGTCCACGTCAGCGTAGCTCTTGACGGTGATCTGGTTGGTCGCGAGGAAATGTGCCGCCGAGCTGCCCGCGATCGTGCCCACGTCCTGCCCTTGCAGATCAGCCACCGTGCGAATGTCACTTTGCAGGGCGTCCTTCGTCATGGTCGATGTCAACGTCGCGGTTACATAGGAGTAAAAGGCCACTCCAGCAAGCATCCAGACCACCCCCACCAGGCGACCTGCCACACGCGTCGGCGCGATGTTCTCACAGCCCAGCGTCACAAGGAAACACACCGACCACCACATGGCGTTCAAGATGCCCTTGCGGTAATCGGTATCGAAGGATTCTGAACCCTTCTCGCGTTCGAAGAACCACAGGATATGCGCGTTGATCAGAATGGCGATGATCAGCAAGCCGAGAATTTTGAAGACGTCGAGCTTGAGAAAAGCGCGGAAAGGCGACTTCGCGTTCTCGGTATTGACCAGGATTTGCAGGCCCGACTTGTAGTAGGGATGGCTGAAATCGATTACCGTCTCGCGCTCGGCGGTAATACTGAGTGCACCGATGCCGACGTCAGCCTGCCGGTTCTTCAGGGACTCGACGACCTCGGGGACCGTGGCCACCGTTTTGAATTCGTACCCGAGCTTTGTCTCCTCCGCGACTCGCTTCCACAGGTCGACACTGTAGCCGGCCGGCTCACCGCCTTTGTCGAAGGCAAAGGGCTTCGCGGGCTTCAGGATTACTGTCAGCTTTTTGGGAGGCGTAGCGGGATCCTGTCCAAGCAGGGACAGAGGTAGTGCGCAGAGCGCAAGAAGAAGGAAGAAACGCATGGAGGGAAGACCGTAGTCCTAAAATTGAAAGTAGATGAAAGGTTTGTATTTTACGGGGACGAAAAGCAATGCCACAGCGGTGCCGATGCCAAGCAGCACCGCGCACGCCCAGTCCGGAAGGCGACGCCACCAGGTGCCGGGGATGCGCTGTGAGTTCAACCAGTGCAGGACCGCGAGGAAGACGAGAATGCCGAGGCATTCCAGGTTGAAGGCCGTCTTGCCACGACCGCCGGTGAAGGTGAAGGCTTTGAAGGCGGTCCACGCATTGTGCAGGCCGCTGGCTGCGAGCTCGTGGGTCTTTTCGTTGTAGGTCGGCGCAGCGCGGAAGAATATCCATGTGATGCAAACCCAGTAAAACGTGAGCGGCACGGCGAGGATGGCAAGAACGCGGCGGAAAAGCGCGCTGGCGTTCTCCGTCAGACGCGTCCACTCGCGATGCACAATCAGCGCAGCGCCGTGCAGACCACCCCAGATGACGAAGTTCCACGAAGCGCCATGCCACAGCCCGCCGAGCAGCATGGTGAGCATGAGATTGCGATAGGTGAAAAGCTTCGAGCCACGATTGCCGCCAAGCGAGATGTAGAGGTAATCGCGCAGCCACGTGCTGAGCGAGATGTGCCAGCGCCGCCAGAACTCCGTGATGCTCCGCGAGAAATAGGGAAAATCAAAATTGAGCGTGAGCTCGTAGCCGAGCAGCCGCGCAGTGGCGATGGCCATATCCGTGTAGCCGCTGAAGTCGCAGTAGATCTGCACCGCGTAGAAGAAGACGCCGACCAGCGCGCCGGCGTGGCTATATTTCTCTGGTGCCGAGAAAAACGCGTCGGAAAACGGGGCGGCGAATTCGGAGACGCAGGCCTTCTTGACAAAACCGATGAAGAACAGCGTTGCGCAACTGCGCACGTCCACATTGGCCCAATGGCGTTTCTCGAACACCTGCGGGAGGAAGGTTGTGGCGCGGACGATCGGTCCGGCGACCAATTGGGGGAAAAAGGAGATAAAAAAGGCAAGATCGAGGAAACGCCGCACTGGCTCGAGCCGCCGCCGATAGACGTCGATCGAGTAGCTCATCGACTGGAAGGTGTAGAAGCTCACCCCATACGGCAGGATGATATTGAGCGTGTGCAGCGAGGTGTGCAGACCAAACCATTCAAGAAATCCCCCGGCGCTGCTGATGAAGAAATTGAAATACTTGAAGAAGCAGAGGACGCCGAGATTCACCACGAGACTGGTGAACAGCCACGCCTTTCGCCGCCCTTCCGAAGACGCGCCGCCGATGCCGAGGCCCACCGCGTAATCCATGCAGGTCGAGCCCCAGAGCACAGTTGGGAACCACCACCCGGGGGGCAATTGCGACCACTCGCCACGCGTGAGATGATCGAAGAATACCGAGGGATCGCCAATGAAGAAGCAGGCGTAGAAGACGTGACTGGCGACGAGTAGCCACCACTTGCGTGCGGTGTTGCTGCGCAGCGCCCAGTGGACTGCAAACACCACGGCGAAGAAAAACAGGAATCGAAACTCAACAAAAAGCACGGGACGGGAATTCTAGGAAACCGGAAGGAGGCGATGGTGGTGACAGGAGAGCGTTACCATGTCTGTAGCAATGTGACGAAGCGCTGCGCGACCAGACTGGTGAACTCCCGGGCGCCGGCTTCATTTAGATGACCGGGATCATAGTGCAACTCGGGGAGGTACAGCCGCGGATATTCCGTGGGATTGTCGAAAGCGAAGAAACCGAAGGCATTCGGAGGAACCGGGGCGAGACGCTCTTCTGGACGCACAGTCGGTGGCACGACGAGAATGAGCTCCGCGCCGGCCTGCCTCACCTGCCAGTCGATCTCGCGTAAGGCTATCGCCAGGCCGGGGCGCAGTCGCTCAACAGGCGGTGCTTGTTCAAAGGCCAGGATCTGCCGTTTGAATTCAGTCTTCGCACTTTCACTCCACTCTCCCAGCGGTTCGGGATCAAAGCCGCTGCGTTTCACCCAGCTCATGTCGGTCTTCTTCTTGTTTGAAAAATAGCGAGCTTGCAACCACTCGGCGCCACGCCCGAGATTCGCCATACGCTGCAGGAAGAGTTGTGCGTGACCGGCGACCAGCTTCAACTTCTCCATGGCTGGCAGTGGCAACTCCACGACCAGACGGAAGGCCATGGCGGTGTGTTTCGCATCATGCCAGTAGACGGAACGCATCGTCGTCACCTGCCCCTCCACCTGGCCAAATCGATAATCCATCAGTTCCAGGATCACCCACCGCAGCTTCTTCGGCCGCAAGGCGAGCACCTGCCGCAGATAGTAGTAGCTCTCCGGCGGCCACATTCCCGAGTAACCAAGATTGAAGGAACGCACGTGCCTTCCTTTCTCTCCCACCTCGCGGTCAAACTGCTCGGGGATCACCTGATGCCGAATACGACTCGATCCGATGAAGATCGTGTCGAACTCATTCTTGTGCTGCGCGAAATAGCGGAAACGTGGCGAGATCTCCGGCACGGAGGGAAAAGGCAGATTACCATCGATGAGCGAAGCCGTAACCGCCGCAGCCGCGAAGAAGCACGTGGCCAGCAGGATACCATGCCAGAATCCGCGCCTCGGCGAAAGCGGAACCGCCAATCCGGACGATGACGACTCGGCACTCACGGAGTTCCCGTCTTTTGTTTCGCTAAAGCCACAAATCGCCTGGCCAGCGCGGCACTGAACAACTCGGCACCCGCCGTATTCACATGATCCACGTCGATGCGCCTCTCCGGCGCGAACAACTCCGCATTCTCCTGCACATTGGAAAAGTCCAGTATCGTCAGCTCTTGCTCCCGCTTTTCGGTGGGAAAGAAGTTCAGGTCGAAAGTCGTGGGAGGAATGACGAGAACGGGGGTAGCACCGGCTTTGGTGATCGTGGCGAGCAACTGTTCCAGTGCGGACTGGCTCACTTGATCGCCCCGCTCTTTGCCAGCGGGCTTCGCCAGACGCTCCGCATAGGAGGCCTCGTATTTCGCGCGGACCTCGGTCGTCATTTGCTGATGATCGCGACCTGCGGTCACCCAGCCATCGCCGCCGTCGCCCAAATTGCGGCCTGCATCGCGTCGCCGCCCGCTCGTGCGGAACCAGGCGTCCAGCAACTGAGTACCGTCGCCGAGATTGATCGCCCGCATGAGCCAATGGTGGGTGTGGCCAGCAAGTTTGTCGGTCATCTCGCTCCAGATCGCGTAACGCGCCCTAAAGCTTGTGGAGTGGGTCTGCTCGAGCCTGGCCTGCGCTTCCACAGCCTGGCCCCATAAACGCCGGGCGATCAGGCGCAGCCGCACGGCGTCGTGCCAATAGGTGAATCGCACCGTGGCTGCGCGGTCCAAGCCGGTGCCGAGTCGCGAGAGCTCGATGAAGACCCAGCGCAGGCGCCCATGCGGCCGCCGCAGGATCTGCTCGCATAGATACGCATCCTCCGGCGATCCCATGCCGGCCACACCCGCGTTGAATGATTTCACGCGTACTCCAGCCTCGCTGGCCACGCGATCGAAGATCGACGGCATCACCTGAAACTGCACACGGCTCGATCCGATGAAGAGCACGTCGTAGTCACCGCCCTGTCGGGCAAGATGCGCGAGCTTGTCCCGCACCACAGGTACCTCGGGAAAAGGCAGGCACCGTCGCAGCACACCGCAACTGGCGGCGAAGGCCACGAGGAAGAGCACAACGACGAGAGCGCTGTGCGCGGCGGAGGAGCGAGCGGTGGATGACGGAGCGGCGATTGCGACCCCTGCGGGATTCGTCACGCGCGCATCGTAGGAACGCAACCTCGATAGACAAGGAAATTGCCAGCGTTCGATGTCGCCCCTACACTTCGCGCCCAATGCGTTCCCATTGGCTCCAGCCAGGCCTCGGCGTGGTGGCAATCTTGCTTCCGTACGCCGCGGTCGCGCAACCGCCCGACGTACCGGCGTACGCAAAGGCGCCGCCGCGCAAAGTGCTATTCAGCCAGCGGAGCGAGGCGATGGTGGATGTGGCCAAGGTCTGCCCGGACATTTGCATCGAAATGCGCTACGCGACGGAGCGCAATGCGGCGAAGAAAGTGGTCTACCCCCTGAATGCCCGAGCATTTGTGCGCAAGAGCGTGGCCAAGCGCCTGCGGCAGGTTCAGGACGAGTTGCATCGGTTCGGTCTCGGGTTGAAAATTTGGGACGCATATCGGCCTGCATGGGCGCAGGATGTTTTGTGGAAGGCCGCTCCAGATCCAGAGCATCTGGCCAATCCCGCTCGGGGCGGCTCGTATCACACATGGGGTACCTCGGTGGATGTGACACTGGTAGACCTGGCAGGTCGCGAGCAGAAAATGGCCTCGGATTTCGATGACTTCACCGTGGCTGCCAAATCCGTCTATGTGGGCGACGATGGAGGCATCACGGCCCGCATGCGCGTACTGCGCAACGCGATGATCAATGCGGGCTTTAACGGCATTCGCGACGAATGGTGGCACTTCACCGCGCAGGACGCCTATCTCTTCGGTCCCGTGGACATGGCGCTGGAGGATGGTGGCAATTGATTAATTGCTCGCGGTCGGAAGCGAAACATCAAGAATCCCTCTCCCCCGATCCCTCACTTTCCATCTCGTGAAAATCATCCGCTACCAATCCCCCCAAGGCGAAATCGGCCTCGCGCAGGAGCACGCCGATGGCACCGCCACGAAGCTTCGCGGCACGCTCTTTGACTCCCTCGAGCCCACCGGTGAAACCGCGCCTGTCGCCCGCGTACTCGCGCCGCTCGATCCCACCGCGATCCTTTGCATCGGCCTCAATTACCGCCAGCACGCCGCCGAGACAAATGCGCCATTGCCGCAATATCCGGTGCTCTTTTTCAAGAACCCAGCATCCGTCCAGCATCCCGGGGAGCCGATCGTGCTTCCGCGCTGGCTGACCAGCACGAGGGTGGACTACGAATGCGAGCTCGCGGTGATCATCGGCAAGCGGGCGAAGAATGTGCCGCGCGAACGCGCCCTCGATTACGTCTTCGGCTATACCTGCGCGAATGACGTGAGCGCGCGCGACTGGCAGCGCGAAGGCGGCGGCTCGCAGTGGTGCCGCGGCAAGTCCTTCGACACATTTGCCCCGCTCGGTCCGTGCATGGTCACGCGCGATGAGCTTCCCGATCCGCAGGCCTTGCGCATTCGCACGATCATCAACGGCGAGACGCTGCAGGACAGCTCGACCGCAGACATGATCTTCAACGTCGCCACCCTCATCGAGTTTCTCAGCGGATCGACGACGCTGCTGCCCGGCACAGTCATCCTCACCGGCACACCTCAGGGTGTCGGCATGGCTCGCAATCCACCCCGGCTCCTGCAGGCCGGCGATAAGGTGACGATCGATATCGAGGGCATCGGCGCGCTGACCAACCCGGTGATCGAAGAGACCGCCTCCGGCTCAGCGACTTTCCGTTTGTAAAAAGCCTGCCCGGGCCAATAGTTTGCCCATGCAAGAGCTGCAAACACTGGGCGTCGCCCTAGGGCTCTCGTCGCTAGCGGGCCTGAATCTCTACCTCACCGTCTTCGTTACCGGGCTCGCGATTCAGCAGCAGTGGGTCAACGTGAGCACGACCTATCCGGAGCTGGCCATCCTCGCGCACCCGGCGGTCATCATCATCGCTGGGGTTCTCTATGCGCTGCAATTCTGTGCGGATAAGGTGCCGTGGGTCGATTCGCTGTGGGATGCCGTGCACACATTCATCCGGCCGCTTGGCGGCGCCTTCCTGGCCATCCACGTGCTGGGAAAACTGGATCCGACCATGGAAGTCGTGGCCGCACTTCTAGCCGGCAGCGTCACGTTGACCACGCATGCGATGAAGGCCGGCACGCGGCTGGTGGTGAATCATTCGCCAGAGCCTTTTTCCAACATCGCCTTGAGCGTGAGCGAGGATGCCGCGGTGGTAGGCGGGCTTTTCCTCATAAAGCAAGATCCCGTTCTCGCGTTCATCGTCTTCTCGCTCCTCCTCCTTGCGATCCTTTACCTCGGGCCGAAGATTTTGCGCGGGGCCAAGGTGCAGCTTTGGCTCATTTGGAAAAAGATCGCCTCGCCGGCGTCGGACAAGCTGGCGCGCGATTTGGCGAAGGATTTGCCACACGAGCTCGACATCGCTTTCTTCAGCGTGAATCTCGAACGAGACCCCATCGCTTGGGCGGTGCGGTGCGTGAGCACTTCTTCGCGCGGATTATCAGGCAATCTATTCGGTTATCTCGTCGCCACCGAACGCCCGGGACCGAAGGTTGCCTTTGTCGCAAAGCGCGGCTGGAAACACGCGGCGACTGAGCTCGATCTCACCGGATACAAGGTGGCTCATGAACCAAAATTCCTGAGCGAAAACGTGGTGCTCTATCGCCTCGAGAAAAAGCCGAAATACATTTTCCTCTTCCCGCGCAGTGAGCGCGCGATCGCCAAAGCCATCGCGGCCAGCATCGAAGAGCGCCTCGCCACTTCGCTGCCGGTCTCCGAGGAACCCGTGCGGCTGGAAGAGCCGGCGCTTTCGTCCTAGATCGAAAGGACTTACTCCACGCCGAAGCACGCCGGGCTGGCCACGCGGCAGAGCTCGAGGAAATCTTCCCACTTCAGTTCCAACCAAGGATCCCGCGCGCGCACGTAGGCAAGGGTCGCCTCGGCGATACTGTTGCGGGCCTCGTCGAGACTGCGGCTGATCTTCGACTCCGAACAACCGTACATAAGAGCGAGCTCGCGCCCGAGTAGACCGTTGGCGTGCGCCAGTTGAACGAGGACGAACGCTTCGGGATTGCACAAGCGAAACGCCGTCTCCACTGCCCCGCGCATGATCTCCAGCAGCGGCGCCGCATCGAGATTTGGCAGCTCTACCACCGTGGCGGACGGATTGGTCGTCTCGATCTCCGTGTGGGAACGCTCATCCATATCCAACGTCCTCACGCGACCTTGATGGCGTTTGAGTTGGACTAGATTGTTTAAAGCGACTGCCTTCAGCCAGGTCAGCAACGAGGAGTTACCGCCATAAGTCGCCAGACGCTGTGCCCTGTCCTGACGCGCCGCCAGGATATCTGCCCACAGACGACTGGCCAACTCGGCGGCCTCATCGTCGGTCGCACCAGCATGCTTGAGATATCCGGCGATGACTTTTTCGTAGGTGTCTTCCAAGCTCCGAATCGCCAAGGGGTCGCCATCCAGACACTTCTGCGCGAGCAGAAAATCGTCGGGAAAAGGTAGGACATCAAGCATCGCGCTGGATCGTGAAAAGCGCAGCGAGGAATTTCAACGGCAAACTGCGCATATTCTTGAAAGAGGCGGGTTTCCCCGCCCCTTCGTCCCGCGATAGACAGCGCCCGCCAACCTCACCCCACCCACTTTCCACCGCCCTCCACGTTTCCTCGCGGCACCCGCTCTCCGTATCCCCCACTCCCACACGCCCGGCGGGCGCTATCTATCTACGAAGGCTCCTCCCAACTACCCACTGCCTTCACTATCTCAGATGCGGTTTTGTAGCCTTCTTGCAGACTTTCTTCATTTTTCTCCAAATTCCTTCCGATTGGTAAGGTTTTCCCCGACAAGGATGAGATTTTCTGCAAGACATGATTGTTTCTGCATCTAAGCCCATAGATATGAGCGACGATTTTTCTTTGCTGATGGAATTCATCGGGCGCTGTGGCCCGGATGTGGAGGGGCACGGCTTGATCGGCCTGCGCGTCGAGCAATCGGCGATGATCGAGCGTTTCATCGCTGGACGGTGCGATGATGCCGAGCGGCGCGAGCTCTCCCGATTCCTGCAGATGCACCCCGCGTGGATCCGCTGGATCGCCGAGCGCATCAAGACCGGTCGTGACCTCGATGGGGTAACGACCGCGACAGGGGTGGAGTAATTCGCCAGCAGTCCACTGCAATAGTGTGCGCCTTTGTGGATACAATGGCGAAGGGCCTTGGCTGGCCACGTGGAATTGGTAACGTCAACCGTCGCGCTCCACTCGCGAAGTAATTCCCGTTATGAAAATCCAGCCCGGAAAAATCTCACTCCTCCTCTGCCTCGCCCTGCCGGTACTCGCCCTCGCGGCTTCGGATCATGCCGAGCCGTCGGTCAATCCCAGTGCCGCCCTCGCCCGGTTGAAAGCGGGCAATCACCGCTTCGTCGCTGCTTCCGTGAGCGGAGGAAAACCCGTCGCCGCGCGGCGCGCCGAGACGGCGAATGGCCAGCATCCCTTTGCCATCGTCGTTGGTTGCGCCGACTCGCGCACTTCGCCGGAAATCGTCTTCGATCAAAATCTCGGCGATCTCTTCGTGGTCCGCACCGCCGGGAATCTTGTCGATGACTACGCGCTAGGCAGCATTGAATACGCCGTCGAGCACCTTGGCGCCCGGCTCATCGTGGTGCTCGGGCACCAGCAATGCGGGGCCGTGCAGGCCGCGCTCGCCGGCGGTAACGCGCCCGGGCACGTTCACGCACTCGTCCACGCCATCGAGCCCGCGGTGCGCGCATCGAAAGGTCACCCCGGCGACCCGCTGGCCAATGCGATTCACGAAAATGACGCGCGGGTCGCGGCGAAAATTCGCCAGAAAGCGCAGTTGGGCAACCTCGCCGCGCAGGTGCGCGTCGTCGAGGGCTACTACGATCTGCACACAGGCAAGGTGGAGTGGGCACAGTGAGAGCGGGAATGATTTCGCGCCTCGCCGCGACCTTCGCTCTGATCGCCCTGGCGGCGACCCACCTCACGGCGGCTCCGGCACAGACCCGCGAAGAAGTGCTCGCGGCCACCATGGCGCCCTACACCGGTAAATCCGTGCGCGGCGTCGATACGAGCACGCTCACCGGCAAGGTCATGTGCGGTTACCAGGGTTGGTTCAACTGCGAAGGCGACGGCGCCAATCGCGGGTGGGTCCATTGGGTGAAAGGCCGTGGCCTGCCCTCTCCCTCAAACGTGAAAGTCGACCTCTGGCCGGATATGTCCGAGCTCGGGCCGGACGAACGCTTCGACACCGCCTTTCATCACACCGACGGCTCCGTCGCGCAGGTCTTCAGTTCTTACAAACAGGCCACCGTCTCGCGCCATTTCCAGTGGATGCGCGACTACGGCATCGATGGCGTCTTCGTCCAGCGCTTCGTCGCCGGCGCTCGCTCGCCGGATTTCCATCGGCAAAACAACGCCGTGCTCGCGCACTGCCGCGAAGGCGCCAACCGCAACGGCCGCACCTACGCCGTCATGTATGATCTCTCCGGCCTCGGCGCAGGTAAAATGGATGACGTCATCGACGACTGGCGCCAGCTCCACACGCGCATGAAGATGGGCGAAGATCCCGCCTACCTGCGTCATCGCGGCAAGCCGGTCGTCGCCGTCTGGGGCATCGGCTTCAATGACAAGCGCGCCTACACTCTCGAGGAATGCCGCAAGCTCATCGAGTTCCTCAAGAGCGATGGCTGTACCGTCATGCTCGGCGTTCCCACCTACTGGCGCGAACTCAAGAACGACTCCGTCCCCGATCCTGCGCTCCACGAAGTCATCGCCCTGGCGGACATCGTCAGCCCATGGACAGTCGGGCGCTACAACTCGCCGGAGAACGCGGCGAAGTACGCTGAGAAGCAGATCAAGCCCGACCTCGCCTGGTGCACCGAGTATCACCTGGACTATCTGCCCGTCCTCTTCCCCGGTTTTTCCTGGCAGAATATGTATGGGCAGAAGACCAGCGCCATCCCGCGTCGGCGCGGCGAGTTTTTCTGGCGCCAGTTCCATGAGGCCAAAGCCGCCGGCGCCACCATGCTGTATGTCGCCATGTTCGACGAAGTGGACGAAGGCACCGCTATCTTCAAATGCACCAACGACGTGCCGCCCGAAAGCGAAGCACCGTTTGTGACCTACGAGGGCTTGCCCTCGGATTACTATCTGCGACTCACCGGCGCCGGGACGAAGATGCTACGCGGCGAGTTGCCCCTGGATAGTCCGCTACCGAAGCCGTGAGAGGACCGATAGGTCCTATATGTCGTATAGGTCCTATCGCTCATTCCCGGCGCGAATCTCCTTGCTCCACGGCAACGCGAACCGCTGAAACAACGCCTTCGTCTGGAGCGGATCCAGAGCTGGAATCTCGCTGAGCAGGCACGCCAGCATGCCCGTCACCCGCGGCGCGGCGAAGCTGCTGCCCGTCACTTTTTTCCGCCCGCCGCCGGCCCACGGCACATCCACATCCACACCACGTGCGGCAAATTCGACGAGATGACCCGGCTTGTAAAAGATTCCCAGGTTATCGTCCGTGCGCGCCATGTTCACGGTCAGCACGGAGGTAAAGAATGCCGGCCATTCAGGGCGGCCGTAGTCCGCATTGTTACACGCCGCCACCACGTGCACCCCGCGCAGGTAGGCTTCGTCCACCCATGCCTTGTATTTCAGCACGTGCTCCTGCACCCCGCAGCCGAGGCTGCAGTTGAGAATGTGATATCCGCGCTCAATCGCCTGCCGTGCACCCTCGAGGATGATCGCGGTCCGCGCCGAAAGCGATTCGCCCAGCACGCGAATGCTTCCGATCTCCGCCTCGGGCGCCATTTCCTGGATGATCCCCGCCACGGCCGTGCCGTGGCCGAAAAGATCGCGTCCCTCGCCGGGCACCACTTTCAGCCGATGCCCGTCTTCCACGATCGCGAGGTCGTCGCACAAGGTCCGTCCCTGGAATGCCGGGTGCGCCGTCTCGATCCCCGAGTCGAGCACGGCAATGCGCACACCGCGACCGCGTCCACGGCGCAGGGCGGCGGCCGCCTCCTCCGGCGAGATCCAGCACTTCATGTCATATCTTCGAGACCGATTGAAAGAGACAGGAGTTGCTGCTCGATGAGACGGCCCAGCAAGGAGGCCGTAAGTTGCAGCGTCTCGAGATGCTGCGGTGAAAATCCTGGCGGCTCCGCTTCGCCTGCAACCGGCGCACGCAATTGCACCGCGGAAATCACTCCGCGCAATTCGCCGGCGAAATACAGCGGCGTGGCCAGCATGGCACATGTCTGCAAGCCGAGCTTCTGGTCGAGCGATTTGTCCTGCTGCTTGCTCTTGCTGACTTCGTTCTCACACAGCGGCAGTTCCGTGGAGACAATCATGCTGATCATCCCCGCGCGCACGCTCTGGCGAAAACGGCCCACGAAACTGGCGGCATTCGGCCCGGTATTGAACCGCGGAATCAGATAGGCACGCGCCTCATCCAGCAGCCACACCGTGCCCTCGTGCGCGCCGATCCGGTCGAAGCAATTCTCCACCAAGGCACGCATCGGCGAGTCAAAAAATTCGTCAAATGCATCCGTCCCCGCGCGCCCGGCCAGCTCCCGTATGCGGCTCCGGACAATGCTTCGCAGATGCCCCAGGCGATCGTCATTTAAAACCGTAAGGCGTTCGCCCATGATGGTCCCAATGCGTAACGACCCTACAGGGCGTTAGCAAGCTGCAATGTGGAGATCACGGTGAATCTGAAGCACATTCCATGGGACTGAGCTCAGTGCGAATTGCGCGCCCCCGCGCACGTGGTTTTCGACGCTACTTGTCCAGCATCGTCCCTCCGCGCAGGCCACCCGGCAATTGCCGCTGGCTCGAGGGATCCGTCGAGGGAACTGTCGGCCCTGCACCGGTGGCGCCGTGCGCGATCGCCTCCTCGAGCGTCGTGGCGTAGGCGCGGATAGTGTCTTCTTCGCCCAAAGAATTTGCGTAGTGGTAATATCCCGCCGGATACACCTTGCCCTGCCACGTCTCGCCCGACGCGGCCTCGAGCCCGTAGATGAAGCCCTGCCCGAGCGAAGTCGTCGTCCGTGTATCTCTCCCCAGCATCGTCGCCGCTGCGCGACCATTCTGCACCGAGAGACTCGCCCGGCAGCCCTTGGTCGTGCCTTGGTCGATGGAGGCAGTCACAAACATCACGCTTTTCTCCACCATCAGGCGGCGCGCGGCCTCCTCCGGCGAAGGTTGCTGGCTCTGCTTTTCCGCCACCGCGGCGGCTTGCGCCCGCACCGCAGCGAGTTGTTGCGCCACTTGTTGAGTGATCTGCTGCTGCCGCGCTGTTACCTGGGTGGCACGATACGCCTGCGCCTTTGCCGGGTCATAGTTGAAGCGCTTTTGCACCTCTGTCGCCAGGAAGGCAAAGTCGATTTTCTCCACCCCCGCATCCGTCTGCACGATCAACCCATCCGGCTCAGCGCGCACGATCGTTGCCTTCAGCACCGTCCCATCGGCTCGCTTGATATCCTCGCCAAACGCGAGCATCGGCAACAGCACCAGTAGCAAGAGAGAAAGACGTTTCATGGGATCCATCAAAGCAAGAGGGGAGCTCCACCGAGTCTCGCAGAAATGGGCGGGCTGTCGAGTCGATCCGATTGAGGAATGTGCCGGCGCGGACGCCTCTGGTGTGAGCAAAGCCCTAGTGTTTGTACTAGGTTTGCGCATTTGCCGTTTGGCGCGTTCCTGGTGTTTATCCGTCTCGATGAAAATTTTCCTTCGTGCCTTGGCTTTGGCGCTCGTCGGCGCTGTGTCTGCTCACGCTTCCATCAATATCGTTACGGGAGGAGACGCCGGAGAAGGGTTTGCGCCGCTACCGCTCATCTACGCCGCCGTCGTGTATGGCGGCACCTCCGCCCAGACGGTTCAAGGGGTGAATTTCCTGACCTCCAACTCGAACTTCACTCTCGGTTATTCGGGGCCCCTCTATACCTACACGACCGGCATGGCTGTCTCCGGAAGCAGTGCCAATGACATTGCGCTGAGTAGTATCGCGAGTCATCAGACCTATACGGGGACGGGCACACTCACGCTGACCATTTTCGGTCTCGATCCGACGACGACTTACCAGATCGACAGCCTTTCCGGTCTCCAGGTGAACTATTCCGCCCGGACGATGAATGTGACGGCGACGGGTGCGAGTACGATCACCGATGTCATGAGCGGTGCGCAGCAACTGGGCGACGGCAACTTTTACGACTTCAGTCAGACATTGAAGCCAAATGCCTCTGGTGTGATCACCTTGACTTACCAGATCACCAGCGGCCCTCCCTCTCCCGGGATCAGTGGAGTGGTGGTGAGCAGTGCCACTGCCAGTGTCCCCGAGCCGGCCAGCGCTCTCTGCTGCGGCTTGGGCGCACTGTTGCTGGCTGGCACGAGGCGTCGGCGACCCCGCGTGGTGTAAGGACGGCGTGGCCTCTTTAAGAGGTTCAATCCGAGTTCATCGCCCACAGCGGCTAAGCAGTTTCAATTGAGTTGGGCGCACGTCTCTCGCGCTAGCGTGTTCCAAAAAAGGTCATCCTGAGCGTAGCGGGGAATCATGGGCGGAGCCGAAGGACCTCAAATATCTGCGGGTCTTTGCCGGAGCCAAGCGTGCATCCTGAAGCAACATATCTTTCGCCTTCAGACGTGCATCCGAAGAAAGCGCCTGTTCTCCGACACCGGGTGTCGGCTCCGCGCGAGAACCCGCAGAAGTCAGAGTTCCTTCGGCTCCGCCCATGATTCCCCGCTACTCTCAGGATGACGGGCATTTTTTGGAACACGCTATCGCGCGGGGCGTGCGACTCACTAAACCGAAACTGCTCTAAGGACGGCCACCCACAAGCATCTCCCGAATCGCGTCACTCCGCGCCCATTGCAGCACGGTTTTCCCCTTCTGGTCTTTTAGGTTCGGGCTGACGCCTCTTTTCAAAAATATCTCGATGATCTCTCGTTGCGCCGTCTTTGCCCGGTCGGCGCCGCTCCCGCCGCGACCGGTATTTTGGACCGCGAGATGGAATGGAGTGGAACCGGGTTTGTTGTGCATGGCCGCATCGGCACCCGCATCGAGCAGACACGCCACTGCGTCGGCGCAGCGTGTGCGCACAGCACGGTGGAGCGGCGTGGCCCCATTCTTGTCCTGCGCGTGCAGGTTCGCACCGGCTTCGAGCAGCAGTTGGATCATGGCCACCTGGCGTTTGGGATCCCAATGCGGATTCTCCAGGTAACCATCGGCAGCGTAGTGCAACGGCTGGCTGCGGCGGTGGTTCTTCGCTGCGTTCGGGTCCGCGCCATCGGCCAGCAGCATCTTCGCGATCTCCACTCGATAGCCGGCGGCGGCGATGTGCAAGGCTGTATCGCCTACATAGATCCAGTGGGCGATTCCGGTATCGAGACGCGGCTCCGTTTGCACCGCACTCACCGATAAACCCGGGTGCGCCTTGAGCAGCGCCTTTGCTGCGGCGCGGTCATCCGCCAGTATGGCGCCGAACAATGACTGGGAGGGGGACGGCATATTCGGTCTCCGAGGCATTTAGGCTTACTCCCTGTCCCTGCAATCGCGAAGCGCAAAGATGGACAGGCAACCGACCGGATGCCCTGCCACGGAATGTCGTTGAAGCATTGGGAAACGCTGAAGGCGTTTAATCTTCCAGCCCGGGGTTGGTGCGACGAAGGAGCGCCTACCCCGGGTGGCTTTGTCAAATCGCCCAACCCTGAAGGGGTTGAATTTCGACTCCTCGATGTGCGTGGTGGTTCAACCCTTTCAGGGTTGGCCGCGTTCGGACGGCAAACCCAGGGTAGCTCGTTCCTCGCAACCCTGGGCTGGATGATTGAACGCCGTTGGCGTTCGAAGCGGGCCAGCGCCAACTCGCCCCTTCCAACAGTGCCAACTCACCATTTCCAAGGAAGGCTCGCTAGGATTTCACTCACCTTTTCCCGGCCCTACTTATACGCCACCGCCGCGCTCGACGGTCCGGCAAGGTGAATGACCTCGAATCGCTG
This sequence comes from Chthoniobacter sp., assembly GCA_041287745.1. Taxonomy (GTDB): domain Bacteria; phylum Verrucomicrobiota; class Verrucomicrobiia; order Chthoniobacterales; family Chthoniobacteraceae; genus Chthoniobacter. The sequence continues at coordinate 10,097 of JBGGMZ010000030.1, read as the reverse complement.
GAAGCCGACCTCGCTGCACCACTGGCGGAAGTCCGCGCCGGAGTAATCGAAGGCATCGCCGAACTCGATCAGCATGTTGAGCGACATGAGCAGGCCCTGCACGTTCTCGCGTCGGGCATCGTCGATGAGTGCCTCGATCGCCACCAGCGCACCGCCGGGCGGCAGAGCGTCGTAAGCGGCGCGGATCAGCTGCATCTTTTTCTCCAGGTTCCAGTCGTGCAGGATCATGCCCATGGTGATGATGTCCGCCTTGGGCAGCGGGTCCCGGAAGAAGTCGCCGGCAGCCGTGCGCACGCGGTTTTCCAGTCCTGCCGAGGCGATGTATTTCTTCGCAATCGGCTCGACCTCGGGCAGGTCGAAGCTGATGCATTGCAAGTGCGGATGCTGCTTCGCCGCCTCAATGCTGAGCAAACCGGTCGCGCCGCCCACATCGCAAAGCGTCTTGAATTGCGCGAAGTCGAATTTCGCCGCGAAGGCTTCGAAGTTGGCACGCGAGAGGCCGGTCATTGCGCCCATGAATTGCTCCAGTCGAGGGAGGTCCGAGTAGAGCACTTCGAACATTCCTTTCTGGCCGTGCTTGATCTCGTTTTGCGGACGCCCCGTGCGCAGTGCCTCCGGCAGATCGTTCCAGAACTTGAAGAGCCGCGCATTGAGCATGATGAGAATGCCGCCGACGTAACGCGGGCTCGCTTCATCGAGGAACAAGGCGCCTTCCGGCGTGTTGAAATACTTTGCTTCCAGACCGTCCCCTGCCCGATCGAGAAACTTCATGGCCACGAGGGCATCGAAGAAATCCGCAATGGCGCGCGGGTGCAATTGCAGTTCCGCACCCAATTCCGCGCCGGTGAGATTGCGCCCGGCGAGCTTGGTGAAAACACCGAATTCGACCGCAGTGAGCAGAACCTTGGAATTCCAAAAGCCAAAGGCGGTTTGCAGGATGGACGAGGGATTGAGCGGAGGATTCATGCAGGTGGAGCCGCATTGCTAGTGGCAAGGGGGCCGTCGACTCAAGCCTTCCCCGCAGTGCGAGCTAGGAAGGAGCATGCCCCGGCATTCCAGTTACCGTTGAATTAAGGAAACCGCGCTCCTATACATCGGCAGCCCAGATGGGCGCTGTACCATCCGGCTACCACTGCTTTTCATGAAGTTTCCTCTCGTTTTCCGCAGTCGCGCCGACGCCCACATCGTCAGGATTCGCCGGGACCATGACACCCAGCTCAGCGGAGTGCGCCAGAATCATGACACCCAACTCGTAGCCTTTCATCAGGATCATGACGCGCAACTTGCCGGGCTGCGTCAGGAGTACGACGCCAAGCTCGCAGGACTCCGCCAGGATCATGATGCGCAGATGACCGAGCTCCGCCGGGAAATGGAATCACTTCTCTCGCATGTGCGCGAAGTGGAGCGCATCTGCGAGATCCGCCGCACGGAGGTCGAGCAACTCAAGGAAGTGGAAAAGCTGTGCGAATCGCGCGCCCGGGCCATCGCCACGATGCGCTCGGAAAGAAATCTGGCCGATCACTCCTTTCTGAGACTGCTGGAGGAACTGAAGAGCGCACGCCAGATGCTGCTTGCTGGCGGCTCTGTACCAAACCGTTCACGCATGCCTCTTCCGCTGGTCTTCGCTGTGGACTTGGAACCCGACCAACGGGAGGTGGACATTCAAGATCCATCGTGGAAAAGCGCGGCCGAGTTTTTCAAGAGATTGCCTGACCTGCGTGCGCGGATTAACGCCCTCGCCGGCCGCGGAGATCCCTTGGTCTTCACCTGGCTTGTCCGGGCCGATCCTCAGATTGAAGGCATTAATGGCGACACGGGTTACGCCTTCCATCACTTCGCCGAGGAGTTGCGCACGGCCATCGCCGCAGGGGACGAAATCGGTCTGCACGTGCACCCGTGGCGCTGGGCGGAATCGCAAGGGCGCTGGATGCAGGATCACGGAAACGACGAGTGGATCAACCATTGTATCCAAGTGGCGTGCGACACCTACCGCAACCACTTTGGCAAAGCGTCGGTGACCCACAGCAGCGGCGACCGTTTCATGAACAACGCGGTGGTGCAGAAGCTCAACCAGATGGGTGTAAAGATTGACCTTTCTCTCGAGCAGATGCCAGGCGAGGAACGACTGGTGCACCACGAGTTGGACACGGGTAGCATCCCCGACACGACAAGCGTTCCCAATCGCGCCTACCGGCCGTCGGCGGAGGACTTTCGCAAGCCGGATCCGTCGCTACGGAATGGAGTTGTCTTCCTCCCGCAAACCGCTCACCCCGGCGGACATCTTAGCGCCTGGGCGCCACCGGCCATCTTTGAGAGCGCACTGGAACTGACCTTGATGAACCCAGCGGAGCTCACGCACCTGGCGTTGGCGATCCGCACCGACATCGTGCTCTCGCCGAGTTGGGATATCCTCACGACCAATCTCGAGACGCTCGCCCGCCATGTGAAAGAAGGCGCACTCCAATTTGCGACCGCCGAGCGCGCCTGGGATCGCGCGCGGAAGTGGCTCGATGGAGAGGCGATGTAGGACGCAGGTTCGCGACGGCACAGAACCCGTCGTTTCCAACCGAAAACGCCCCCCTTACTTGATAATCCCCCGCGGGCTGTTGGTGACGAAGGCGATCAGCTGTGCGACTTCCGGTGTCTCCGGGAGGTCGCTGCGGATTTGATCGATGGCTTGCTGCAGGTTCAGCGCGGAGCGGTAGATGAGCCGGTAGGCTTCCTTGATGGCGCGGTGCGATGGCTCGGCGAAGCCGTGCCGCTCGAGGGCCACTTTGTTGTAGCTGCGGACCTTGGCCGGGTTGCCGTCGGCGATCATGAAGGGCGGCACGTCCTGCACGATCTTCGAGCAGCCACCCGTGAGGGCATAGGCGCCGATGCGGCAGAACTGGTGGACCGCAGTGAGGCCGCCAATGATGGCGTAGTCGCCCACTTCCACGTGGCCGGCGAGGGTGCCGTTATTGGAAAAGATGACGTGATTGCCCACGATGCAATCGTGCGCGATGTGCGAGTAGGCGAGAAAGTTGCCGCTATTGCCGATGCGGGTGACCGTGCCCTTGCCGGTGCCGCGATGCACGGTGACGAATTCGCGAAAGGTATTGTCATCGCCGACGGCGAGGTAGGTGGGCTCGCCGTCGTACTTCAGATCCTGAGTCTGCTGGCCGATGGAACTGAAGGCGAAGAAGCGATTGCCGCGACCGATCTTGCTCGGGCCGCTCACGCTCACGTGATGCTGCAGCCAGCAATCCGGACCGATCTCAACATTCGCTCCGATGACGCAATACGGCCCAATTTCGCAGCCTTCGCCGATCTGCGCGGTAGGATCGATGACTGCAGTGGGATGAATCCGCGAGCTCACGAATCGACAATGCCGAACATCATCTCTGCCTCCGAGACCACTTCGCCATTCACCAGGCAACGACCGCGCGCTTTCATAATCGCACGCTTCTGCACCAAAAGATCGGTTTCGATGAAGAGCGTGTCGCCGGGCACCACCGGCTTGCGGAATTTCACTTCGTCCGCACTCATGAAGTAACCGATCTTTCCGGTCACGTTGAGGCTCTTGAAAAGGAGAATGCTGGCCGCCTGCGCCATGGCTTCGACCTGGAGCACGCCGGGCATGACCGGATGCCCGGGGAAGTGGCCTTGGAAGAAGGGCTCATTCACGGACACCGACTTGATGGCGGTGCAATGCTTCTCACTGAGCTGCACCACGCGATCGATCATGAGGAACGGATAGCGGTGCGGCAGCACCTTCATCACGTCCGAGACGTCGAGCACGTCGCCGCCCTTCGGGGTGACCATCGGGGGCACCAGCGCCATCGTTCGCGCCAGTTGCTTGGAAAGCGCGCGAGCGAGGTCGGTATTGGCCCCATGGCCAGGCTTCACCGCGATGACGTGGCCCTTGATCGGCCGGCCGAACAGCGCGAGGTCGCCGACGATGTCTAGAATCTTGTGCCGGGCGAATTCTTCCTTGAAGCGCAGCGGCTCCTTGCTGTGCACGGATTCGCCCTGGACGACCACGGCATTTTCCAGGCTGCCTCCCTTGATGAGACCCTTGTCCATGAGGGGCTTCACGTCTTCGTAATAGACGAAGGTGCGGGCCGGGGCGATTTCCTTCTCGTAAATCGCGGGCGTAATCTCGGTGGAATAAAATTGGGTGAAACGGCCATCGGGGCCGACCTGGGTGCAGGAAACGCGGAAAGCGGTATCCGGCACGATCGTCATGAGCGAGCCGGCCTTGGTCTCGATGTGGACAATTTCCGAGACGTGGAATTCCGGGCGTGGCGCAGGCTGCTCGACGATGCCGGCCTTCTTGATGAGCTCGACGTACGGCTGGCTGCTGCCATCGCCGATCGGCGGCTCATTTGCGTCCATCTCGATGAGCGCATTATCCACGCCCATGCCGGAGAGGGCGGAGAGCACGTGCTCCACGGTGTGCACTTTCACGCTGCCCTCGGCGAGGGTGGTGGAGCGCTCCACGGTCTTCACGTTCTCGACCTTGGCTTCGATGATCGGCTCATCCGCAAGGTCCTTGCGTTTGAACTTACGGCCATGCCCGGGAGGCGCCGGGTGCAGGGTGAGGGTTACTTTCTCGCCGGTGTGCAGGGAAGAGCCGCTGATGCTGGCGGATTTGGCGAGGGTCGTTTGCAAAGAACTCATTCGGTCGGTGAAAAGAAGGGGGTCGTATATGGACGACAAAGTCCCCGCCGACAAGCCCCTTGTGCCCGAATGTTCAATCCTTGCCCTCGACGGGGAAGAGCAACGAATCGACGTAACGCTGGTTGCTCGTGCGCAGACGGCTGACCAAAATGCGGCCGATCCCGATGAGAAACTTGAAGGCAGCCGTAGGATACACACCGGCCAGGGCGGAGATGGAAGCCTGGGTGATCTTGAGCAGCATCCCATTGCCTTGCGCGATGACGTCGGCCGAACGCGGGCCGCTATCGACGAGGGCGATTTCACCGAAGAAATCACCGGTCCGCAAGGTGGCCAGTGCGATCTCGCGCCCACTGCGATGATGGATGACACGGACCTGGCCATCGACCACGATATACATGCAGTCGCCGGGTTCGTCCTGCCTCACCACGACGTCGCCATCCTTCACGTTGACCTGGTCGAGCAGGTCGAGCAATTCGCCCAGTTCGAGGGCGGTGAACTCGGCGAAAAGAGCATTGTCTTTCAGTTTGCTCCGGATGTCGCTGGTATCGTTCATGGGTGGTGGTGAATTTTCCCGTCGCGCAGACGGATGCATCGCGCGGCTTGCCGTGCGATCTCTTCGCTGTGCGTGACGACTAGCACTGGCGTCCGGCGCTGAGAAGAAATCTTTTGCAGCAGGTCCATGATCTGGCCGGCATTGGCGGAATCGAGGTTTCCGGTGGGTTCATCGGCCAGGAGCACGGCGGGATCGTGGACCAGGGCCCGGGCGATGGCCGTACGCTGGAGCTGGCCGCCGCTCAGTTGGTGCATACCATGTGCCGCACGGTCGCTCAGGCCGACGAGGGCGATGATCTCGTCCGCCTTGGCCCGGGCCGAGGGGTAGGAATCGCCGCGCAGCAGCAGGGGCAGGCAGACATTTTCGGTGACCGTCATGGTCGGCAGCAGATGAAAGAACTGGAAGACGATGCCGATCTTCGTGCGGCGATAGGCGGTGAGATCCGAGTCAGTGGCGCCATGCAGCGGCAGGCCATCCACGATGATTTCGCCCGAGGTGGGCGTATCCAGCCCGCCGATGAGGTGCATGAGCGTGCTCTTTCCGCAGCCGCTCGGCCCGGTGATGGCCACGAACTCCCCCGCCGCGATCTCGATCGAGATATCGTCCAGCGCCGTGACAGCGGCGGAATAGCGGCGGGTGACGTGGCGGATGTGGATCACGGGGTGAATCTCGTCGGCGACATTATTTCGTCGCAGGGATTGATGCAGGTGCCCGAAATGCCGAGATTCGTCCAGACCGAACCCCTGTGGCCTTCATTCCTCAGCCCAAAGATCCGCCCCGCTTTACCATCATCGACGAATCCGCCGACTGGCTGGTGGTGGATAAGCCGCCTTTCATGGAGGCGCATCCCAGCAAGCCGAACGGCCGGCCGACCCTGTGGGATGGGTTGCGGGGATTGCTGGCCTACGAACTGGCAAATGGCGGGCAGGTGTCGATCATCAATCGGCTCGACCGCGAAACGAGCGGGCTCACCCTGGTCGCGAAGCATCGCGCCGCCGCCCGTGACTTGCACCTGCAGATGCAAGGGCGGCGGGTGGAAAAGGAGTATCTGGCGCTCGTGTGGGGCTGGCCGGAAAGCGATGCCTTCACCATCGACGCCCCGATCCTGCGACAGGGCGAGCGAGGTCCCTCTCCGATTCACCTGAAGCAGACAGTCCATCCGGATGGCGCCACGGCTCGCACGCGGTTTCGGCTGGAGACCACCTTTACCCTGGAGACGACCAATGGTTACCGCTTCGCCCTCGTGCGCGCCTTCCCTGAGACCGGCCGCATGCACCAGATCCGCGTCCATCTGGCCCATGCCGGCTATCCCGTGGTGGGCGACAAGATTTATGGGCCGGACGAGCAGTGCTATCTGGAGTTTATCCGTACCGGCTGGACCCCGGAATTGGGCTCCCGCCTGCTGCTCCCGCGGCACGCTTTGCACTCCACCATCCTGCGCCTTCCGGACGCCGGACTCGCTTGGGAATCGCCCCTTGCGCCGGACCTGACTGCGTGGGCAGGGGAAAATTTGCTCGCGGCCCTGAAAAGACGCATCATATAAGTGGCCCCTATGTCACGTTTTGGGAAATGCCAGAACCTTTCCGGCTGCCTGCTCGCCTATCGCGGTGAGGAGACGGAGGTTGAAAAAGATCAGCCATTCATCTGCGCCGAATGCGGCAAACCTCTTGTCGAGGTGAAGTCGCCGGCTGCCGTTTGGATGCGCTACGTCTACGGATTGGTTGGAATCGTGGTGCTGGCCGGTGTGGCCGTCGCCGTCTTCCCGCCGCTGCGCGGCATGCTCTCCAAGGGCAAGGGCCACCACGAGGCCGGCGAGCGTCCGCCAGCCGAACAACCGCCCGCAGACAACAATAATACTCCCACGACGGATAACCCGCCCACGACCGCCCCGGTGGACAACACCCCCACAGCTCCCGTCAGCGAGCCGCCGAAATTCGTCACCTCGCCGCAGCGCATCGAGATGGACGTCACCAAGGGGGAAAACAAGACCGTGAAGGCCGAGGTGCTGACCCGCGTCGACCAGATGCCGAACGTTTCCGGCGGCAACAAAGACAAGCTCTACATGGCCGTGGAGAAGGCGCGCAAGATGGGCAAGATCATCACCATTCCTTTCAGCTCCGGCAAATCCGAGCTCAGCGCCACCGATGTCCAGCAGCTCAAGACCGAACTCGAAAAACCCGAGATCGTCGGCCTGCGCGGCGACCCCACGGCGGTCTTCGTCATCCTCGGCTATGCCGACCCGAAGGGCGATGCGAAGAAGAATATCGCCATCTCCGAGGCGCGCGCCGATACCGTCCGCCGCGCCATGAAGGACAAATGCGAGGTCATCAACGTGATGCACACTGTCGGGATGGGTGGCTCGAAATTGGTCGACGCACAGAATCTCGAGAAGAATCGCATCGTCGAGATCTGGGCCGTCCTGCCGTAATTCCGACCGGCACATGAGCGGCGCGCATCTCGCGGTTACGAGCGGTTTGCCGGGACGCGTCTTTGCGCTCCGCGAGGGCAGCTTCGTCGCCGGTCGCGCCGCCGAGGCGGACTTCGAGCTCAGTCACGTGGAGATTTCGCGGCAGCACTGCCGCTTCACGTGGGATGGCAAGACGTGCGTGCTCGAGGATCTCGGCAGCGTGCGCGGCACGCGCGTAAATGGCCAGCGCATCGAGGCGCCCCTCACGCTCAAGCCTGGAGATCAGGTCGCCATAGGGCCGGCCGTGATCGTCTTCGGTCTCGGCGACGGCCCTTCGCAGATCACCCGCGACAAATCCGCGCCGCCGGCCAATGCCGAGATGCAGGTCTTCGGCAAGCCCGCTGACCGCGTGGAGGTCGATCGCCCGATGACCTTCGGCCGCGACCCAGGCACCGACATCATGCTGAACGACCCCGGCGTCTCGCGCCGGCACGCCTCCGTCGCCCCAGGCGACCGCGGCGGGATGGTGGTCACCGATCTCAACAGCACCGGAGGCTCCTTCGTCAATGGGCACCGCTTCGACACGCACGAACTCACCATCGGCGATCGCCTGCAGATCGGCCCGTTTTGTTTTCAGTTCGATGGGCACGCGCTGAATCGCGTGGCCAATGCCGCCGGCGGCACCATCCGCTCGGACCATGTCTTCTTTCGCTCGGGCCCGCTGACCATTCTCGATGACATCGCGCTGACCATTCCGGCCTCGCGTTTCGTCGGCATCATCGGCCCCAGCGGCGCGGGCAAATCCTCACTCCTCACCACGCTCAGCGGCCTGCGCGCGCCGGATGGCGGCCTCGTGCTCGTGGATGGCAAGGACATCTACTCCGGCCACGAGGTGCAATCCTTCGGCTTCGTGCCGCAGGAAGATATCGTACACGCCGACCTCACCGTGGACCAGGCGCTGCGCTACAGCGCGCGGCTGCGGCTCCCCGCCGGCACACCCCCGCGCGAGATCGACAAGCTGCTGCTGCAGACCATGGACCAGCTCGGCCTGCGTCCCCACGTGCGCAAGCCGATCAGCCGTCTCTCCGGCGGCCAGCGCAAGCGCGTGAGCGTGGGTGTCGAGCTCCTCGCCAAGCCCGCCATTCTCTTCCTCGATGAGCCGAGCTCCGGCCTCGATCCAGCGACGGAATTCCAGCTCATGGAATTGCTGCGCGACCTCGCGGATACCGGCTGCACCATCGTCTGCACCACGCACGTGATGGAAAACGCCTACCTCATGGACCAACTCATCGTCCTGTGCGGTGGCGTCCTTGCTTTCCAGGGTTCATCGCAAGCGGCACGCGAATACTTCGGCGTGCAAAAGCTCACCGGCCTCTACGATCGCCTCGCCGATCGTCCGCCCAAGGAATGGCAGAGCGCCTTCCTGCAGCGCCCCGCTCCGGTCGAGGACACCCCTCCCCCGGCCGCCACTCCCACCCGAGCCGCCAAGCCGGCCCGGCGCGCCTTCGCCCTGCCCATCCTGCTCGCCCGCCAGTGGACGATTCTCAGCTCCGATTGGCGCAACTTCGTCCTGCTCGTCAGCCAGCCGATCATCATCGCCGCCCTCGTCTCGTGGGTCAGCGACGACCGCGCGCTGATCATGTTCTTCGCCTACCTGGCCACCATGTGGTTTGGCACCAGCAATGCCGCGCAGGAGATCGTAAAGGAGATCGCCATCTACCGCCGCGAACGCCTCGTCGGCGTCGGCGCGCACTCCTACCTCGCCAGCAAATTCATCTTCCTCATCGGGCTCACCACCCTGCAGGCTCTGCTGCTCTACGCCACCGTGATGATCGGGGAAGGCAAGCAGGATGGCTCGGTGCTGCTGCAACTCGGCGCGCTCGTCGGCATCGCCATCGCCGGCGTGGGCATCGGTTCCGCCATCTCCGCACTTTCGCGCTCCGTCATGCAGGCGGTGATGTTCGTCCCGCTCATCCTCATCCCGCAGATTCTCTTCTCCGGCTACACCGTCGCCTCCAGCGACATGAAGCACACCGTGCTCTTCGTCAGCCGGCTCACGCCCACCTTCTGCGCCCAGACCGTGATGGACACCAGCTTCCTCTGGCAGCAAACGCTCAGCGGCGATCTCATCAGCGATCACCATCAGTCCTACCGCAACCTCGACCCGAATCGCGAATTCTCCACCGGCGACGTCTTCACCAAGTCCCGTCCCGCCAAACGCGGCCTCATCGGCTGCCTCTGCTGGGGCATCTTCACCTACTTCGTCGCGTGGTTCACGCTGAAGAAGCGGGAGCGGGTGTAGCCGGGGAAATGGCGAACTCGGCAATGGGAGGTGTTAGAGCATCTGCCAAAAGTAACTTCCGGATAAACGATGCAAATTAGGAACGCAGGAAAGCAGGAAAGATTCGTCTTCTGTTCCTGCTTTCTTGCTTTCCTGATTCAAACACTCCACGCGCCGGGATTCGGAAACTTCTT
>JBGGMZ010000029.1:0-10915 GCA_041287745.1 Chthoniobacter sp. | reverse complement strand
GGGCGATTGATCCGCATGCCGATGAGGAAAACGACAAACGGCCCATCCATACGCGCGCTCATACGATCGGAGATGATCATGCGGCACCAAACGCGTGAGCGGCTGCGCTCGCAATAGGAAAGAGGCGCTAGTTGACCTTCCGTGGTCGGTTCGCTAAGCACCACGGCAGCCGCGGTGTCGCCCGGCCCCCCTCCCCCTCGTGTTCTCGAATGTTCGGCTGGCTACGACGTTTATTTTCCACATCCAAGGTCGCTGATGATCTGGCACTTCATCCTGCCGACGGTCACATCAAGCCATTGCGCATTCGCTCATATACACCGAACGATTTCGCCGCATGTCGCGAATTCTATGTCCTCAACGAACCGGGCAGGTTTCCCGAAGGCGTCCTTCCGGAGTTTGAGAAGAGCTTGCAATCGGAACGTTCCATCTACCTCGTGGCAGAAAAGGACGGAGTTCTCTGCGGCTGCGGCGGCGTTGTGATCATCGAACAACACGGGAGAGCGGCCCTTTGCTTTGGCTTGGTCCACCCCGAATATCACAAGCAGGGCATCGGCACCGCCCTGCTCCTGGCTCGTATTGCAATACTGCCGGAAGATCAGTGGTTCGTGACCTTGTCTCCAGTGCCCGCGTCACGAAGCTTCTACGAAAGATTCAACTTTCGGGAATTCACGCGCTTCCAGGGCACCGGGGGCGTGATCATGCCGCTCCATTATGCTCGCGTCTCTCCCGACACGAGCGGTCTTTGTAGGAAGAGATTGATCGATGCAGGCGTAACGCTCGATGTAAGCACCATGCCGTCTCCCATTCGCGGTCAGCAATAAATCAAAAAGCCGCCCCGGTTTCCCGGGACGGCTTTGTTGAGTTTTTGAAGAGCGACGGTCGGAGACCGCCGCTACAGCTTTGGTTTAAGCGCTTACTTCTTCTTTGCGGCGCGCTTTTCCTCGATCGCGGCCTGGGCGGCGGCGAGGCGGGCGACGGGCACGCGGAAGGGCGAGCAGCTCACGTAGTTCAGGCCCACGCGGTGGAAGAACTTCACGCTCTCCGGATCGCCACCATGCTCACCGCAGATGCCGAGCTTGATGTCGGGGCGGGTGCTGCGGCCCTTGGCCGCGGCGGTCTCCACGAGCTGGCCGACGCCGGTCTGGTCGAGGCTGGCGAACGGGTTCTTCTTGAAGATTTCGTTCTCGGTGTAGGCGTTGAGGAAGTTGCCCATGTCGTCGCGGCTGATGCCGAGCGCGGTCTGGGTGAGGTCGTTCGTGCCGAAGCTGAAGAACTCAGCCGTCTGCGCGATTTCGTCGGCGGTCAGAGCGCCACGCGGCACTTCGATCATGGTGCCGACCTGGTAGCTCAGCTTGACCTTCTTTTCCTTCTGCACTTCGGCAGCGACGCGATGGATGATGGCAACCTGCAGATCGAGCTCCTTCTTGAAGCCGACGAGCGGGACCATGACCTCGGGCTTCACTTTGATGCCCTTCTTCTGGACTTCAGCAGCGGCCTCGAAGATGGCGCGAGCCTGGGTCTCGGTGATCTCGGGATACGCGATGCCGAGGCGGCAGCCGCGGTGGCCGAGCATGGGGTTGAATTCATGCAGCGCATTGACGCGAGCGGCGACCTTCTCCGGCGTGATGCCGAGCTTCTTGGCGAGGTCGGCCTGGGCCTGCTCTTCGTGCGGGACGAACTCGTGGAGCGGCGGATCGAGCAGGCGGATGGTGGCCGGGAAGCCCTTGAGGGCCTTGAAGATGCCGATGAAGTCTTCCTTCTGGTAGGGAAGGATCTTCTTCAGCGCGGCGCGGCGGCCTTCTTCGGTGTCGGCGAGGATCATTTCGCGGACGGCGTCGATGCGGTCGCCCTCGAAGAACATGTGCTCGGTGCGGGTGAGGCCGATACCGGTAGCGCCGAAGGCGATGGCCTGGGCGGTCTGCTCGGGGTTATCGGCATTCGTGCGGACGCCGAGGCGGGTGGCCTGCGAGCACCACTTCATGAGCTGCTGGAAGCCCTTGAACTTCTCAGTCTTCTGAGCGGCCTTGTCGCCATTCAGAATGCCGCCCACGATCAGCGACGGGCCGGTCTTGACCTGACCGCCATAGATGGTGCCGGCGGTGCCGTCGATGGAGAGGAAGTCGCCTTCGTTGAAGACCTGGCCGGAGATGGTCACGGTCTTCTTGTCGTAGTCGATCTGCACGGCGGAAGCGCCGCAGATGCAAACCTTGCCCATCTGGCGGGCAACGAGTGCGGCGTGCGAGGAGACGCCGCCCTTGGCCGTGAGGATGCCTTCGGCGGCGATCATGCCGCGGAGATCTTCCGGCGAGGTTTCGTTGCGAACGAGAAGAACTTTTTCTCCCTTCTCGGCCGCGGCAGCGGCGCGATCGGCGTTCAGATAGATCTTGCCGGAGGCAGCACCGGGACCGGCGGGGAGACCGCTGGCGAGGATCTTGGCCTTCTTGAGCTCGGCGAGATCGAAGTCGGGCGCGAGGAGCTGCTCGAGCTGGTCGGCAGGGTTGCGCAGGATGGCGGTTTCCCAGTCGATGAGCTTCTCCTTGACCATGTCGATGGAGAACTTCAGCGCTGCGGCGGCGGTGCGCTTGCCGTTACGCGTCTGGAGCATGAACAGCTTGCCTTCCTGGATGGTGAACTCGACGTCCTGCACATCCTTGAAGTGCTTCTCGAGGGTCGCACGGACCTTGAGCAGCTCGGCGTAGCTCTTCGGCATTTCCTTCTTCAGGTTGATCACGGGCTCGGGCGTACGGACGCCGGCGACGACGTCTTCACCCTGCGCGTTGATGAGGAATTCACCGTAGAATTCGTTGACGCCATTGGCCGGGTTGCGGGTGAACGCGACGCCGGAACCGGAGGTTTCGCCGGTGTTGCCGTAGACCATCGCCTGGACGTTGACGGCCGTGCCCCACTCGCTGGGAATGTTGTACTTGCGGCGGTAGACGATCGCGCGATCGTTCATCCACGAACCGAAGACCGCACCCGCGGCGCCGCGGAGCTGATCCCACGGATCATTCGGGAACACCTTGCCGGTGCGCTCTTTGACGAGCTTCTTGAAGCGAACGACGAGTTCCTTCTGGTCGTCGGCGGTCAGGTCGGAGTCGACGATGTCCTTGTGATACTTCTCGTGCTTGAACTCTTCGATCACGACTTCGAAGGGCTCGTGATCTTCACCTTCGCGCTTCTGCACGCCGAGAACGACGTCGCCATACATCTGGATGAAGCGGCGGTAGCAGTCCCAGGCGAAACGCTCATTCTTCGTGGCCGCCACGAGGGCGAGCACGGTCTGGTCGTTCAGGCCGAGGTTGAGAATGGTGTCCATCATGCCCGGCATGGAATCGCGGGCGCCGGAGCGGACGGCCACGAGGAGGGGGAATCCCTTCGAGTCGCCGAACTTGTAGCCCATGATCTTTTCCATGTTGCGGACGCCTGCTTCCATCTGGCTCTGGAGCTCAGTGGGGTAGGTGCGCTTGTGGGCGTAGAAATAGGTGCAAACGTCGGTCGTGATGGTGAAGCCGGGAGGCACGGGCAGACCGATGCGGGTCATTTCCGCGAGGTTCGCGCCCTTGCCGCCGAGGAGGGGCTTCATGCTGCCGTCGCCGTCAGCCTTGCCGCCACCCCACGTGTAGACGTACTTGGTGGCCTTGGCGCTCTTCGCGCCGTTGGTGCTGACTTTGGCCCGCGAAGGCGGGAGTTTAACGGATTTGGTTTTGGTAGGCATGTAGAGGTTGGTGGTGAATTTTGTCGCGGTCCGCTAGCTGGCGGACGCGGCGTTGTTCGAGGCGTTGGCCGCGACGATCACCGCGTCGACGGCTGCGTTAAATTCATTCAGGCCCGTGCTGGGGACGATCACCGTATTGCGCCGGCCGTGAGCTTCTTCCGTGATGCGCAAAAAGCGACCGCGCTCATTTTCACGGAACTCGATAAAATAGTGTTTACGCTCCACCTGGAGCTCTCGACTGGCAATGATGTTATCCATAGGGGCCCTTGGACTGGGATTGTTTTGGTCTGGGGAAAAGAGCCGCGTTTTATGCCACACCCCGCGCGTGGACGAAAGGGATTTTTTGGCCCGGTAGAAAAAGGGCGAAGGGAACTGCTCTGGCGCGTGTCGTCAGCTGGCAGAAAGTCACGAGCCGCGTATCGCCTGGAAGCGGGGCGGAACCGCCCGAAGAGCCTGCTTTCAGTCTGCCCAACTCCGCCTCACTGTTCGTGATAATTGCGGATCAGACCTCCGTCGACGATCAGGGTCTCTCCCGTCGCATAATCGCCGTCCGCCGAGGCGAAGAAAACCACCGCGCCGGCGACGGCCGAGGGTTGCCCCAAGCGGCCCAGCGGGATTTTCGAAATGAGCGCATCGAGCTTGGCTTTGTCCGCCAGCAAGTTCCGGTTAATCGGCGTCTCGATCGCACCGGGGGCAACATTGTTCACCGTGATGCCCATGGGTGCGAGTTCCACCGCAAGTGTGCGGGTCAACATGCGCAACGCGCCTTTGGATGCGGCGTAGGCCGCGAAATTTGGAAACGCCAGATCCTCGTGCACGGAGCTGATATTGATCACACGGCCGGGTTGCTGCAGTTCGCGCCAGCGACGCACCACGGCCTGCGTGGTAAAGAAGACGCCTTTCAAGTTCACATTCAGGACGGTGTCGTAATCGTCCTCCGTCACTTCCCAAAAAGCGGCGTGCTTCTCGATGCCGGCGTTGTTGACCAAAATGTCCAACTGCCCGTAGGCCGCGATGCTCTCTGCGACCAACCGATCGATATCCGGCAGCCTGGCGACGTCCGCCTGTATGGCCACAGCCCGCCGACCGCCTTTCTCGATTTCCGCTACAGTCTCGCGCGCGGTGTCTTCGCTCGAACGATAATTCACCACCACATTCGCTCCTTCTTCTGCCAACCGGAGCGCGATGGCTTTACCAATGCCCCTGTCGCCGCCAGTGACGAGTGCTGTCTTACCTTCAAGTTTCATGGGACTAGCTTCGGGGCGAAGGGGAACTGTGGCCTTGGAAATCTGAGACCGGGGCGACTTGCCTTACTTCCCGGGCAGCGGCACCCACTTCGGCAATCCTTCGGGTTTCCACACCCCGGAATACACCAACGCGATCGCCGCGAGGATCAGGAGCACGATGAAAAGCCCCACCCACAGCCCGGCGTGCGACTTTTTAGCCTTGGCCGACACCGCAGGCATCTCCTGCACAGGCTGCGGCTCGATCCCAGTATTCCCGGCGACCGTCTTCGCCCCGCTATCGGGCAACGGCGTGACCTTCGGCATGAAGGAGTAATTGCCGATTTCACTGGAGCCATTGGGCGAAAGCATCAACGAGGTCTTCCGAATCCGCTGCACTTCGACCTTCATCTCCGCCGTGCGCTGGTAGCGCCGCTCCGGCATCTGCTGCATGGCTCTCTTCACCACGTCATCGACGCTCGTATCCACGCCGACACGCTTGCTGGGTGGATCGAAAAAACCGCGGGGCACTTCCTTGCAGAGCATTTCGTACAAGACTACGCCGAGGCTGTAGACGTCCGCGCGATGATCCACCTCGATGCCGCGCATCTGCTCCGGCGCCATGTAGTCGGGAGTGCCGAGCACCGTGCCGGCGACGGTGCGCCCCTTGGCATTGGTGGTCGCGTCGGTCCGCCGGGCCAGGCCGAAGTCCGCGACCTTCACGCAACCTTCCGTATTCACCATCACGTTGGCCGGCTTGATGTCGCGATGCACCACGCCCTTCGCATGCGCATACTCCAGCGCGTCGCACACGCCCTCGATGATCTCCAGTGCCTGCGCGGGCGGAATGCCTGGCCCGTGAATCATCTCGTGGAGATTCACTCCATCGACGAATTCCATGGCGAAATAAAGGTGCCCCTCCAGGGTCTTGCCGAAATCGTAAACGGAGATGATGTGCGGGTGATTCAACCGCGCCATGGTCTGCGCCTCACGCACGAAGCGGTCGGAAAACTCCGGGTCCACGCTCACCTCCAGTGGGAGCAGCTTGATCGCCACTACGCGATCCAGCGAGACCTGTCGCGCCTTGTAAACCGCACCCATCCCGCCGCGCCCGATCATGCCGAGCATCTCGTATTGCGGAAACAGGCGCGCGATCTCTTCATCCGTCGGCGGGATCCACAGTCCCGACCCGCTGCCGCCGGTCATGCGCACACTCCGCATGGCACGCACCAGCAATTCGTCCGGCTTGAGCTGGCCAAAGGCAGTCGGCAACGGCCCCGCAGCCACGCCCGCCGCGCCGGTTTCGTCGCAGGCGCAGAGCATGGTGGTGATCTCGTTGTCGATGTCCTTCGGATCGATCACCGTATCGCCCACCAGGCTGCGGAGGATCTCGCGATGGCGATAGCGAAAATCATAGACCGCCTTGCGCGCCGCGCCGGTGGTCACTTTCAGGTGCATCGCGAGTTCGGTGTAGCGTTCTTCGTCGCCGTCACGCTCGAAGCCAACGAAGGGCGCAAGTTCCGTCACCAGCGCCAGTTGCCCAGCCGCATCATATTCGGCCGTCAAAACCTCCGAGGTGAACTGCAACATGGTCAGCGCCCAGCGCCGCTGGAAGACCGCTTCAGGCCCACCTTCGGGCTCCTTGGCGTAGCGCTCCTCGGCCCAGGCGGCATCGATCTCGATGAACGGCGCGCCTTCCGTCTCCACGCCCTTCTCCTTCATTTCCGCAAGCTGTGCCGAGAGCCATTCGCGCATGCGGGTCCCGCGGGCGTGCGATGCCCCGGCTTCCGGGGCTCCTTCCGGCTGATGGGAAAAAGTCGCCACCGTGGCCGTCGCTGCTGACGCGGCATCAAGGCTCGAACGCCGCCACCAGATGTAGGCGCAATACCAGTAACTTGCCGCAAGATCACGTAGCGCCTCGCGGTCACCACCCGTCGCGCGGGCCCAGCGGCTCGGGGGAGTCACCTTGGTGGAAGGCGCTTCGGGGGTGGGTATATCCATGTGGGAGTTCGAGCTTCAGGAAACAGAGGGGACGCAAGCGGGTCAAGGACGCTGAAATATTCAAGGTCCTAAAATAAATCGGTTGCGCATTTTCCATGTTGAGGAATGATGCAAGCAAGCACTTGCATGCAAGCCGAACTCGCCAGCCCTACCCGTCAGCGTCTCATCGATGCCGCCATCCGTGTCTGCTCCGAACGAGGGCTCCATGGCGCCACGACCCGGGAAATTGCCGAGGTCGCCGGCGTCAATGAGGTCACTCTCTTTCGCCACTTCGGCAGCAAGGAAAAGCTCATCGCCGCCCTCTTCGAGCAGGTCCTGGCCACCCTCAGCGAATCGCTGGACGACACGGAAACCGACGAGCAGGACCTGGAACGCAATCTCTACCGCTACGCGCAGCGTCACAACGAATTGCTGGTGACCAATGAAGCGTTCATCCGCACCATCATTGGCGAGGCAAAGCGGCATCCCGAACAGGCACGGATGGTCATGTGCGAGGCTGGTCGTGCCAAACGCGAACTCCTGATCGAATATCTGCGCGCCGCTCAAAACGCCGGCTCCGTCCGCAAAGACATCGATCTCGGCCCAGCTGTCGACGCCTTCACCGCCATGCTGCTTGCCGGCATGCTCCGCCGCACCAGCTTCAAGGATTACGTCGACTACACCGTCGACGAATATCTCCGCACGATCGTTGATCTCTTCATTCGCGGTATCGCCGCATCTCCCGCGCCGGAAAAGGCCAGGAAGGCAAGATCCGCATGAGTTCCGCTCTCGCCCATCTCAAGTTCAGCTCTCCCCTCGCCCAGCGCGCGGCGGAGCAAGGGTGGATCAAGTGGGCTATCGCCATCACCGTGGCGCTCGGCGCGATCCTGGAAGTCATCGACGTGAGCATCGTGAATGTCGCGCTGCCCCACATGCAGGGCAATCTCGGCGCCACCCTTGCGGAGATCGGCTGGGTCATCACCGGCTACAGTATGGCGAATGTCGTCATCATCCCGCTCACGGCCTGGCTCGACGATCGCTTCGGCCGGCGGAACTATTTCATCTTCTCGCTCGTCGCCTTTGTCCTTGCCTCGATCCTCTGCGGGCTGGCCACGAATCTGCCCATGCTCATCTTCGCCCGCGTGCTCCAGGGCCTCGGCGGGGGCAGCATGCTCGGGAAGGCGCAGTCGATCCTCTTCCAGACTTTTTCCAAGGAGGAGCAGGGCGCGGCGCAGGCAGCCTTCGGGCTGGCGGTGATCATGGGCCCGGCCATCGGGCCCACCCTCGGCGGCTATCTCACAGATGCGCTGAACTGGCGCTGGATTTTCTTCATCAATATCCCCTTCGGCATTATCGCCGTCATCCTCGCCACGACCTTCCTGCCCGTGGATGAGCCGCGCCACGGCAAACCGAAATCGGTGGACTGGCTCGGCATCGGGCTCATGACCGCGGGTCTCGCATCGCTTCAGGTGATCCTGGAGGAAGGGCAGCAGGACGACTGGTTTGAATCGCGCTTCATCGTCGCCATGGCGTTCACCAGCGTCCTCTCGATCATCGCCTTCGTGTTTTGGGAATTGCGGGTCGAGCATCCGGCAGTCGATCTCCGCGTGCTGCGCTATCGCTCGGTCGCTGCGGGCAGTTTCTACTCGATCATCCTCGGTGCCGGACTCTACGGCGCCCTCTTCGCCATCCCCATCTTTGCGCAGAACAATCTGCGCTTCACCGCCCAGCAGACGGGCGAGCTGATGATCCCCAGTGCCATCGCTTCCGGCGTCGCCATGATCATCACGGGCAAGCTCGTCGGTCGCTTCGGCCCGCGCGTGCTCATCGCCGCCGGCAGCATCGTCACGACCGGCGTGATGTTTTCGCTCGCCTCCATCAATCCCGACACCGGCGCCAGCGATCTTTTCTGGCCGCTCGTCTTTCGCGGCCTCGGCAGTGCGATGATGTTCCTGCCGCTCAGTATTGCCACGCTCGGCTCGCTGCCGAAGCACGAGGTGCCCGCCGCGTCCGGTTTCTACAATCTCACCCGTCAGCTCGGGGGCAGTCTCGGTATCGCCATCCTCACCACCATGCTCTCGCGCCGCGAGGCGACGCATCGCGCGGCACTCGTGGAGCGCATCACGCCCCTGAGCCACGAAGCGATGCACCGCGTGGATGCCCTCACGGCCTTCTTCCAAAAGCTCGGCTCCAGCGCGCACGATGCCAAATTTCGCGCCTTCAGTGCCATTGACCAGATCCTCAACGGCCAGGCCGCCCTCAAGTCTTTCGACGACCTCTTCAGCTATGTCGGCATCGCCTTCCTCGTCACCCTGCCGCTGGTGCTTTTGCTCGGCAGCAGTAGCAACAAGGCCGCTGCCTCCGATGCCCACTGACCAGTATTTGTAACCAGTATCTGCCCTCCGTTTTCCAGCCATGAGTCCAATCGCCAAAACCGCCACTCTCGACAGCGAAACCGCTTCCGCCCTCGACCCGGAAGCCATGGTCGATATTCCTGAAACGCGCACGCCGCGGCGCAGCCCGCTCCGCCAGATCATCATCATCGCTCTGATCGCCGCCGGCCTGCTTTGGGCTGTGCGTTATGTCAGCCATATGCTGACCCACGCGGAGACGGATGACGCCTACATCACCGGCTACGTGCACCAGGTCACGCCTCACATCGGCGGCACGATCAAAGAGGTGCTAGTCGAGCAAAACAAGGACGTGAAAGCCGGCGACGTGCTCTTCAAGCTCGACCCGCGCGACAACCAGTCGAAGGTCGCGCAGTCCGAGGCCCAACTCGAACAGTCCAACGCGATGATCGATCTCGCCACAGCAGAGATCGGCGACGCCAAGGCGAAGATCGACTCCGCCCAGGCGCAATTCACCAAGGCCGAGGCCGACTACAACCGCGTCCAGGAACTGGCCAAGACGAGGGTCGTATCCAAGCAGGAAATCGACAACTCGAAGGCCGCCTACGACACCACCCACGCCAGCCTCATCTCGGCCAAGGCAACGGCCCAGGCCATGCACTCCGGCATGCTCGCTGCGGAGGCGCAGCGCCACAATTCCCAGACCTCGCTCGACAACGCCAAGCTGCAGCTCTCCTACACCACCATCGTCGCGCCCGCTGCCGGCCACACCAGCAAGCGCAGCGTGGAAGTCGGCGCCTACGTGCAGCCCGGCCAGACGCTCATCTCCGTGGTGGAACCCGAGGTGTGGATCGAGGCGAATTTCAAGGAAACGCAGCTCGCAAAAATGCGCGTCGGCCAGAAGGCGGATATCACGGTCGACGCCCTGCCCGGACACGAATTCAGCGGCACCGTCGAGAGCTTCTCCCCAGCCAGCGGCGCGCAATTCGCCATGCTCCCGGCGGACAACGCCACCGGCAACTTCACCAAGGTCGTGCAACGCGTGCCGGTGAAGATTCACCTCGATCCGGAAAGCATCCGCGGCTTCGAAGATCGCCTGCGCCCGGGCCTGAGCACGGTGGTGTCGGTGCGGGTGAAGTAAGACGGGCTTTCTACGGTCACCGCAAAGATTCCGATAACCTTTCCCCTCCCGAGGGGTTGTCTCTTTGACATCCCCCATGAACCGCCGCTCCATCCTCGCGCTGGCTTGCGTTGCGTGCACCCTCTCCGCGCGCGCCGCCGACCCCACTCTCAAACACGAAAACTTCGACCGCGATCCCGGCTGGGAGGAAGTAAACAACCGGGTCGTCCTCGAACACCCGCGCACCGCGGTGCAGGACTTCGGCTTTAGCGCGACGACCAGTTTCACCGGCGGCAAGCCCGGCGAGATCGGCGGCAAGATCACCCGCACCAGCCGACTCGCCTCGTACGCCGCAAAGATTCCGACTCGCACGCTAGACGACGCCTTCACCGCCTCGGGCGCGTTCACCTTCACCGATACCGGAGGAGGCGCCGGCGTATTCGTCGGCTTCTTCAACGATCAGCAGACCGAGACCGCCCGGCCCACCAATTCGCTCGGCATGAACTTCGACAGCGAGCATACCGGC
>JBGGMZ010000028.1:0-7195 GCA_041287745.1 Chthoniobacter sp. | reverse complement strand
ACATTCTCCTTGAAGTATTGGAGAATACGGTCTTTCGCGCTCAGCGTTGTAA
The DNA here is from genome assembly GCA_041287745.1 of Chthoniobacter sp. Taxonomy (GTDB): domain Bacteria; phylum Verrucomicrobiota; class Verrucomicrobiia; order Chthoniobacterales; family Chthoniobacteraceae; genus Chthoniobacter. The sequence continues at coordinate 7,143 of JBGGMZ010000028.1, read as the reverse complement.
TCTTCCGAATTCGATTTGCGATGTGCCAACGATGTGCGGCGTCGCGGTCCGGCTCAGCGCGCAAAAGCAGATAGTCCGTCGGTTTCAATTCAACGCCGCCTTCGGGGTCATTGCTGGCTCCCGTGAGAATTCGGTATCCATCTTGGACACGCAACTCACGCACGCGTCTGCCATATTCTGAGATGCCGGAAACCACTTCCAATTCCGTGCCGTCCAACACGGTCCCCACATATTGAACGAGATAAAGCCGGATGCGTTCGCGGGCGTTCGACGCGTCACACCCGCTCTCTCTCGCTACCGCGATATTCAGGCGACGGGTTGCTTTCAGAATGTCCGCCAACCTCAGAACTTTCCCGCGCAAATCCAGCGCCGTGTAGTCTTGGTTAAGACCTACGAGTCGGCTTTCGACGGACTGGATGAGTTCTTTGACGTTCATTTGCTTCGCGATTCGGCGGACCGAGAAAATCTTCCAAAACCTCGGCAATGCGGGATTTGTGGCGCGTTTCGCACTCCCAGACAACAAGAACCTTCCAGCCTTGTTCTTGCAAGGCACGAACGGCACCAGCGTCTCGTTCGACGTTGCGCGAGATTTTGCTTTCCCAGAATTCAGCGTTCGAGGTGGGCCGTTTGGCACGCGGGCAATCCGGGTGGGAATGCCAAAAACAGCCGTGAACAAAAACCACCTTCTTACGCGAGGGAAAAACCAAATCGGGACAGCCGGGGAGACTTCGCCGATGCAATCTAAAGCGGTATCCGCGAGAGTGGAGGATTTGCCGAACTGCTATTTCAGGTCCGGTATCTTTTCCCCGAACCGAAGCCATATTCCGGCTGCGCGTTGCCGCGTCGACGCGGTCCATTCAAGCTGCCTCGCGTCCCGATGCCATCGCAACGCGATGGGCTGGAACGGGGCACGCACCGAATTCTTCCAAGTGCTGCCGGACCCGCTCGCCAATATGCTTCGCGAACATCGGCGGCACTGCGTTTCCGATTTGAATCGCGATACGAATTTTAGTGCCGCACCACTTGAACGAATCCGGGAACGTTTGTAGCCGAGCGGCTTCCCAATGTGTAATTGGGCGGTCTTCGGAGGGATGGAGATAACGCCCCTTCTCTGGTTTGTAAAATTCGCAGCGAATTGTGCAGCGCGCCGGTTCGTCCCATAAAAGCCGACCGAACAAATCGGTCCCGCCCTCGGTCTTTCGTATCCAACAGTCGGGCGTGAGATGGGGAGCAGCGCGCTGTAAATCGAATCGGTTCCCACCCGGCGGGATGAGGCGGTATCTTTCGAGCGACTTCGGCGTGGGATTTCGAGCAATGTGAAGGTCAGACCCTTTTGCGGGTGTCCGTCGCAACTCGGTAGCCGTTGGCTTACGGGGCACGCCCTTTAATGCCTGCCGCACGCTCATTCGATTAGAAACGGGCTGCGGAAGCGTGATTGGCCCGAGTCGGGATGCCATTATAATTGCCCGGCGGCGATTTTGAGGCACGCCAAAGTCGCTCGCACGCAAGATGCCCATACTTTGCTCGGAAATGTGAAATCCAAGTTGCTTCGCGCGTCGAACAATCGCCTTACCTTCGGGTGAACTGAGGAGATTCGGCACGTTCTCAACGACGAACACCTTGCACTGCGTAGACTCGACTACGTCCATGTAGAACCTCCACATGGCACGACGGGGGTCGTTAGCTCGATTGCCGGTTAAATTCGAGAAGCCTTGGCAAGGTGGTCCACCGATTACCACGTCTGCGGGACAGGTAATTCCTCCCGCGTCTACAATGTCGGCGATGTCCTGGGCAAGGACGTGGTCACCAAAGTTTCTTCGATACGTTTCTGCAAAATCCTTCTCTTTTTCAACCGCCAGTATGGGTTCGAAACCTGCCTCCCTGAATCCGTAAGTCATTCCTCCGGCTCCGCAAAAAAGGTCAACGAGTTTGTAGGGGTCAGGCACGGGAGTTTTTAATCCGAACGGTCGACACGGTCAAGCCCGGCACGGTTGGGTGTATTCAAAAAATCGTCGGCTGAATTTGCAGTGATTTTTGCCTGTGAAGGCGCCGATGAATTTCATCTATCGGTGTATTCATGAAAACACTTGATTATTTGAATACAGCGCCTATGATGTAGCGCATGAGCACCCACAAAGTTCCCGTTGTGATTCTGGTTCGCGTCTCCACGAACAAGCAGGAAACCACGCGCCAGATTTCCGAGTTGCAAGCGTATGCGGACGCCAAGGGGTTTGAGGTTGTCGAGATTTGCCGGGAGACGATTTCAGGCCGTGCCGAGGAAGCCGACCGCCACGGGTTGCACCGCGCCGAAGAACTGGCGCGGGCGGGAACGGTCAAAAAGGTTCTCGTGCATGAGATTTCCCGTTTGGCTCGCAAGAACAGCGTGGCACATCGGTTCGTGGAGACGTTGGAGGAATGCGGTGTTTCGCTCTACTGGCACGCGCAAGGCATTGAAACGCTGCTTCAAAATGGCAAACGCAATCCTGCGGCGGGAATCATGTTGGCGCTCTTGGCCGAAATGGCGCGGAGCGAAGTCGAGACGTTGCGGGAGCGTATCAACTCGGGACTTGCGGAAGCTCGCCGCAAAGGTGTGAAGCTCGGCAGGCCGGAGGGAACGACACTCGACCGCGAAGTTTTTCTGCAAAAGCACAAGGACATCGTTCGCCATTTGAAGGCTGGGCAATCAGTCCGCAACACCGCGAAAATTTCCGGCAAGGGCGTCTCCACCGTGCAACGAATCAAGGCGGCGATGACCGCCTAAACCTCACGTCGAACATTACGCGGCCAACCGATTATTGCAGCCATGCCACACCGCCCCCGACGTAACGGTAAAATTATCGCTTCCCGGGGCATCACCAATCGCGTGACCGCAGAAACTGGGCCACTCGCTCCAATTTTCGCAGACGACTGGCCTTACAAGGCACTCGATGACCGCCAGACTGTCTGGCGCTACCTCACTCTCTCCAAGTTCGAAGACTTGTTGAGAACCTCCGAACTATACTTCCGCCGATGTGACAAGTTCGTCGACGGACTTGAGGGCACAATCTCGAAACGTGAAATCGACGGCACGTCACGGAGCGACCGACTCTTTCATACCGTGTATCCAATCGCACACGACTACGACGACGCGGCTGCCGCGCAAGCTGTCACTCGCGCCTGCCTCTTCGTCAATTGTTGGCACATAAATTCCCGTGAGAGCGCCACGATGTGGAATGAATACACTCCAGAAAAAGACGCCGTCGCTGTGGTTTCTTCAGGCAAGGCGCTCAAAAGCTCCCTGCCATTGGGCATCCTTGTTTCACCCGTAGCCTACGTCAACGAAAGCCAACCTCGCATCGCCTTCGATAACGTAAGCCTTTGCTTCTACAAAGACGTTTCCTTTCGCCACGAACGCGAACTCCGACTGCTGCGGCCAACTTACGAAGGTGAGCACGTCCTAGAGAACGACCCAACTGATTTTGCCCGTCGCGTGCCAGTCTCACTTGAAGAGCTTCTCCAACGCGTTGTTGTGAAACCCACGATATCGGACGCGGGGCGTGACTCCGTGACCGCGCTTTGCCGCGCCTTCTGTCCTCATGCCACGCTTGAGGACTCATGCTTGCCTCTGAGTTCCTTTGCCCCTTGCGGCGTGACCTAAAACGACCATGATTCTACGTGATGAAAGCGACGCAATTTGAACTCACGCAGGACGAACTCGCGACATTGAAGCTCGCCGAGAAAAACATCGCGGGAAAACACGTGCTGGCCGCTGTCCGTGACCTGTTCGCACTCGGCATTTTCCTTCGCAGGACTGGCCATCGAGATGAGGGCTACAAGGCTTGCTCGACGGCTCTCCGGGCCTTGGCGTTGAACGAACGACTTTCGAAGCGCATTCTTGCGAATTTGGATGAGGCCGGGGACGCACTGGCCGTTCAGTTCTGGGCGCACGTCGAGTTTACTTCCCTACTCGAAAACACGCTAGCTGCGCCCGTGGGTTGAAGGCACCGCGCAACACATGTGTTGCGCAACGACACTAGTGTTCCTTTTGCAATGCGCTTATAATGCGCCACTTACGTAATTTACGGTGGCACATTTGTAATCAGCAGGTCATCGGTTCGAGCCCGATTGCCGGCTCCAGCTCAACCCGCTTTTTCCAGTGGAAGCCATCTGGTGTGTAAGATTGAGACGGTCTCAAGGCCGGAAATGGTTCACGTGGGTCCCGCCGTCCCGTAAGGTGTCGGCCGCATGAGAATCCTGTTCGTTGCCGATCTTCACTACACGCTGCGGCAGTATGATTGGCTGACGGCGAATGCCGCTGACTACGATCTCGTGGTGATTGGCGGCGATTTGCTCGACCTCGGGGCGGCGCTGGATTTCGACGTGCAGATTGTCGTTGTGGAAAAATATCTGCGCCGCATCCGGCAAAACACCCAGTTACTCGTGAGCTCGGGAAACCACGATGGCGACAGTCGCAATGCCGCGAACGAATCGTACGCGGGCTGGCTGCGGCTCTCTCGAGCGGAAGGGCTTTTCGTCGACGGAGACAGCGCGGTGATCGGCGACACCCGGGTGACAGCGTGCCCGTGGTGGGATGGCCCGGTGTCGCGCGCCGAGCTGGAGGGCCTGCTCGCGCGAGAGGCCTCGCAAAACACAGGTCGGTGGCTGTGGAGTCATCACGCGCCGCCGGATGGCGCGCGCGTCAGTTGGGCCGGAAAGAAATTCATCGGCGACCCGTTTTTGCGTGAATGGATTGAGCGCTTCGGACCCGACTTGGTGCTGAGTGGCCACATTCACAATGCGCCGTTCCTTTCCGAGGGATCGTGGATCGATCGTGTCGGGAAGACCTGGGTGCTGAATCCCGGCCGCCAGAGCGGCCAGTTTCCGACCTATATCCGGCTCGATCTGGAGGCGATGACCGCGGAATGGATCTCCTGTGAAGGGAAATCAATCCGCGACCTCGCCCTGGCGGATGGTTGACTCGTCGGGACGGGTGCGCGTGGCCGGTTGCCGGTGCAGAAGCGTGGCGAGGACGTCACTCATCATGCCGAGATGATCGTTTCCCGCGAGCTGCCGTTGCACGTCGGCGAGATAAGCGGAGAGCACGGCAGTCCGGTGGGCGATCGTCTCGCACACGTGCCAGCAGACCAAGGGCGATTCCGGAAGAAAGGTACGCGGATTTGTAACGACGCGAAAGACGCAGTCCTGAAGGGCGCGGATCGTGGCCACGTCGCGGCCGTCGGGTAAAAGAGAAGCGACTCCGAAAACCGTGCCTGGCTGGGAGGTCGTCGCTATCTGCCCACCATCCTTCATTACTTCGACGGTGCCCTCGGCGAGAAAAAACAACGCTCCATTCCTGCCGCCTTCCACGAGAATGACTTCCCCAGCGGCGAAGCGCCGTTCCTCGCAAGCGTGGAGAAGGTCGAGAATGTCGAGCATCAGCTTGGCGGCTAGACTACCCGGGCTCGGTGCGACGTAAACGACAAATCGACGCGAGGGGCTGCGCGACAGCGAGGAAGAAACGTCTCGCTGCAGCCGGCAAACACTGTTCCACTTGTGAACGAGTCTCCGATGTCTTGAAACCAGCATGGCCCTCCTCGCAAAGACCGTTCGCTCAGCAGCCTTCGTCGTGGCTTTTCTCTTTCTCGGTCTGAGTCTGCTCGGCATTTTCGGAGTGTGGATGGTCGATCGCAAAGCCAGCGAGATTGCGCTGAAGGGATTTGGTTTCGTCGAGACCGCGATCGGTGTGGCCGATGCGGGCCTGGCGCGGGTGAACGACCTCCTGGTGACGAGCCGGGAGGAAGTCGCGCAAGCCTCTGAGACCATCAATGCGGTCGGTGCACGGCCGGAGGCGAACCGCCCCGTGCTGAATGGGCTGAATGAACGCTTGGGAACGAGCCTGGCTCCGCACCTCGGGCAGATGAAGCAGATGCTGGGTCCGGTGCGGGATGCGGTGGGGATGATCAGAAACGCGGTGAGCCTGGCGAATTCGTTCCCGGCGATGACTGACCGCGCTCCACGCATCGCCGCATTGGATGAAGCCTTCAACCGGCTCGAAGGGTTGACCGCGGATACGACACAACTGCGGAGCACGCTGCGGGAACTGGCGCTGGCACAGACGAGTGAACTTTCCCCAGAGACCATGACCATGCTCAACGGGCTCACGCAGCGGATTGATGCCCGACTGGGCGAGGTGCAGGCCAGCGTTCACGAGGTCCAGGCGGACAGCACTGCGTTGCGGAGCCGGTTGGAATTGCGCAAGTCGCGGCTTCTATTCTTTTTCAATCTGCTGGCGCTGCTGTCGGTGCTGATGCTGGCCTGGATCATCTACAGCCAGATCATCGTCATCCGCCACCACCGCCGTTAGAGACTCATTCGCGTCGCACGGTAGCACCTGAAGTGGGAGCCCGGAGCGTCGCAGTAACCGGGAAGTGATCCGAAGGATAGCCACCCGGGCCGCGTGTGCGGTCGATCTCGACAGAGAGGGTCTGGAAATGCCGGGTGGCCAGGATCCAATCGATCCTTCGCCCGTGAGGATGGCCACGGAAGGCATGATAGGTTCCCTCGTCGCGCGTAACCTCGGGGTGCGCCACGCGGAAGACGTCATTTAGCGATGCCAGTGGCGTACCTTCCGGCGTCAGCAGGGTCCGATAGGGGCGCGATCCGGGCGTGGTGTTGAAGTCGCCGGTGACGAGGTGGGGCTGGTCGCCGACGATCTCCTCCATACGGCGGCGTAGGAGCGCCGCTGAGCGCGCACGCGCCAGGGGGACGAAGGCGTCAAAATGGGTATTGAACCAGTAAAAGGATTCACCGCCGAGGCGTGGCCGGAGTTTCACCCAAGTGACTGTGCGCGGATAGACCTCGCCCCATCCGCGGCTGCCCGGCTTGTCAGGAGTTTTGCTGAGCCAGAAACTCCCTTCATCGAGCAGTTCGAAACGGGAGGTCTTGAAAAACACGCCGCACATCTCACCGCGCTCCTTGCCATCGTCGCGGCCGACGCCGCGGAAGGTGTAATCGCTGAGATGCTGGCGCAGATACGTTTGCATCGAGTCGACTCCTTCTTGCGTCCCAAGGAGGTCGGCATGGAAGGCGCGGACGCGCTCCACCACCAGGTCGCGGCGCTTGTCCCAGATATTGCGACCGTCGAGCACAGTGCGGACGCGGAGA
>JBGGMZ010000027.1:0-3316 GCA_041287745.1 Chthoniobacter sp. | reverse complement strand
GGCGACACGATCGACTTCCTCGTCGACCTGAAAGAGACCCTCGATTCAGACGGCTTTGTCTGGCACCCGCTCATTCGCGGCAGCAGCGAGTTGGATTCGAAAGCGCAATTCGCCGGCCCACCCGCCGCACAGCTAAAGGATCTCGCACCTTGGGAACAATTTGCCCAAGTGCTGCTGGAGACGAATGAGTTTGTGTTTGTGGACTGAGGCGGTGGCGTAAGCCTGCTAGACTTCGACGCAGTCTAACCGGCCGCCTATTCTGCGAAGCTCGCCAGTAGTTCTGCAGGTGTGACCGTGGCGGTGCCCAGCTTGCCCACCACCACGCCGCTGGCATGGTTGGCAATCTCCGCAGCTTCTGCAGGCGTCGCGCCGGCACTGAGTGCGAGCGTGTAGAGCGCGATGACGGTATCACCGGCGCCGCTGACGTCGAACACCTCCCGTGCCCGCGTTGGCGCGTGATAGGGCGGCGCGTCGTGGCGGAATAGGAGGACGCCTTGTTCGCCGAGCGTAATCAGCAAATTGTCGGCATCCCACTTTTCAGAAAGGACGCGCCCAGCTTCGAGCAGCGCGGTGTCCTGGGTCGGCGGATCGACCGGCTCCGTCGCCTGTAAACCCGCGCTGGCAAAGGCTTCCACGCGATTGGGCTTGATGACCGAGACATGGCGCCAGGCGAGGGGATTGTGGGGATTGGGATCCACGGCGAGGATTTTGCGCGCGCGATTGGCGAGTTTACAGATGGCCTCCGCAAAGGGCTGGGCGAGCAGGCCCTTGCCGTAATCCTCGACGATGATGGCATCGATCTCCGGCATTAGTGCTTCGATCTGCGCGAGCGCCGCTGCCGCGTGTTCGGGTTGCAGAGTCAGCCTTTTCTCGCGGTCGATGCGCACGACGTGTTGCTGCCGCGCCACCACGCGAGTCTTTACGATCGTCTGGTAGCAGGAGTGCGACTGCACCGCATCCACGTTGATCCCTTCCTTGGTCAAAAGGCTCTTGAGGTGCGCGGCATGGGAGCACTCTCCCGTCACACCCAGCACGCGCGTGTGCTTGGAAAACTCCGCGAGGTTGCGCGCGACATTGGCCGCGCCGCCGGGGAACCATTCCTCGCGCACTACTTCCACCACGGGCACGGGCGCTTCCGGCGAAATGCGTGAGACCTTACCCCACAGAAATTCGTCGAGCATAAGATCGCCGATGACGAGGATGCGTTTCTCGGCGAAGACACTGAGGAGAGAGGCGACGCGAGCGCGATTCATCGGGCGAGTTCTTCGGTGATGGCGGCAAAGAGCAGCGGAATCATGATTTCGTGGTGGCCGACGAGGTAGAAGCCCTGTCCGCCGAGCTTCGTCGGGCGGCGCTGGACATTCTCCGTGGGGCGATAGTGGCGGGTCATGTCGAAAGTAGCGGTGGTGAACTGCTCCACTTTGTGGCCGAGATTGCGTGCGATGGTGAGCGCCTTGAGGAAGACCTCAGGCATGATCACCGCGCTGCCGATATTGAGCACCACACCGCCCTCGAGTTGCGCACACACGGCGGCAAAGGTCTGGAAATCGCGGTAGCTTGCTTCACCGAGCACGGCGCCATTCGTAGTAGGATGCTGGTGAATGATGTCCGTGCCAACGGCGATATGCACCGTCACCGGGATATCGAGCTCGGCCGCGGTAGCAAGGATCGAGACGGAAAGATTGGGGTATTGCGCGGCCCGGGCCGCTTCACCCAGCGCCCGTCCGGCGCCGAGGCCGCGTGCCACGCCATCGGCCAGGGCGGCGTTCATTCGCTGGCCGGTTTCTTCGACCATGCCGAAGGAACCGTCATCGAGTCCTCGCTGGACGTCCTCGCTGGTCTCGCCCTGGTAGCAGAGCTCGAAGTCGTGAATGGCGCCTGCGCCGTTGAAGGCGACAGCGTTGAGAATCCCGCGGCGCATGGCGGCGACGAAAACGGGATTGAGGCCGACCTTGATCGAGTGCGCGCCCATCATCAGCACCACCGGGCGTTTGTTGCGCACCGCGGTCGCAACCGCGCTGACGATCTTCCTCAAATCCTGCGCCGCGAGAAAATCGGGCATGCTGTCCAGAAATCCGCGCAGCGAACCGCCCGCCGTGTGAGGAGTCGCGAAGGAATCGGCATTCACCTTATTCGCGCGCTCCGCCACGGGATAAGTGCGGATTTTGGAGAAATCGAGGGGCTCGAATTTCATCCGCGGATGGCAAGGGAAGCGGGGGAGAGTGTCAATGCTTCTCTTGGAATGGGTCGCACCGGATGCACGATCCTCGATTTCTTTTTAAAGACGCAGAGACGCTGAGGCGCAGAGGTTTGGCCTGATGCTGCTCCGCTTTCATTTTCCGTGTCTCGGCTATGGTACGAGCAGCTTCAGATCTGCTGTACCAGTGTGGTGAGCGGTCCCGACGGTGAGGTCAAGATGGAGCGCGGCTTTGGCGGCGAGCGTGTCTTTTTCGATCAGTTGGGCCTGCTCGAGTTCCCGGCGCACGGCTGAGCCTTTCAGGGTGAGATCGAAATTGAGCGTGCCTCCCGTCACGGTGCCGTTGCCGAAGAGGGACGCGTTTTTGACCACCAACATTCCTTCGTCGCTTGCGGAGATGCCACTGGCGTCAGGATGAAACTCAATCTTGTGTGCGCCGATTTTCACGGCGAAGGGCTTCATGGCGATCGGATATGGGTCGGGGACGGTCACACTTCCACTAAAGTTTAGCTCGAAGGTTTCCGGCTTGCCGACGGGGAGCGAAACCTCCGCGCTTTGGAAATGGAGCGTCTGCGCCGCTGACGGCATGCCGAAGAAGGCCGCGCCCGGATCGCGGCTCGCACCGGTGACATCGGCGGGATGGACGACGAATTTCGCATACATGCCTGACTCCATATGATCGGCCACGTGGCAGTGGAGCAGCCATGACCCCGGATTGTCGGCCTGCATGTCGGCCACCTTCATCGAAGCGGGCAGCAGCTCGACCACATCCGTGCGTCGCCGGCCCTCTTCCAGCACCCGCTCGCCATGCCAGTGCGCCGTGTGAAAATCCTTTTCCGAGCCGAGGCCGAAAAGATACCAGCGCACGTGTTCGCCCTGGTTCATTTCCAATCCGCCGAGGTTGCCGAAGGTGCGTCCGTTGATGGTATGTCGCTCGCCTTCCTCCGCGTACTGCTGCGCCTCGGCCCAGGTGAGTTGCAGAGGGCCGGTGGGCGCATTTACCGGGCGCTCGTCTTCTTCCTCGCCGCCCCCCGCGAAATTGACCTCGCTGAAGATATTGAAGACCGCCCCCATCTCGCGATCGACATCGTTCGGTGTGCCGTCCGGTCGAGCGCGCGC
>JBGGMZ010000026.1:0-24900 GCA_041287745.1 Chthoniobacter sp. | reverse complement strand
GTCTTACCAAGAAATGACAACGAGCCCCTGCACCCGCTGGAAGTGTGCATCCAACGTGGCGAGCGGCATATCGCATTCCAGTGCAACCGCGGCAATCCAAAGATCATTTTTGGGGATCGCTTCTCCTTTGGCTTCCAGCGCCACAGCCGCTTTAGCGTAGCTTTCAGCAGTGGCACTGTCCGGATAAAGTAACGCGGCAATTTGCAGGAAATCGTCCAAAAGTCCCCGGTTGCGGGCAGTCCGGGCGGACTTTTCCGCTCCTTTGTATAACTCGCCCAGCGCTACGAGAGGCAAAAACAGTGGCTCAGCCGGAGTGGTCAGGCTCAGAATATCAATACGACCGCGCAGATGAGCAACCACAGCGCTGGTATCGAGCAAGATCCCCTGAGCCCGATCAGCCATGCTCTTCCAGCCTTCGCGCGTCACCCATTGCCTTTTCGAACGCGTCGCCATCGACATCGTCGAGCACCCCATGCGTGCGAACGAGGACTTCACCGCGCTGTTGCTGGGCGCTGCTGCCGAGGCTGTGGACGTACCGTGCGACCTCTACCTGCTGACGTAACGGCAGATTCTGCACTCCACGAACGATGGACTCAATGACAGTCATGACTCCGCCAAGATAACCATCGGCGTCGAAAATGCGAGCGAGGATCGCCCTTCATCATTCGCGCCGGTGCCCCCCTCCCTACGCCGCGCCCTGGCTCTGGCTCTGCGATTGCCCAACCGTCGGCTCCAGCCACTCACAGTATTTCGAGTGCATGGACGAGCTGATCTCGATGAGCCGAAGCTGGATGCCGTCCAGGTACTGGTGCAGGCCGATTTTGAAAATGTCGGCGATGCGGGCGTAGTTCAGGTCCGAGCAGAGCTTGCCGGAGAGGCGCTCGGCGTCGGTGGCGAAATGAGTGCGGTCGCAACCGGAGATGCGGTGCAGGGCGGCGTCGACACCCTCCACGCAGAAACGGATGGAGCGCGGGAAGCTATCGTGCAGGATGATGAACTCCGCCACGGTCCACGGGGTGACCTGGCCGGTGTAGATCTTGCGATACGCCTCAAAGGCGCTGCACGATTTCAGCACGGCCTGCCACTGGACGGTATCCACCGTGCCGCCGACTTCTTCACCACGAGGCAGCAGGATGTGGTACTTGAGGTCGAGGATGCGCGAGGTGCTGTCGGCCCGCTCCAGATATTTGCCGATCTGCAGGAAATGCCAGCCTTCGCCGTGAGTGAGCGTGGCCGCGGTGGTGCCGTGAAACTGGTGCGAGCAGTCGACCACATGGCGGAAAAAATCGATGGCGCTGGCAGCGAAGATTTGCCGGGCTTCAGCGCTATTCAGCCAAAGATAAAGGCCATTGATGCGCTCCCACATTTCGCTCGAGATGTACTCGCGCACCGTGCGGGCATTTTCGCGCGCGGCCGCGACGCTGGAGCGGATGGAGTGCGGGTTCTCCTTGGCGAAGGTGACAAACTCGCAGACGGTCTCGGCATTCGTCACCGCGTAGAGCGAGTGGAAAAGCTTCTGGTCCTCCAGTGAGGCGAGGATGGGCTCCCAGTCGGTCTTGTCCCCATCCGCGCCGATGTTCTCATCATCGAGCGTGACCTGGAGATTGACGTCCAGGATGCGGGCATTGTTTTCGGCGCGCTCGATGTAGCGGGCCATCCAGTAGAGAGAATCTGCGACGCGAGAGAGCATGAGATACGGAAATGAAAGTGAAGGTGAAAATGGAAAGCGGGCGCGCTATTCCTCATCCAATACCCAGGAGTCCTTCGACCCGCCGCCTTGCGACGAGTTGACCACGAGCGAGCCTTTTCGTAAGGCCACGCGGGTGAGGCCGCCGGGGATGATGGTGATCTTTTCGCCGCTCAAGATGTAGGGCCGGAAATCGATGTGCCGGCCTTCAATCGCCCCGTCACAGAATGCCGGGCTGCGCGACAGCGAGATGACCGGCTGCGCCACGTAGTTGCGCGGGTCCTTGATGATCGCCTGTCGGAATTTTTCGTGCTCTTCCTTCGTGGCGTGCGGACCGATGAGCATGCCGTAACCGCCACTCTCGTTCGCGCTTTTGATGACGAGCTCGGGAATGTGATCGAGCACGTACTTGCGGTCTTCCTCGAACATGGTCAACCAGGTATCCACGTTCGGCAGGATGGGCTCCTCGCCCATGTAGAATTTGATCATCTGCGGCACGAAATAGTACATCACCTTGTCGTCGGCGATGCCGGTGCCGATGGCGTTGGCAAGGTTGACATTGCCCTTGCGGTAGGCATTGACAATACCCGGCACGCCCAGCACGGAATCCTTGCGGAAGACGGTGGGATCGATGAAGTCGTCGTCGATCCGGCGATAGATGACGTCCACGCGCTTCAGGCCCTTCGTGGTCTTCATGTAGACGATGTCGTCCCGCACCACGAGGTCCTGGCCGACGACGATCTCGATACCCATCGAACGCGCGAGATAGGAGTGCTCGAAGTAGGCCGAATTGAAAATACCCGGCGTGAGCAACACGACCGTGGGGTCTTCGGGATTCGGGCAGTTTGCCGGTGCGACATAGCGCAGGGAATTGAGCAACTCCTGCCCGTAATTATCGACCGGGCGCACGTTGAGCTTGGCGAAGAGCTTCGGAAAGACGCGCTTCATCACCTGCCGGTTTTCCAGCACGTAACTCACGCCCGACGGACAGCGCCCATTGTCCTCCAGCACGAGGTAATTGCCGTCGCGATCGCGAATGAGATCGCTGCCGCAGATGTGGATGTAGATGTCCTTCGGCACGTCGAAGCCCATGAACTCCGGGCGGAAATGCTTCGCACTCTTCACCACCTCCTCGGGGATGATCCCTTCCTTCACGATTCGCTGGTCGTGATAGATGTCGTGCAGGAAAAGGTTCAGCGCCTGGATGCGCTGCACGAGACCGCGCTCCACGTGATCCCACTCCCCGCGGGGGATGATGCGCGGAAAAAGATCGAAGGGAAAGATGCGCTCCGTGCCCTGATTGTCACTGTAGACAGTGAAGGTGACGCCCTGGTTGATGAAGGTGGAGGTGGCCAGCGCCTGCTTGCGCTCGATTTCGCCATCGCCCATTTCCTCAAATCGCTCGAGCACTTTTTCGTAATGCGGCCGCACCTGACCCGGTCCGGCGAACATCTCATCGTAAAAATCGCCGACGTCGTAATTGCTGAAGAGTTGTCCCATATGAAATCCCTTGGTTGCGCCCTAAGTCGCGGCGAGTGTCGCCACATACTCACATGGCGCACCGGTCGATCCGAATTTCGGATACACGAACTTGCAGGCTGTCGTGTTTTCTTTCGTGATCCCCGAGGCTTGCGGGAGCCCGACTTCGGCGAGTTGCTTAAGTGAGGCGTGCAGCAGAGAAGTGCCCAGCCCGCGGCTGCAGTATTCCGAAAGCACGCACGGGCCGGAGACAAGATTCGAGTCCGAATCCGGGTCGGTGTTCAGCACCGAAGCAGCGATGATGCGCGGGCCATGCGAGATGACAATGGCGGGAAAAGTTTCGCGTTGGAAAGCAAGGTCGAGCTGCATTTCGAGGCGGTCGCGGAACTGGTTGAGCGTATCGCTCCACGTCGAGTCCAGCGAAAAAGCCGTGATCACTACATGCGCCACCACCTTGGCCTCCTCCCTCGTCGCCGTGCGGGTGATGAAGTGGGCAGGAAGCTTGTGTTCGAGCGGAGGCAAATTTTTGAGCTGCCAGATAAAGCGCTTCCAGCGCACTAATTTCATATTCTGGTTATTCTAAAAGCAGGCGGGCGGAAAGCAATGCCGAACGCAATTTTACCCATGAAATTCGGCAAACGGCCAGAAGCGTTGGCGCTCAGCGCTTTGTACACAAAGCGTCAGTTTTGCGGACACGAAGTGTTACCCTGAACCAATGCGATGACGGAATCAGAAGCAGAGTGGAAAACCGCAAACGCACAGAGAAGAGGGCGTCCTCCTCGTCACCTCCAGCCCATGCGTCCCTGCGCCTCCGCGGTTTGAAGATGCTTTTCCGCTTCCAAGCTTAGCCCACGCTCTCGGACTTCATCGCCTCACGGAACGGAGTGTAGAATTCGTTCATCCGCATGACCCCGCGGCGCAGCACTGGGCGCAGGTTCACGACGTCCGAAATGTTCACCACGAGGTCCACGCTGTACTGAAACGCCTGCATCTCGTCATTCGTGGCCAGCGAAGAACCGATGGCTACCAGGAATTGCTTGCGGCGTTGTTCAGCCGGGGCATTCACCGCCGCGGCCACGATCGGATTCGAGATCATGTCGTTGGCATTGAAGTGCTCGGAAATGATGATCACATCGTAGGCGTGCGCCCGCATCTTCAGCAGGATGTCCTCCAGAAAAAGGCCGGTGTGAATTTTGTAATTCAGCGCGGTCAACTGATCGACCACGATGCGCTGCACCTCGGGCACGTCCACGCACACGAGAGCGGTCGTGTCGCCTGGCTCGAAGAGGTCCAGGCGGCTTTGGAATTCCATGACAGAGGGTTTGCTCATTTTCCGATCTTGAGGTTGATGTAGGAGTCGGGCATGGAGGACTCGAGGTCGAGCTTGAGTCCGCTGTCGGTTTCGTTTTCGAGGCCGCGCAGTTTCTTCACGCCGTCGATGTAGCGCGTCATCACCCCCTTGTTCGTGGCGTAGAGATTGGCCGTGTCTTCAGAGACGAGGCCCGCCTGGTAGGCCTTGGCGATCGATTGGTCGAACGTCGTCCAGCCGAAGGTCGCATTGGCCTCGATGATCTCGTAGAAGCTGCGTCCGTCGGCTTCGCCGAGGGCGATGGCTTCGCGCGTCCGCAGGTTTGAACCCATGATTTCGTTCACCATGAGGCGGCCGCCATTCATCTTCGGCGCGAGGCGCTGGCTGACCACATACCGCAATGTCTCGCTCAAGCGCAGGCGCAGCTGCGTTTCCTCCGCGAGGTCGAACATACCGAGGATACGATTGATCGACTGGCCGGCGTTGATGGTGTGAATGGTCGAGAGCACCAAGTGACCGGTCTCCGCCGCGGTCAGGGCGATTTCCACTGTGGCGCGGTCGCGCATTTCACCCACGAGGATGACCTTCGGCGCCTGGCGCAGAGCGGAGCGCAGACCATTCGGAAAGGCATCGAAATCCGCGCCGAGCTCACGCTGGTTGAAAGTCGCCTTCTTGTGCTGATGAATGTATTCGATGGGATCCTCGAGCGTCACCACGTGCACTGCCATGGTCTCATTGATCTCATTGAGAATGGCGCTGAGCGTGGTGGTCTTACCGCTGCCGGTGGCGCCGGTGACGAGGATGAGGCCGTTCTTTTCCCTGGCCATGTCGCGGAAGATGGACGTGAGGCCGAGCGAGTTCAGCGACGGCATTTCGCTCTGCGCTTTCCGCATGATGATCGCGAAATTTCCCCGCTGGCGGAAGATATTCACACGGAAGCGAGCCCGCTCCAGCAGCGCGTAGCTGCAGTCGCACGCGCCCCGCCTGGCGAGATCGTTGAGCAGGTGGCGCTGGTTGCCGATGATGGTCAGCGCGAGCTGCTCGGTCTGGTAGCGGGTGAGCTTGCGGATCGCCGGCGTGGCAATGACCGCCTCTTTCAGTTCGCCGAAGGACTCCACCTGGAGCGGGCGGCCGACGGAAAAGACGAGGTCGGAAATGCCCGGGTGCGTGTCGAGCATCGCACCGAGGACGGCATCGAGTTCAGGTTGTCTCATGTGGGGGTCTTTCTGCGGTTTAGTCCTCCCAATCGTCGGGAGGATTCTTAAGGAATACCCGGAACTTCTTCTTGTCCTGACATTTGTCGTAGGCCTCTTCCGGCGAGATACGGGCCGCGCGCAGGTGCTCCAGGATGGCGTCGTCGAGCGGCTGGTTGCCCTTCTTTTTACCGACCTGCATCATGCCCGGGATCTGGTGCGTCTTGCCTTCGCGAATCAAGTTCGCGATCGGCGTATCGACGACCAGCACCTCGAGCGCGGCAAGACGGCCGGGCTTGTCCACGCGTTTGAAAAGGTTCTGCGCCACCACGCCCTTGAGCGATTCGGAAAGGCCGGCGCGAATCTGGTTTTGCTGGCCGGCGGGGAAAACGTCGATGACACGGTCGATGGTTTTCGGCGCGCTCGGGGTGTGGAGTGTGCCGAAGACCAGGTGACCCGTGGCCGCCGCGGTGAGCGCCAGCTCGATCGTCTCCAAGTCGCGCATTTCACCAACCAGAATGATGTCCGGGTCTTCACGAAGAGCGCCGCGCAGCGCGCTGGCGAAGGACTTCGTATGCACGCCCACCTCGCGATGGTTGACCAGCGACTGCTGCGAGCGGTGCACAAACTCGATCGGATCTTCGACGGTGATGATGTGGTCCTTCCGCTGCAAGTTGGCGTAGTCGATCATCGCCGCGAGCGTGGTCGATTTACCCGAGCCGGTCGGGCCGGTCACGAGCACGAGCCCCTTCTTGAGCATGGAGAATTTCTTCAGTACCGGCGGCAGGCCGAGTTCATCCGCCGTGAGCACCTTGCTCGGAATGAGACGAAAGACCGCCGCGATGCCGACCTTTTGGTTGAAGAAGTTCGCGCGGTAGCGGGCAAAGCCGGGATACTCGTAGCCGAAATCGACGTCACCCGTTTCTTCGAAGAGCTTGATCTTCTGTTCCGGCGCAATCTCGTAAACGAGCGCCTTCAGGTCATCATTCCCCAGCGGAGGCATATCCACCCGCACGAGCTCACCATGGATACGGAGCATGGGCGGATTGCCTGTGGAGAGATGAAGGTCAGAAGCATTCTGCTCCTTCATGAATTTGAAAAACGAGTCGATACGAGCCATATGGGTTCCACCTGAGAAAGCTAGTGCGATGCCACGGAGGCCTACATCCGCGGGAATCCGCATTTGCCTTCTGGCCGGAAGAGCGCGAACCGGCCGGGTCGTCCGTCTTCACCCTCCGCGCTTTCTGCGCTTCCTACGCCTTTGCGTTTCTAAAAAAGTCAGCTGCCGCCAAAAGGGTATCAGTCCCCCCGGCCAGGAACGATGACTGCGCTGAAGCGGCGCCAATTCGAGAGCCTGTATGGGAGTTAGAGTGGCTCCTAAAAATCACGTAAAAATACTTAGCAGATCACTAACGTGTGTGCAACTTTGACCTTGCCCCGGCCAAAGTGCGTTTCGAGGTCTCACAAGCCTTCCTCGAGAAGCAGGTCAACAGCCAGCTTTGGCCGGTGCACCTTTTCTTTTCGCCTCGCCGCGACCTGCCGCAGTGAAGCGGCTCAAGCATTCGGAGCAGCGGGCTGCTCCTTGACGAATGTCGCCGCCTCCGACATGGCTTGCGCCCACAACGGCGACGTCTCCCGCGCGGCCTTCACTTCTTCGTAAATGCGGCTGAACTCCCCGGCATCCAGCCAGATGCCGCCACAATTGGGACATTGATCGATCTCCACCTGCTGCGTATCCGAAAACCATTTGCGATCGAGCACCTGTTGCGCACAGCGCGGGCACACCCGCGGCTCTGTGAGCTTCACGTTGCTGGTCGGGATCTGCCAGATCGTATGCAACGTCGTCGCCGCGGGCGCACTCACGCTCACCCGCTCCAGCTCGGCGGCGTCAAACCAGATGCCACCGCACCCGCCGTAACAAAGGTCGAGTGTCATGCCACGGACGTTCTTCTCACGCAGCGGGTTCTTACAAGCGGGACATTTCATAAACGTCGGAATGGATCTGGGGTTTGCAGGTCATGGGATCACCTCGATCCCTTACCCACCGATATAAACCGGCTCCACATTCCATTTCGAGACCTAAAATCAAGGCGCCCCAGCATCATCCTCAAGGCAAGCGCGATCGAACCAAATCGTGGCGCAGCGAAGGCTCTGCCGCGGTGTGGGAGAGGAGACGAATCCTCCTCACTTCACCGGGCCCGCATCGCTGGCGGGAATGATCTTCTGCGCCGCCAGCCACTCGAGGGACTGCGTCTGCCAGGCATCCCACATCGGCCCTTTGTAACCGTTGAGACCGTGCCCGCCGGATGGCAGCTCCAGATACCGCGCCTCGACCCCGTGCGCCTTCAGCGCCTCCTGAAACAGACGGCTGTTCTCAGGCGGCACCACCTTGTCATCCGCGGCATGCGCAAGGAAGGCTGGCGGCGTCTGCGCGGTGACCTGCAGCTCGTTGGAAAACAACGCGATTTTCTCCGGCGCCGGCTCCGCCCCGAGGAGATTCTTCCGCGAGCCCGCATGTCCCTTCTCCCCCATGCTGATCACCGGATAAATGAGCACCATGAAATCCGGCCGGCAACTCACCCACTGCACCGGATCCGACGACTGTGCTTCGACCACATCGAAATGCGTCCCGGCGGTCGACGCGAGATGCCCGCCCGCTGAAAAGCCGATGATCCCGATCCGTTTCGGATCGATCCCCCACTCCACCGCCCGCGCCCGGACTGTGCGGATCGCGCGCTGCGCATCGAGCAGCGGCACCATCGCGCGCCCCGCCGGCAGCCGGTACTGCAGCACCACCCCGGTGACTCCATGCGTATTGAGCCACTCCGCGATGCCATGTCCCTCCGCGCCCGTCACGAGCCCGCCATAGCCTCCACCTGGACATATCACCATCGCCGCTCCATTCGGCTTCGCCGCCCGATGGACCGTGATCACCGCATCCTTCGCTTCGAACTCTCCGCCCCCGACGGGCGCATGGTTCTGCCAGAGTGGGATGGATTCCGGAGCAGGAGCGGCCTGTTGGGCAAAGGCAGCGAAAGGCGCGAGCACCAGTGGAAGGATGACGGGGAGGAATGTTTTCACGTGCTGGAGTAAGTATCGCACTGAGGGTTTTCTGAGCTATTTCCGCAGCTCAGCTTGCAGCATCATAACGCGGCACCTCACGGAATGGAACTGTCGGTCGCACTCCACCGTCGCGGCAGTCCTTGCAGGAACGGCAGCTACATGATCCGGCGTTCCCCGCTGCGCTCGGCATTGAGGGTGTCGAGCACGGAGCGAATCTGGGTCAGGAGCTTTTGCTGCGTGTAGGGCTTCGGGATGAAGCCGCGCAGACCGCGGGCGAGCATGCTGCGGAGACGCTCCTGCTCGGCGAAGCCGCTGCTGAGCACGACGGGCGCCTTGGGGTTGATCTGGAGCAGCTCGGCGAAAACGTCGGCGCCGTCCATGATCGGCATGGTGAAATCGAGGATGATGAGGGCGATCTGGTCCTTGAGCTTGCGGTAGATCTCGATGGCCTGGAACCCGTCCTTGGCGGTGACGATGCGGTAGCCCTCGTCGGTAAGGACCCGCTGTGCGAGGATGCTGACGAGGTCTTCATCGTCGACGATCATGACGAGTTCGCGTTCGCCGGTGGGGTTGAAGATGCGCACGTCGGCCGCAGGGTGCGGCACGGGCGGCTTGGGCGAAGGCAGAGTCTCGAGCTTGACGGCGGGCGCGCTGAAATCGGCCTGATATCCGCCCACGCGGTCGACCATCATGCGCGTGACCTTGGTGGCGCGCTCGACGCCGCTGCGCAGGATGGCGAAGTATTTCTCCGTATCGGCAGACTCGGCGCAAATGTTCTCCAGCACCTGGCTGGATTCGGAAATAACCTGCAGGAGGTTATTCAGCTCATTGGCAGTGGATTTGACCCACTGAATTTCATCGGTGCCCGGCATGATTCAGGGCTGGTGAAGACGCATCATGCCCCTTCATCACGACAAGCCCACCACACGCACCCGAGAAAAGCGACGATGACGACTGAAAAGGACCCTAGAGTCAGCATATGGTTTTGCGCCGGTGGTAGTGCCGGATTGTTCTCTCTAGGTCAACAGGATTCATGCCGGAATCAGATCATATTTTTATGCCGAAGAAATCGGCGAAGACGGTGCGGTAAACTTCGCGCTTCATCTCGGGCAGCCAGCCGACTTGGAACTCCTCAGGAGACACCCAGCGGAAGGCCTGAAACTCGGGGTGCTTCGTGTCGACGTTGATCTGCCCATCGAGCCCGAAATACTCGCAGAGGAAGTAGTGCTGCACCTTGCCATGGTGACCGCGCTTGATGCGGCCATTCCCGTAGAGATACCGATACGGCCCTCTTTTCTCCAGAATCTTGATGTCTCCAGCCTGCACGCCGATTTCCTCCCAAACCTCGCGAACCAGCGCCTGCTCGGGTGTCTCGCCATCGTCGATGCCTCCCTGCGGGAATTGCCAGGCGCCGGCGACACCCAGCCGCTCGCAGATGAGGATGCGTCCGCGCGAATTCCGCAGAATCGCCGCGACATTCGGCTTGTACGAGATTTCATTTTCCCTTCCACTCATGATGATGATGATTCGCAAATATGCACTCTCCGCCGCAATCGTGCTCGTGCTTTGGGCACTATGGTTGGCGTGGCTTTGGCAACCGGAACGGCAGGTGCGCCTGCATACGAGCCATTTTTTGAAAAAAGTCGAGCGGCAGAACTGGACCGCCGTGAAGGAGATGATGGCCGCGGATTTCACGGATCGCTGGGAGCACAACAAGGCATCCGCGATCGAGGATGCGCAGATGGTTTTCTCGCAGTTTGTCTTCGTGACGATCGAGAATCGCACGGAGTCGTGTGACGTCAGCGCGCCGGCGGCTGCGATCGCGCACACCCGGGTGAAGATCAGCGGCAACGGCGGCGGCGTGGTGCAATTGGTCATGAGCCGCGTGAACAGCCTGCAACAACCTTTCACGTTCACCTGGCGCAAAGTCGGCTCAGCGCCGTGGAACTGGGAGCTGATCCGGGTGGATCAGCCGGAGCTGAACATCGACCCGGGCGCAGGGTTCTGAGCGCCAACTACCAAGGCCAGCCGATCTTGCGGCCGACCCCTTCTGGCACTTTCCTCGAACGGTTCGGTACTGGAAGTTTCGCTCAAGCCATAGCACACTGGTGCTCCATGAAATTCCTCCCGATCATTTTCCTCTGCCTCACGGCTCCCCTGCTCCACGCGCAAAAGGGCGGCGGCGGCGGTGGCACTGGCCAGCCCAATGCTGGCGGTAATACTCCGGCGGCCACGCCCGCTCCGACGAATATCCCGATGTGGCGGTGCAATCTGCCCGGCGGCTCCTACTCTGTGGCCCTGCGCGCGATCGTCTCGGTGAGCAGCCACGAGTATCTCGTGGATGGCGTGGCGCGTGTGACGGAAGTGAATATCGACACGGTCGGCAACGCGCTCGCACGCTTCTATTACATCGAGCCTGCGACTCCGAATTCACCTAGCGGTCTTGGCCAGGCTACGATCGACAAGGCGCAACAACTCCTGCAGCAAGGCGCGGCGATGTCGGGCCAGGATGTGTGGCAAAAGGTGGTGAAGAATTACCCAACGACCACGCACTCGCATACCATCGAGTATCGCGTGGCAGACAAGGACACGCTCACCCGTCTCTACACCAGTGCGGAAAGCTCGCTGCGGTTGAATCGCAACTCCGTCTTCGACGGCACGACTACCACGGCGACCGACCCGCTGCAGACACCGACGGTGCCGAGTAACTGACGGTTTAAATCCCTCAGTGCACCCACCGCCCGCCGGGCGTGGAGATGATCGGCAGTTCGTCGTCCATGTACTGCGTCTTGCCGGTGGCGCCGGTCATGGCCACGCCAGTGCACTTGCGGAAGACCTGGCTCATGCTCTCGCCAGTATGGCAGCTCCAGCTCTTGACCCAGGCGTCGCGCGAAAAGATGCCGCGGTTGATCTTGGCCATGTCATCCTGGTGCAGCCAGGCCTTGGAAGCGCTGTCGATGTTATTCGAGTAGTCAAACATCCAGCAGGCTTTGTTGCTGTGGCCAAAGTATTCGAAGTCGGCGATTTTCACTCGGTCACGTGGCTGGCCGTTGTTCAGGTAGCTAATCACTTCCGACGGACGATCGAAGAAGATGAGCTTCACATTGAAGGCGTCACGGACGGATTGGATGAGGGAGATATAATCTTTGCTGTCCTGCTTGCCGCGGGCGAGGTAGGCCGGGCGATAGACCAGCCAGGTGATCTGCGCGTCGGGTGTCTGCTGGCGGATCTGCTCGATGCGCAGGCGCGAGGCGCGCACGAAGTTCATCCACCAGTTGTCATGCGGAGCGGCCTTCCACTTTTCCCAGATCCAGAGCGAGACCCCACCAGTCAGGATGACGAACTCTCCGCTTTGCGCGGTCGGCGTCGGATCCGCCGCACGGACAGGCACGGGCGCGGCGCAGAAGAGGAAACAAGCGGCGAGGAGCAGGCAGATGGAACGCATGGCGGCTGGGAAAATGCCCGATTTTTGCCGGATGACAAAAGGAAATCACGATTGCGCGGCGAAGGCCCTGCAGGTCATGCTCGCGGACCATGCGCGTTTCACCTCTGGGCTTCCTCCGCATCAAAGTCATCGCCTTCTCCGTCACAGACCTGGATCGGGCGAACTATTTCTACCAGGAAACGCTCGGGCTGGCCCCCGCTTTTGAGGGTCAGGAACCGGTCGGCTGGTTGCTCGGGGACACGATCCTCATGCTCAAGCCGGAATGGTATGCGCCACCCACCGACGCACCGAATCCACGGGTGACCATCGCCACGGAAAATGCCCGCAAGACCGAGGCGCTATTGCGGACGCGGGGCGTGACGATTTCGGATCCGGTGGAGACGTACGATGAGTTCGACGTGGGCAGCTTCCTCGATAGCGAGGGAAACAAGCTGTGGTTCTGTTCGCCATCATAGTAGCAGGGCGAATTTCGCGGCGGGTTGATATCACCACGAAGGCACGAAGACTCGAAGGAGAAGAAGCAGCTACGCACTCCCAATGTCGGTCTTCCTTCGTGCCTTCGCGTCTTCGTGGTTAAAAACCGCGATTTACTTCTCCTCTTCCGCTGCGAGTTCCTTGCAGCGCTGGAGGTCGAGCTTGCCGGTGCCGAGCACGGGCATCGCGTCGATGCGCTTGACGATCTTGGGAATCCAAAGATTCGGCAGCCCGAGGTCGGAGAGCTTTTTGCGCAGGTCGGTGCTGGTGATTTCGCGAGTCGTCAGCAGCACAAGCGCTTCGCCCTTGGCTTCGTCGGGAATGGCCGTGATGGCACAGGTGCGCTCGCTTTCTTTGTTCAGGTCAAAGGCCTCGACGATCCGTGACTCGACCGTTTCGTGCGGCACCATCTCACCGCCGATCTTGGAGAAGCGCGAGAGCCGGCCCTCGATGTAGCAGAAACCATCTTCGTCGAAGCGCGCGAGGTCGCCGGTCTTGAACCAGCCACCCTTCAGCACCTCGGCCGTACGCTTCGGGTCATCGAGATATCCCTCGAAAATGTTCGCACCTTTCAGCCACAGCATGCCTGTGGCGTGCAGCGAGAGCGGCTCGTCGGTGTTCGGATCGCAGATGCGCGCCGCCACGCCCGGCGCCAGCTTGCCGATGGAGCCATCGCGATTCGAAGGCTGCACCGCATCGGTGGGATGCGACATCTTCACATCGGGCAGATTGAAGGCCACGACCGGCGAGGTTTCGGTGAGGCCGTAGCCTTGCAACACCTTCATGCCGAATTGCTCCTCGAAAGATTTCTGCAACTCGGACGGCAGCTTTTCCGCGCCGGTGACGAGCAGCTTGAGCGAGGCCAGTTGCTTCGGCTCCGCCTTGCGCATATAGCCGCGCAGGAAGGTGGGCGTGGTCACCACGAGCGAAATCTTGTAGCGCTCGATGAGGGCCGCCAGCTTGGCGATCTCCAGCGGGTTGGGATACGTGACCACCGTGACCGGTTCGATCATCGGGAAGAGCACCGTCACCGTCGCGCCGAAACTATGGAAGAATGGCAGCGAACCGAGCACGCTCTCGCCGCGCTCGAACTCCAGCATGAGCGCGAATTGCGCGACATTGCCGAGCAGGTTGCGATGCGTGAGGGCGACGCCCTTCGGCGTGCCGCTCGAGCCGCTGGTGAAGAGGAGAAACGCCTCCCGCCGGTCGCCCACCCGCGGAATGCAGAGCGCCCGCGCCAGGATCCACGCCGGCGTCACCAGCACCGCCGCACGCCACAGGGCGATGTCACGCTTCATCGGCGGGAGAATCTCATCGAGCATCACCGTGTGCTCGGGCCAGGGGAAATCGGCGAGCCGCTTGGTGACGGCATTGGCCGTGATGCAGTGCTTGATCTCCGCGATGGCCATGGAGGCTTCGATCGCCGCCTTGCCTGCGGTGAAGTTGAGATTCACCGGCACCTTGTCCGCCAGCAGCACGGCGAGATTCACCACCAGCCCCGCCTTGCCCGGCGGCAGCACGATAGCCACCCGATGGCGCGTGCACTCCCGGCGAATGTACCGGCTCAGCGTAATGGCCACGGCCAGCAGCGAGCCGCGGGTGAGCTTCGACTGGTCGAAGCCGTCGATCACCGCGATGTCGAACTGGTGCGTCTTCAACCCGCGTAAACAAGCTTCCCCGAGATGTCCGCGCAGGAATGACCGGTGCTGGTAGCAAAATTCCCCGAGTTCCAGAAAACGCGAGCGGACCGTGGCAATGTCCGCCTCTGCCGCCTTCAGCGGCGTGCCGAAAGCGACCGTGACCGGATAAGGATACTGCCGTGGAAATTTGAAAAAGAATTTGCCGCCCTTGAAGGAGAAAATCGACCCCCAGAGCTGATCCAGCCACACAGGCACCACCTGGGCCTCGGCCTGTCGGGCGATGAGCTCGTAGCCCCGCTTGATCCGCAGCAGCATACCGCTGCGTGACAGTTCGCCTTCGGGAAAGATGCACACGATCTCGCCCGCATGAATCGCCTCCACGGCGAGCTTCACCGAGTCCTTCGCGCGCTTGGGAGAAATGGGCAAAGCGCCGACCGCACGGAAGATCGGGTTCAGCCACTTCAGGTTGTAGATATCCGCGAAGACCACGAAGCGGATCGGCCGCGGGCAGGCCAGCTGCAGCACCACGGCATCCACCCAGGTCATGTGATTCGGCAGGAGGAGGAAGCCGCCCTCGGGCACTTGCTCCACCCCAAACGCCTTCACCCGGTAGATAAGCGAGGCAAGAAACTGGCCGACACCACGGACGAAGCGTTCGGCGAATGAAAGTTGGCGAGCGGAATCCACAGCGGCGGAGTATTAGAGAGCCGCCGGGAGGTAGGGTAGCTCTTTTTCGGCAATCTTGATCGTCAAATCTGGCGCAGACGCTGCGCGATGCGCTCCGGGGCGCCCCTCAAATCCTCGAGGGCGTGCAAAATGATTCCGCGCGATTCAATCGAGTAGAATAACCCGTAATGCCGCCCGAACACCAATACCCGGCGGATGAATCCTCGATGCACCACGGGGCCGATTTGCGGAAACACCTGCAATTGCCCGATTTTTTCCAGCAGCGCTTCAAAGAAGCGGTCGCCGGAACCGGAGCTCTGGACTTCCAGCCGTTGGTAGATGGATTGCAAATCCAGATCCACCCCCAGCGTCCAGACCACCTCCATCATTTCCGATTGGCGGCGAGACGCTCCTGAAGCAGACGGAGATTTTCGGTGACTTGTTCTGTGGTCAGAACGTCCTGCGGGCGATCCCGATACGCAGCGATCCGTTCGTCCAGCACGGCGGCCATTTCGGGCGAGATGGGTCCCGCGGCAGCGGAAGCTTCGCGCCAGATTTCACCGGCCAGCAGGAGTTTTTCCTCCACGCTCAGCGCCTGAATGGCGGGAATCGTTTCCAAGATCATGGGTGGTAAGTTATCGCACTCCATCGCTTTGGAAAAATGAATTTTTGGTACGCAGGATGACCTCAATCGGCCCGAGTGCTCCCTTCCCCTTAGAATACGCTTCCCTTGGAAAGACGAAACGCATGGGATGGCCCGCGTTTTTCCGGGCATGCAGGACACACCCTCCACCACCACTCGCCACGCAACCAGGGCTCTCGCGCTTCTGCTGGCGATCAATCTCTTTAATTACATTGATCGCTACATCCTCGCCGCGATCGAGCCGCTGATTTCCGATCATTTCTTCGGCGCCAAGGACGAGATGGCCATGACCAAAACCGGAGCGCTGGCGACCGCGTTTCTGGTCAGTTACATGATCCTTGCTCCACTCTTTGGCTGGCTGGCGGATCGCTATTCGCGCTGGCAGATCATCGCCTTCGGCGTGGCCCTGTGGAGCCTGGCCAGCGGGTGGTCCGGCATGGCGGCGACGTTCACCATGCTGGTGGTCACGCGCGTCTTCGTGGGCGTGGGAGAGGCGGCTTACGGGCCAGCGGCCCCGACGATCATTTCCGACCTGTATCCCGAGGAAAAACGCGGGCGCATGCTTTCGTTCTTCTACGTGGCCATCCCGGTGGGCAGCGCCATCGGCTACGCCTTTGGCGGCGCCGTGGGGCAGGCCTGGGGCTGGCGCTGGCCTTTCTATCTCGTAACCATCCCCGGCCTCATCCTCGCGGCGTTTTGCCTCTTTATGCGCGATCCGCGCGGCGTGCGCGCCGGGACGGCCGAAACGCGCCAGAAACCGAAGTTTAAGTTGGCCGACGTCCTGGCGCTCTTCCGCATCCCGTCCTACTCGCTCAATACCGCGGCCATGGCGGCCATGACCTTCGCCATGGGAGGCATGTCATTTTGGGTGCCCCGCTATCTCTACACCTATCGGGCGGCGGATTTCGGCGGACACCCCGATCTCGGAAAGATCAATTTTACCTTTGGGGCGATCACCGCCGCGTGCGGACTGCTCGCCACGATCACCGGTGGCTTGGTCGGCGACCGCCTGCGCCGCCGTTTCCCGAGTTCCTATTTTCTGGTGTCGGCGATCAGCATCTTCCTCGCCTTTCCCTTGACCCTCCTGATGCTGCACACCCCCTTCCCGGGCGCATGGGGACTCATCGCCCTGACGATCTTTTTCCTTTTCTTCAACACTGGCCCAGCCAACGCCGCCCTGGCCAACGTGACGCCCTCCAGCACGCGCGCCACGGCCTTCGCCCTCAATATCCTCGCCATTCACATCCTCGGCGACGCCATTTCGCCCCCGCTCATCGGCGCCATCGCCGACAAGAGCAACATGAACGTCGCCTTCATGGTCGTTTCCGCCATGATGGCCGTTGCCAGCGTCTTCTGGTTCATCGGCACGAAATACCTCGGCCGGGATACGGCGGCGATCTCTGAAGCAGAGAAGGCAGAACACCCAACTTCCAACACCGAACATCCAACATCCAATGGGTGAGGCGTCCCGGACGCCCTCTCTTTATTGGATGTTGGGTGTTGGATGTTGGAAATTGGATGTTCATACTCTCCTCCCATGTCCGAGACCCTGACCCCGATGATGCAGCAGTACCAAGGCATCCGGCGGTCGCTGCCTGCGGATACCCTGCTGCTTTTCCGGCTCGGCGATTTCTATGAGATGTTCTTCGAGGACGCGAAGGAAGCCTCCGCGATCCTCAATGTCGCCCTGACCAAGCGTAACCTCACCCCCATGTGCGGCATCCCCCATCATGCCGCGGAAAATTACATCCGGCGGCTGATCAAGGCCGGCCGGCGGGTCGCCATCTGCGACCAGGTCGGTGAACCGCAGAAGGGGCAGATCGTGCAGCGCGAGATCACCCACATCGTGAGCCCCGGCACAGTGGCGGACCTGCACATGCTGGATGCGAAGCGGAACAACTTCCTCGCCGCCATCTACGCCGGGCAGAAGGGCGGCTACGGCTTTGCCTTTGTCGATCTCACCACCGGCGATTTCCGTCTCACCGAGCTGGCCGATGACAAAGAATTGGGCGACGAACTGGCCCGCGTGCAGCCCGCCGAGGTGCTGGTCAGCGAGGAGCAGGCGGCGCAATTCCGCGACCTCCGCGGCCTGGTGGCGCGCGACGGCTACACTTTCCTGCTCGATCAGGCCTACTTCACCCTGAAGGACCATTTCAAAGTGCAATCGCTCGACGGCTTTGGTTGCGAAAGCCTGCCCGCGGCCATCGGCGCGGCGGGAGCGATCCTGCATTATCTCAAGACCGAGCTGCGGCGTTCGCTGAGCCACATCAACCGGCTCATCTGTTATCGCAATTCCCAGTTCATGATCCTCGACGCCGCCACACAGGCGAATCTCGAGCTGGTCACGGCGCGCGGCGGCGGACGCGACACCTCGCTGCTCGGCGCGCTGGACCGCACGGTCACGCCCATGGGCGCGCGCAAGCTGCGGGACTGGATCCTGCATCCGCTCTGCGAAATCGCGCCGCTGCAGGAGCGCCAGCAAATGATCGCCGATCTGCTCGCCGAGCCATTTCTGCTCGGGAATTTGCGCGAGACACTCAAGTCCATCCGCGACATGGAGCGCACCGTGGGCCGGCTCACGCAGACCGGTGGCAATGCACGCGATCTGCAAGTGCTGCGCATGTCCCTGGAGCAGATCCCGCAGTTGCAAAACGATCTCGAGGCGCTCGGAAAATCGCGTAACCCACTGGAGGAAACAAGCACACGTCTTCCGGGGTTCGTAGAGCAAATCCGTGGCGACCTGTATCCCCTGCCCCACATCGTCGATTTGCTCGCGAAGGCCATCGTCGATGAACCGCCGGCGCTGACCCGCGAGGGCGGCATGTTCCGCGACGGCTATTTCACCGCGCTCGACGAACTGCGCAACGCGGCCCGCGAGGGCAAGGACTGGATCGCGCAGCTCCAGCAGCGCGCCATCGAGGAGACCGGCATCAAGTCGCTCAAGGTGCGCTACACCTCGGTCTTCGGCTATTTCATCGAGGTCACGAAATCGAACCTGCACCTCGTGCCGCAGAGCTGGCACCGCAAGCAGACCGTGGCCACGGGCGAACGCTTCATCACGCCGGAGCTGAAGGAAGTGGAGGGCAAGATCCTCGGCGCCGACGAGCGGGCCAAGGCGCTGGAGCAGGAACTCTTTCTCCAGGTCCGTGACGAAGTGATGCGAGAGCTTAAACCGCTGCAGTCCACCGCCGCGGCCATTGCCACGCTGGACGTCCTCGGCGCGTTCGCCGAGACGGCACGACTCTTCGGCTACTGCCGGCCCGTTTTGAGTGAGGACCTGCACATCAACATCGTCGATGGCCGCCATCCGGTGCTCGATCAATCGCTGGTCGAGGAGAAGTTCGTCCCGAACGACGTGTTGCTCGATGGCGAAAGGAACCGGCTGCTCATTCTCACCGGGCCAAACATGGCCGGCAAATCGACCTACATCCGGCAGGTCGCGCTGCTCACGCTCATGGCGCAGATCGGTTGCTGGGTGCCGGCCAAGGAAGCGGAGATCGGACTCGCCGATCGCATTTTCACCCGCGTCGGTGCGAATGACGATCTTTCGCGCGGCCAATCGACCTTCATGGTCGAGATGAACGAGACGGCCAATATCACCAACAACGCCACCGTGCGTTCACTGGTCATCCTTGATGAAATCGGGCGTGGCACTTCGACTTTCGATGGCCTGAGCATCGCCTGGAGCGTAGCCGAGTTTCTGCACGACGAGGTAAAGGCCCGCACGCTTTTCGCCACGCACTACCACGAGCTCACGGAGCTCGAGCTCACCCGCACCGGAGTCCGCAATTACAACATCGCCGTGCGCGAGTGGAACGACCAAATCATTTTCCTGCGCAAGATCGTCAAGGGCGGCGCGGATAAGAGCTACGGCATCCAGGTGGCGCGACTCGCCGGCCTCCCGGCGGAGATCATCGCGCGGGCCAAGGAAATCCTCAGCAACCTCGAGCAGCACGAGCTCAACGCCGACGGCAAGCCGACCCTTGCTGAGGCCCCGCCGCCACACAAGCACGGCAAACCTCGCAACAAGAAGAAGGCCGAGCAGGCCATGGCGCAGATGAAGCCGCAGATGACGTTGTTTTAGCGATGCGATCGAAGGAAAACGCCTTCGCTCGACGCAATAACGACCAGCCCGCTCACTTTGGCTCCACGCTCAGCATCTCGCTCACCTTGGTGAGCAACACCGACAGGCTGTACGGCTTTGGCAGGAAGGCGACTCCCGCGGGCAATCCCCCGCTGTGCGCCAGCGCGTCGCGCGTGTAACCGCTGCACAGGAGCACCCGGGTACCAGGCGAGAGCCGCGACACTTCTTCGGCCAGTTCCACGCCGGTCATCCCGGGCATAACGACGTCGGTGATCAGCAAGTCGGGCCGCGTCGTCCCCATGTCCGCCAGGCGGGCGAGCGCATCGCGGCCGTCTTCCGCGACGATCACGCGGTAACCGGCCTCCAGCAAAATGGTGAGGCCCACCTCGCGGAGCATTTCCTCGTCGTCGACGAAGAGGATCGTCGGCATTCCCGAGGAGGCCGGCATGGGCGGCAGCGGTGGCGCGTCTTCCTCGATCGCTTCGGCCGCAGGCAGGTAAAGGTGGAACACTGTGCCGCGGCCAGGATGACTGCGCACCGTGAGATGGCCGCCGCTTTGCTCCACGATTCCCCGGCACATGGAAAGGCCCAGCCCGGGGTGCTGCCCTTCCGTCCTCGTCGTAAAGAATGGCTCGAAAATACGGGCAAGAGTCGCCTGGTCCATGCCTGTGCCCTGGTCCGTCACGGCGATCTGCACATAGCTCACGTCGCCCCCGCGCGCATCCGACGGACGCTCAGCCGTGCTGAGGATGATCGGCAACGCCTCGACACTGAAGCGGCCGCCCTGCGGCATCGCTTCGCGCGCATTGGCCGCGAGTTGCAGGAGCACCTGCGCGAATTGCGCGGCGTCGCCCCACACGTGCTGCTCGCCATGGGTTGCGACGGTGAGCTGGATTCCTCCGCCCAAGGCGCCGGCCAGTCGCGGCTCGAGTGCTCGCAACCAGGCACCGATCTCGATCGACCGCGGTTGCAACACCACGCGGCGGGAAAATGCGAGCAGCTGCTGGGTGAGGCGCGCGGCCCGCTCGGTGGCGGTGTGAATGTCGGTGAGGTAACCGGCCTCGATGCTGGTCGCTGGCACGCGCTGTTTCGTGAGCGCGGCCAGACCCTGCACGGCGGTGAGGATGTTGTTGAAATCGTGCGCTACACAGCCGGTCATGCGGGCGATGGCGTCCTCCCTTTGCACGCGGCCATGCTCCACCTCCTGCTCCAGCCGCACCCGCTCGGTGACGTCGCGGGAATTGAAGACAACGCCGAGCACGGCGGGGTCGTTGAGCAGATTGTTGCCGCTGCCTTCGAGGATGCGGTAGCTGCCATCCGCATGGAGAAAACGGAACCGGATGACGGGAGTGTGCCCCTGGTTCTGCAGGGCGTTTTGGAAGGCGGACATCACGGCCTGCAAATCGTCCGGGTGCACGAACTCGAACGCATTGCGGCCTCGGTAGTGTGCGGGCGAGTGGCCCAGCTCACGCTCGATGGAACGGCTCTCGAAACGGATGGTGCCATCCGGCTCCAGGATGGTGATGAGATCGAGCGAATACTCGGTGAGGTGGCGGAAATAGGCCTCGCGTAGTTGCAGCGCCCTGAAGGCTTCCTCGTTGCCGGCCAGATCGCGCCGGCAGCGGGCCGTCTCGAGCAAAGTCACGGCCTCGTGAGCGAGAGCCTTGAGCAGCTCGCGCTTGGCCGAGGGCAGATGCCGCGGCTGACGGTCGATGACGCAGAGCGTTCCGATCGGCACGCCCTCGGGTGTGACGATGGGAGCGCCGGCATAGAAGCGAATCCGAGTCGAGCCGGTGACGTGAGGATTGCCGCGGAAGCGCTCATCGTAGCGTGCATCGGTCACGACCATGACTTCGTCGGGATGCTCGATGGCACGGGCGCAGAAGGCCTCCTGGATGGGAGTCTCGTTCAGATCCACACCCATGCGGGCCTTGAACCACTGGCGGCGGTCATCCAGCAGAGTTATTAGTGCAACGGGCATCTCGCAAGCCGCGCTGGCGCGGGCGACCAGGGAGTCGAACTCCGACTCGGCCGGAGTATCCATGATCTGATAGCGGGCCAGCGCCTGAACGCGGCGTTGGGAAGAGAGAGAGGGTGTGGTGCAGTCTTTCATGACCGGGGAAAGAAGGGGAAAAGCCCGGAATGCGTGAAAATACGGGCGTTTGTTAGAACTGTCATAAACACCGCTTTTTCTAAGCTGCTCGCTCACCAAAAGCTCCTGCGGTCAGTACGGAATTGTGCGGAGGATTAACCGTGGGGAAAACCCTGACGGGGGCGCATGCCTCGCCGCGCCACGGTCAGCCCTTTAGCAAGCGCTATCCACTTTCGGATTACCTCATCCCACGTTATTCCAGATCAAATACCTGCGAGCAGGCGACTGAGCTCAGAGTAATTCTTCACGGTCCACTTCCCCGCGGAGGACGGGCGGCAGGGATTGCACCCGGCCGATGATGATGACCGAGTCGCCGCCGCTGAGCTTTTCCTCGAGAAAGCCGGAGCGCAGCACGCTGCCATCCGCCCTTTGCAGGGCGATGACCAGCAGATGACCCTCGGACATATTCTGCAGCTCGAGGATGGTCTTGCCGACGAGGTGCGTGTGCTTGTGCAAGCGCAGTTCGTCGACCTCCACCCCGAGATGCTTGAGGTCCTGGCTGATCATCCCGCGATTGTCCCCGAGAAAATTCATCGTCGCCGGGCGGGTGATGGAATGGGCGATGCGCGTGCCGCCAATGCTGGCCGGCAGCACCACCTCATCCGCGCCGGCCTGCTTGAGCTTCTTCTCCGTGCTGGGTTGCTCGCCGCGGGCGATGATGCGCAGGTGGCGGTTGAGATTGCGCGCGGTCAGCGTGATGAAGACGTTCAGCGTATCCTGCGGCAGCACCGTGGCCAGCACCACCGCCCGCTCCACGTGGGCGCGCTGGAGCGTTTCTTCCTCGGTCGCGCTGCCTTTCACGAAGAGGTAGCCGCTCTCCTCGGCCAGGGCCAGCCGGGTGTCGTCGAGATCCACGATCACGAAAGGGAACTTCGACGCGGCCAGTTCGTGGGCCAGAATCTGGCCGATGCGCCCGTAGCCGCAGATGATGGCGTGCTGGGCAATGACGTCGACTTGCTTGCTCTTCTTGAGTTCTCCAATGGCTTTCATGATTTCTCCCTCGGTAATGAAACGGATGACTTCGCCGATGACGAAGACGACGGCACTGGTGCCGCCGATGATGACGAATATGGTGAAGATCTTGCCCGCGGTGTTGAGCGCATGCACCTCCCCGAAGCCGACGCCGAACATGGTGATGACCACCATGTAGACGGAGTCGAGGAAGTTCCACCCGTAGATGCGATAACCCGCGACGGAGACGGTGAAGACGGCCCCGAGATAGAGCAGACTGTTACGAAGTTTACTGAAGAGCCCGCCGGTTATCGGCGCGGGCATGTCCGATCGATGCGCATCGGGGGCGGAGGGATAGAGGAACCGCTCCACGCTTGCGAGAACAATCCCACCGCGCCCGGTTGGAGCGCGCCGTAGCCGGCCTCACTGAGGCCGGACCGGGGTCAATGACCCCGGCTACAGCACGCAGCTTTGCGCCCGTACGTCAGCTCGTGGTCACACCCAGCCGCTGCCGCATGCTGCCGAGCAGATCGGCGAGAGTGTAGGGCTTGGGCAAAAACGTCATGCCCTCCGGGAGCCCGCCGCTCTGCACGAGCGCATCCCGCGTATAGCCGCTGCAGAGCAGCACCGGTGTGCCCGGCCGCCGGCGCATCACCTCCTCCGCCAGTTGCACGCCCGTCATGCCGGGCATGATCACATCGGTCACGAGCAGGTCGAGCGGCGCATCGCCCAGATTGGCGAGACGGGCAAGCGCGCTGGGACCATCCTCTGCCAGGAGGACCTCGAAACCGGCATGGCGCAGTGCGGCCCCGCCAATTTCGCGCAACGGCATCTCGTCATCGACAAACAGAATGGTCGGCTTGCCCGCGCGTGGCACGATTGCGGCAGCCGGAGGGGTCGCCCTGGCGCGTTCCCTCTCCGCGGCCTCGACCGAGGGCAGGAAGAGATTAAAGACCGTGCCATGCCCTTCAATGCTGCGCACGGTGATGTGACCGCCGCTCTGCTCGACGATCCCCCGGCACATCGAGAGGCCCAGACCGGAATGCTGGCCATCCGTCTTGGTTGTGAAAAATGGCTCGAAGATGCGCTCCATCGTGGCCGCGTTCATCCCGATGCCATTGTCCGCCACGCTCAACTTCACATAGCGCACCAGCCCCTCGCGGCCATCCGCCGGGCACTCATTCGCACCGAGCGTGGTCGGGAAGGCCTCGATGGTCAGGTGTCCTCCCATGGGCATGGCCTCGCGCGCATTGGTGGCCAATTGAATGAGCACCTTCTCGAATTGCACCGGGTCCTCCCAGATCCGGAGATGACTGCGACTCTCCAAGGTTAATCCCACTCGCGGGCCGAGCACTCCTCGCAGGAGCAGCCTGAAGTCGCGCAGCCACGCGGAAAGTTCGATCGCCTTCGGCTGCAGCACCGCGCGGCGGGAGAAGGCGAGCAGTTGCCCGGTGAGATTGGCGCCCCGTCGCACGGCCATCTGGATATCGCCGAGATAACCGGCCTCGCTGCTGCCCACGGGCACACTCTGCTCCGCCAGCTCGGCCAACCCCTGCACAGCGGTGAGCATGTTGTTCACATCGTGAGCTACGCCTCCAGTGAGGCGGGCGATGGTGTCTTCCTTTTCCTCCCGCGCGCGTTCCACTTTCTCCTGCAGCTTCACGGTCTCGGTGATATCGCGCGAATTGAAGACGATGCCGCACACGACCGGATCGTTGAGGAGGTTGTTGCCGCTGCCCTCGAGCGTGCGGTAGGAGCCATCCGCGTGGCGGAAGCGAAAGCGAATGACGGGGGTATTGCCGTGCTGCTCGAGCGCTTCCTGGAAGGCCTTCATCACCGCGGGGCAATCCTCCGGATGAACGAACTCAAAGGCATTGCGGCCGCGATAGTGGGCGGGCGCATGGCCGAGCTCGCGTTCGATGGATCGGCTCTCGAAGCGGATCGTCGCATCGGCCTCGAGGATGGTGATAAGATCTAGTGTCCTGTCAGTCAAGTCTTGTACATAAATGCAGGTAGAGATATAAGCTCCTGCATGCCGCGAAAAGGACGCCCCGTTGTTGCCATCGAACTCAGTAAACAGGAACACGACTTTCTCCATGAACTGGCTCACCGCC
>JBGGMZ010000025.1:0-2883 GCA_041287745.1 Chthoniobacter sp. | reverse complement strand
TTTTCTCACGCTCTTCCGATCGACACTGTGGGGCGTTCTTGCCGTGGTTTCGGCCGGAGCGGCGGATCTCGCTCCGGCATTTTCGGATCCGGTAACTCGCTCCTGGCAGACGGAACATGGGCTGCCGCAGAACTCGGTGGGCGCCATCGTGCAGACGCGCGATGGGTATTTATGGGTCGGAACAGGGGCGGGCCTCGCGCGTTTCGACGGAGTGCGGTTTCGCACATTCGGTTTGCAGGATGGACTGCGCTCCGTGCGGATTTCGGCGCTGGTCGAGGACCAGGAGGGCGGTCTGTGGATCGGCACCAGTGGCGGAGGCATGAGTCGATGGGCTCACGCGCACATGACGAGTTTTGGTCCGAACGAAGGCTTTCCAGCCGGTCTCGAGGTGATCGCGTTGGCCGCAGGCCCGGATGGCTCCGTATGGATCGGCACGGACAAAGGCCTCGTCCGGTGGAGCCACGGCAAGTTCGATATGATGGGCGAAGCGGAAGGCCTTCCGCGATCGCAAATTCGCGCTCTGCTTCAGGACTCGAAGGGAACGCTTTGGGTATCAGCGATCACGGAAGGTTTGTTCAGCGGTACCAATGGCCACTTTACACGCGTCGAGGGTACGGAGCAGATCCCAAGCGGCGTTTACGTGCTTCAGGAAGATCGTGACGGGGCCATTTGGGCTGGTGCGAACGCCTTATGGAAATGGAGCGGCGCGAATTGGCAGCGCTTTGACACCACGAATGGTTTGCCGGCGGTGCCCATGCAATGTCTCGTGCAAGGCAGCGACGGCTCGCTTTGGGTGGGCACACGTGGTCGCGGCCTTTATCGTTCTACAGCCGAGGGATTCGTGCCGGCCGCGAGCGCCGGTCCTCTCGCGACGCAGAGCGTGGCTGCGGTGTTGATCGACCGCGAAAACTCAGTGTGGGTCGGCACCGTTTCCGAGGGCTTGCTAAGGCTCTCAGCACGCATGCTGCAATACTGGAGTGCGAATGCCAATCTCGTCCCAACAACTGTCACCTCAGTCGTTGAGGATCCGGCGGGTGGTCTCTTGGTTGGCACCGCAAGCCAGGGCATTCGTCGGTTTGAGAATCAGAACTTCACCCCACTGGTAGATCCGGCGGTATCCGGCACCCCGATCATCTATTGCACCGCGGCAACGCAGGATGGTGCGATCTGGGCGGCCGGCGAGCAGTGCTTGTTTCGTTTCCATCAAGGACAACCCACCAAAGCCTATCTGGATCCGCCCATTCGCGGGGAAGCCATTCGCGCATTGTGCGCCGAAGGCGAAACTCTGTGGGTCGGCACCTATGCTTCAACGCTGCTCAAGTGTACGGCGGCTGGCGTCCAGGTCGTGGAGTCCGCAGGTTCACTTCCTGGTACGATTACCTGCATTGTGCGCGAGGCCACCGACAGCCTTTGGATCGGTACCTCCGCCGGCCTGGTCTTTTGGAAGGGCGGTCAAAAGCAGACGTGGACTACCCAGGACGGCTTGCTCACTGCGAACATTCGATCGCTGCACCGTGATCCGGATGGCACCCTGTGGATTGGCACGCTCGGTGGTGGCCTGACTTGCATGCGAAATGGCAAGTTCGTCAACATCACCACGCGCCAGGGTCTCGTCGATGACGTCATCTCACAGATCCTGCCGGACGATTTCGGCTACTTGTGGTTGGGTTGCAATCGTGGCCTCATGCGCCTCTACCTTCGCGAACTCGAAGCTTTGGCCGACGGGAAAATCTCCGAATTGCACCCCGTGGTCTTTGGTCGAAACGAGGGCATGCTCAAGGAACAGTGCTTTGGAGGCACTTCACCCACGGCCTGCAAAACGGTAGATGGCCGCCTGTTCTTCCCCACCATGAGCGGCCTCGCCGAAGTAGATCCGAGCCAACTGCAAAATCTTGCCGCGGTTGTAGGGCCACCGAGTATCGAGGAAATCGACGTGGATCAAAAGCCGCGGCCATTGGATGCGGCATTGGTGCTTCCGCCGGGCCATCATCGGATCGATTTGAGTTTCACTGCGCCGGTGCTCCGCGGCGGTGAGTGGGAGCGCTTTCGTTACCGGCTCGAAGGATTCGACAGCGACTGGATCGAGGCCGGAAGGAACAGGTTCGCTTCTTATGACGGCCTGCCGCCGGGTCACTATGTTTTCCACGTCGCTGCCTCTGATGGGAAGGGCCAGTGGATCGAAGCCGGCAAGAGCGTCATATTGGATATTCAGCCGTTTTTCTGGCAGACGGTGTGGTGCCGTGCCGGTGCCTTATTGTTACTCCTCGGCTTCTGTGGCGCGCTGGTGTGGTGGCAACAGCATCGTAAATATCTCCGGCAATTGACGGAACTCGAGCAACAGCGCCAGCACCAGGCGGAACTGGCCCACGCCGGCCGTGTGGCGCTGCTTGGTGAGATGTCGGCTTCGATCGCGCACGAACTCAAGCAGCCGCTCGCCGCGATCCTCAGCAACGCCCAGGCCGGCCTGCGTTTCCTCCAGGACGATGCGACCGAAGTGGAAGAAGTCCGCCATATTCTCAGGGACATTGCCGCGTCGGACCGGCGGGCCAGCGAGATCATCGGCCGGATGCGCGACTTGATGAAAAAAGGCGACGCGCGAATCGAACCGCGCGATTTGAATGCCGACGTGGATCAGGTGCTGCTGCTTCTCCACAGCGATCTCGTTGCGCGTCATGTATCCATGGAAACGCAACTCTCGCCCGACCTGCCGCTGGTGCATGGCGATCACATCCAGTTGCAACAGGTCATACTCAATCTCGTGATCAATGGCTGCGATGCGATGCACGCCAGTCCGCCTGACGAACGCCGTCTCTTGATCGAGACAGCGCACGATGCAGCTGGCCTGGTTCGCGTATCCGTAGTGGATCGCGGCACGGGCATCGC
>JBGGMZ010000024.1:0-4730 GCA_041287745.1 Chthoniobacter sp. | reverse complement strand
AGTTCATCGAGTGTCCGCACACGCGAAACGCCGATCGCTTTGTCGGCCCCATTCGCGAGATAAGGATCATGGAAGATCACCTTGAAGCCGAGCGCCTTTGCCCGCAGCGCAGCAGCAGTGCCGATGCGACCCAGCCCAACCACACCAAACGTCAACTCACGCAGGCGACGCAATCTCGGCTCCACGCGAATGACCCAGCCGAGCTTTTTCGCTTCCTGATCGAGTGGGAAGAGCTGCCGGCACAAAGCCAGCGTCAACGCTATGGCGTGGTCGGCCACTTCCTCCGTTCCGTAGTCCGGCACATTGCACACCGCGATGCCCAGCTTGGCGGCCGCGGCAACGTCTACGGAATCGAAACCGACTCCATTGCGAATGAGCGTGCGGCAATTGCGCAGACGCGAGAGGCCGGCTTCGGTAATCGGAGTGTTGTGCCAGACGATGAGTGCATTCGCGCCGCAGATCTCGTCGGTGAAATCCGCATCGCTGGCGCAGAGATATCGCCGCACTTCGGCAGCATCGCCGATCACCGCGCGTTCCGCCACGCACTCGGGCTCGCCGAGCGGAGACTTTGCCCAGTCGATGATGCCGATCAGGGGTTTGCTCGAGGTCATGGAGTTCGGGGGATTCTTCGCCGAGGGCGAAAATGGGAGGGAGAAGTTTCCTATCAGTCCTGCTGCGGCGGGAAAGGGAAATCCCACGCTTTCCGTACGAGGGCAACCTTGCTTTGCGCCTTCGAAGCGGGCGACATTCGCTGCCATGCAAATGAATCTCGATGGGCAAAAAGTCGTCGTCTTCGGCGGAGCCAACGGAATCGGCCGGGCCATTGCCGAAGGCTTCGTCGCGGAAGGCTGCCGCGTATGGGCGGTCGATCGCGATGCGCAGACCTCTCCCCTGCCCTCGGCCGAGGCGAACATCACCGGCGATGTCACATCGTACGACGCCATGCGTGCGTCCGCGGAAGCCATCGGCGATGTAGACCATGTGATCTTCTCCGTCGGCGCGGGCTCGGGTAAATTCGGCTTCCCTTTTTGGAACCTCGAACCCAGCGACTGGGCGCGGGTGATCGATATCAACCTCATTGCGGCCGTGAATATCTCCCACGCCTTTGCCCCCAAGCTCATCGCGCGCGGGCGCGGCTCAATGCTCTTCCTCGTCTCCGTGGCCGGCCAGATTGGTTCGCAGACCGATCCCCCCTACAGCGCGGCGAAGGCTGGTCTCATCAATTTCATGCAATGCGCGGCCAAGGATTTCGCGCCCCACGGAGTTCGCGTCAACGCACTCTCCCCCGGCATGGTGCAGACCAGCCTCAACGAATCCGTCTGGCGCGCCGGCCAGGCAAATCTGCCAACGGAACAGCAGCAGGATTACGCAACGTGGGGCAGCGAAAAGATTCGCAAGGTCTCTCCGCTCGGCCGTTGGCAAACCCCTCCCGAGTACGCTGCGATGGCCGTGTTCCTGGCCTCAGACCACGCCCGAAATATCACCGGACAGACGATCAATATCGACGGTGGTCAGGTGATGCATGCGTAATGTCCGCTCAGCGGACATTGCGAACATCCTGCCGTTTTCAGAACGGCTCTATTAGTAAAGCAGAAACAACCCCGAGTGATCCACTTCGCCGCGCCCTTGTTCGACGACAAACTTTTCCCACTGCGCGCGGCAATTATCGAGCGTGGGCGATTCGAAATCCAGCGACTCGGCGAGTTCACAAATGAGGCGTACGTCTTTGAGTTGCCACGCCGCCTTACCGCCGGGCGTGAAGTCGCGGCGCACCATGCGGTCGCCGTGCAATTGCAGGATACGGCTCTCGGCAAATCCGCCGAGCAAGGCTTCGCGGACTTTGGCTGGATCGACGCCCGCGAGTTCTGAGAGACGCAGGGCTTGAGCGACCGCGTCGATGGTTTGCGCCACGATGAGTTGATTGGCCAGCTTCGTCACCTGCCCCGCGCCCACGGGCCCAAGATGCGTGACCTTCTGGCCGAGCACCTGGAGGATGGGCAACGCGCGCTGAAACGCCGCATCGCTCCCGCCCGCCATAATGGTGAGCGTGGCCGCCTCAGCACCGACCTGTCCGCCGGAGACCGGCGCATCGACCCACGTCACGCGCTCGGCGAACTTTTTCGTCGCCGGAAGACCGGTGGTGCCGAAGTCGATGATCATCGCGCCCTCATGTATGCCTTCGATGAGACCACCCGCGCCGAAGACGATCTGCTCGACCACATCGGCAGTGGTGAGATTAACGCAGATGATCCCGGCGCCGATCTCGCGCGCGAGCTCCGGCAGCGTGGCCGCGCGGAGCATACCGAGCGCCACGGCCGCCTCGGCCGGCTCATCGCTGCGATTCCACACCATCACCTCCGCACCCGCCTCGTGGAGATGCCGCGCCATGGCGCGACCCATATTACCGAGCCCGACGAAGCCGATCTTTTGTCCTGCGAGAGATTTGTCCTTGGAGTGGGGTGTCATGGCGAAAGTGAAAATCCTAACCAACCCAGCACGCTCTTGGCGATGGGTCTGTGCGCTTGCACGCGTCGCTTTTCCTCATTTGCGCGCGGACTCATTCTGCTAATTTCCTCCCGCTCACCCGGTCTTCATGCGCTTCCCCCGATCGCTCCTCCCCACCCTGCGGTCCATACTCGTTTGCGGGGCGTTCTGCTCAGCGCAGGCGGAGGAAACGCCCCTGCAGGATCTCTATGGAGATCCGTTGCCGCCGGGTGCAGTCGCTCGCATGGGCACGATCCGGTTTCATCAGGGTGACCCGATTCACAGCCTCGCCTTTTCCCCGGATGGCAGGCTGATTGCCTGCCCCAATTTCGGACTCACGCGTGAGGTGGTATTGTGGGACGCCGACACGGGCCGGAAGATGACGACGATCGCGTGGGAAGGCTGGTCCGCTGTCGCAGTGACTTTTTCCCCGGATGGAAAAAGTCTGGCGATCGTAGACATGAAAGGTCAGGTCCGGATTCGGGATGTCAATTCTTCGCGTGAGACAACGCTCCCGCTGGGCGAAGCAGGTGTCATTACCACGGTGGCCTTTTCGCCCGATGGGACCCGGCTGGTTTCCGGCAGCAATGGCAAATCCGCCGGCATCATTATTCCCAAACGGGGCGAAGAAGCTCCTCCCCTCATCGTCCCCCCTTCCGTCTGTGTCTGGGATCTCGCCACTGGAAAGCCCCTCTTAAACATAACGGACCATACGCGGCCGGTGAGCCGCGTCGCCTATGCTCCCGATGGCAAGACCATCGCCTCTGCTTCGGCCGACAAGACGGTTCGCATCTGGGACGCGGAAACCGGCCGGGAACTTTTCAAGTTCGTGGAGCCGAATGGAGTAGCGACGATCGCATTCAGCCCGGATGGAGCGGCGATCGCCTACGGCATGTGGGACTGGGCCTGCCTGCGGGACCTGCAGAGCGGTGAGGAAATATGGCGCAAGCAGGCCGATGCATTCCGTCCCATCTCACTGGCCTTTTCTCCCGATGGCAAAACACTGGCCTTGTGCGGGCACTTTCCGCCGGCCCGCATCTGGGATGCAAAGACGGGGGAAGAGATTCATCTATTGAAAGGACATCACGACCGCATTTACGGCGTGGGATTTTCGCCCGATGGAAAGACGCTGGCCTCGTGCAGCGATGACGGATCGGTGCGGCTTTGGAACACCGCTACCGGGCAACCCGTGGACTTTGGCGAGGGACACGAGGCCGGGATTTCCGCCATCACGTTTTCGCCGGATGGGAAGACACTCTTGAGCGGAGGCAGCCAAGATCGGACCTTGCGCCTGTGGGATGTGGCGACGGGCCGGCAGTTGCTCAAAATGGAAGGTCACACCCACGACGTTTACGGCGCAGCCATCTCACCCGATGGCAAACTTCTGGCCTCGTGCAGCCCCGACCGCACTATTCGCCTCTGGGACGCAGCCACTGGCAAGCCGCTGCGGCAGATCGAGGGCATCGGCAGCCTTCGCGGCTCCCTCGCCTTTTCTCCCGACGGAGCCACGCTCGCCATGGCGGGTGGCAACGAGATCGGCCTTTGGGACGTATCGAGCGGTGAAAAACTCCGGACCTTCAAGGGTCATGAAAGCTATGTTTTTTGCTGCGCCTTTTCTCCGGATGGAAAGACCCTGGTCTCCGGCAGCCAGGACAATACCATTCGCCTGTGGGAGATCGCCTCGGGAAAACAGGTCAGTCAATTTCCTCCGGGTGATACTGCATTTTCCGTGACCTTCTCACCCGACGGAAGATTCATCGCCGCGGGTATCTTCAACACCGTACGGATCTTCGACGCGGCAACTGGAAATGAAGTGGTCAAATCGGAGGCGCGCCATCACAGCGGAATCGCATCCGTGACCTTTTCGCCGGACGGCCAGACTGTGGCCGCGGCCTTCGGCTTGATGGATGCGCGCACCGGAAAAACCATTCTCCCGTTCAAAGAGAACGGGAGTAGGTTCTCGCTGCTGGCTTTTTCTCCCGATGGAAAAACCCTGGCCACCAGCATGACGGACTCCACCATCCTCATCTGGGATTTGGCGGCTCTCGCGAGATTCCGCAAAGAAAGCAAATAGGGCCTTCCCGGGCGGATAGCTAAATATGCCCGTGGAGGCATCCGCCACCTACGATGGTGTGCGATTCAGTTAGTGAATATGAAACGCCCCGTTTTTCCCCGCGGACTGGCTTATCGGGCTCTCCGAAGTTCCGTTTTCCTCTGTATGGGCCAAATGAACATTGGACGCCCTC
>JBGGMZ010000023.1:0-13531 GCA_041287745.1 Chthoniobacter sp. | reverse complement strand
GTTTGAACTCATCGGTGCGTTGCTGGACCTGAATGTCTTCGCATTGATCCACGGTTCCATCCCCTTCGAAACGGCCGCTGCCGTATGTGCGCACTACGGTTTCGTCGC
Source organism: Chthoniobacter sp. (assembly GCA_041287745.1). Lineage (GTDB taxonomy): Bacteria > Verrucomicrobiota > Verrucomicrobiia > Chthoniobacterales > Chthoniobacteraceae > Chthoniobacter. The sequence goes on along the minus strand of JBGGMZ010000023.1, from coordinate 13,423 downwards.
CCAAAGAACCACCTAGAATGAAGGGAAGAGTCTGCAGGTGGGCGCGTTCGCTTCACCCGCTCGAGCAGGCACTAACTCAAGCTCACGAACACGCTTCCGCCGGCTTCGGCGCAGGCGCGGGCGCGGCGTCTTTGCCGGTGAGATGGCCGTTGCCACATGTGACGCCGTTGTAGGCCTCGACTTCGACATCCGGGTTGGGCACGGGTTTTTTGCCGAAGTTGAACTTGATCGTCTTCCACGTGTCGCCGGGCTTGGACTGCAAGCCGAGAGCCGCGGTCGGCTCGTAGCCGCAATTCATCATGCAATTCTCGCAACGCGGGTCACGCGCGACGCCGTCCACCACGCCCACCTTGTCCCAATTGGTCTGCTCCAGCATCTCGCGATAGCTGGTGTAGTGGCCATTGGTCATGAGATAGCACGGGCCCTTCCAGCCGCGAATGTTCCGCGTCGGGATCGCCCAGGCCGAGCAGGTGAGATCGCGCTTGCCGGCGAGAAACTCCAGATACACCGGCGTGCCGAAGATGGGATACTTCGCTCCCCACTCTTCCACCTTGGCAAATTTCTCGACCGTCATCTTGCGGGTGAGGAAGAAATTCTCGGGCTCAATGCCCAGGCGCTTCACCATGTCGGCCTTGGCCGCGTCGTATTCGTAACCGGGCGCGATGGTGTGGCCATCGAGGCCGAGTGTGCCGAGATACGCAAAGAGATCCTCGATCTCCTTCACTTCGGTCTCTTTGTAAACCGTGGTATTCGTCGCCACCTGGTAGCCCAGAATCTTGGCCATGCGCATGGCCATCACGGCTTCCTTGAAGACGCCCTCGCGCTCCACGATGAGGTCGTGCGTGCGCTCGAGTCCATCGAGGTGGACGTTCCAGTACATCCAGTGCGTAGGCACGATGACCGGTGCGGCCGCATCCTTGGGTCCTTTGCGCACTTCCTCGGCATCCTTCGTGGAAATGAGCTCTTCGCTCAGCAAAATCTGCAGCTTCGCCTCCGCCTTCTGGGCATCGCGGGTGAAGAGCGAGGCCAAGTAGGCGCGCATCTTCTTCCGCATGAACATGGCATTCGTGCAGACATACACGATGCGTTTCTGGACGAGCAGGCCATTCACCAGCGCCTCGATCTCCGGGTAAATGAGCGGTTCACCACCGCAGATGGAGACCATCGGGGCCTCGCACTCTTGAGCGGCGCCGAGGCAATCCTGGAGCGACATCACGTTTTTCAACGACGTGGAGTACTCGCGGATGCGCCCGCACCCGGTGCAAGTCAGGTTGCAGGTGTGAAGCGGCTCCAGTTGAAGGACCGTGGCGAACTTCTTCTCGCCCTTTAGTTTTTTGCCGATGATGTAGGCGGCGATTTTAGCCGTCAGAGCGAGCGGGAATCTCATGCAATGGGCCGACTGATATACGCGGACGGCGAGGAAAGGCAATCATGTTAAGCCCCTTAAGTAAAAATAAGGGAACAACCAGATGGCAGAATTCTCCTCCTCTCTGAAGGGAGCCAAATCCGATAACATTTTTGTCATCCTGCGCGCCCTTATTTTACAGAGACTGCTCTGCCCACGCCGTTATCTGTCCGAAGGAGGTTTGGGGAACTCCCGCTGGCTCCATTTCTTTACTGACAAGGCCACCCACATTTTTCAGTCTCGCGTCCCCGGCGCCATCCTCGGTGCGCCGCCACCCCCACCCCCCTCCTCCCATGTCCGCCTACTTCCCGAATATCAACAAAATCGCCTACGAAGGCCTGAAGTCGAAAAACCCGTTCGCCTTCAAGCACTACAACGCCACGGAAGTGGTCGAGGGCAAGACGATGAAGGACCACCTGCGCTTCTCGGTGGTCTACTGGCATACCATGTGTGGTCAGGGCGCCGATATGTTTGGCGGGCCGACAGCGATCCGCCCGTGGGACGCGGGCAAGACGGGGCTCGACCTGGCCAAGGCACGTGTGCCCGTTTTCTTCGAGTTTTGCGAAAAGCTGGGCGCGCCTTACTACGCTTTTCATGACCGCGACGTCGCCCCGCATGCTGCGACGCTCAAGGAGTCGAACCAGTGGTTGGACTCCATCGTGGCCCTGCTCAAGGAGGAGCAAAAGCGCACAGGCATCAAGCTGCTCTGGGGCACTTCACAGCTCTTCGTCCACGCCCGCTACGCGCAGGGCGCCGCTACCAGCCCGAATGCGGAGGCCTTTGCCTTCGCCGCCGCGCAGGTGAAGAAGGCGCTGGAAGTAACACACGAGCTGGGCGGTGAAGGCTATACCTTCTGGGGCGGCCGCGAGGGCTACTCCACCCTGTGGAATACGGACATGAAGCGCGAACTGGATCACCTCGCGAAGTTCCTCCACATGGCGGTGGATTACGCGAAGCAGATCGGCTTCAAGGGCCAGTTCTACATCGAGCCCAAGCCAAAAGAGCCGACCAAGCACCAGTACGACAGCGACGCCGCAGCGTGCCTCAATTTCCTCCGCGAATACGACCTGCTCCCTTATCTCAAGCTGAACCTCGAGACGAACCACGCCACGCTCGCAGGTCACTCCATGCAGCACGAAATGGAAGTGGCCGGAGCCGCCAATGCACTCGGCTCGATCGATGCGAATACCGGCGACCTGCTCCTCGGCTGGGACACCGATCAATTCCCCACCGACGTCTACCTCACCACGCAGTGCATGCTCGGCATTCTCAAGTATGGGGGCTTTACCACCGGCGGGGTGAACTTCGACGCGAAAGTGCGCCGTGAAAGCATCGATCCCGAGGATCTTTTCCACGCCCACATCGGCGGCATGGACGCCTTTGCCCGCGGCCTCAAGATCGCCGCCGCGATCCGCGCCGACGGACGCCTGGCGAAGTTCGTGAAAGACCGCTACGCCTCATGGGACAGCGGTCTCGGCGCAGGCATCGAAGCCGGCAAGGAAAGCTTCGCGTCTCTGGAAAAATTCGCCCTGGAAAAAGGCGAAGCCAGCGGCTCCGCCAGTGGGCGCCAGGAGTTCCTGGAGAACTTGATCAACGAGTTTATCTGATCGACTTCGCGGATCCGGCTGCCCCCCGCGGCAGAGGATTCCCCCTTGCCTTCAGGGTTTCGGAATCCGATTAAGCGTGTAATAGGCGTCGGCGTGATCGAGCGGTGCCCCGGAAACGGAGCGCACGCCGTCGCAGTGCAATTCGTGCACGTAAAGTTCGCGGCGGCCCTCGACTTTCAAGTGCACGTGAAGGTGATCGTCGCTCACCGTCGCGCTGGTGATTGCGTTCGGTTGCATTTCGATTTCGTCGCTCCCGTAGGCGCCGGAATAAAAATACGTGAAGTTCTTCATCGTGTAGGACGCCGTATTGCCCGCTGTCGCAGGATCCACCGGCTGGGTGAAGACGAGTTCAAAGCCATCCGGCAATGCGTGCATCTCGCGAATAGCAAAGGGCGTCGTGCCATTCCACCGGACGCGTTGCAGGCCGTACGATTTCGTGCCGAGCGATGACCAACCCCGGCTCGTCATGCCCACCATCAGACTGCCATCCGGCGCAAAGAGTAGCCGCACAATGCCCGACGCAAATCCGCTGAGAAAAGGGAACGCCGCACCCTGGTATTCGCCGTCGACCTTTTCCATGAAAACACGGCTCACCTTCGCATCCGTGAATTCCGCCACCATCATCTGTCCGTCGAAGGGGCCAAACTTCCCGCCCGCATTGCAAACCGCGAGATCCGTCCCGCTGCGGCCCATCTTCACGTAAGGCAGCCACACCGCCGGCACGCGCATCTCCGGCAGGGCGTGTACTGCCTCGGGATAGGAGACCTTTTCCGGCACCTTTGCCGAAAGCTTCAGCGGCGACGCTGGCAGGTCCTGCGAAGCGATGCCCTCGGGATTCAGAAAGAATGCGCCCTCGCGCAGGTGATAGATCGGCGTGGAAGGAATCCACGTCCCCTGCTGATCCACACAAAACATATCCCCCGCAAGATTGGCCCCGAGTCCGCAAGGCGAGCGCATGCCGGCACACATCGGTTGGAATTCGCCATACTGAGAGATCGTCCCCGCCCAACCGCGCCACGGCGCCTTGTTATTGGCGCGATCGCCCATGTCCACATTCAGCGAGACCCACAGATTGCCGCGGCCATCGCGGCGCGGCCCATAGGCATAGCCGTGATAGGCGCCGGAGACATTCCATCCGTTGCCCGCGGTGAGATATTCATCAGCCACGCCATCACCATCGATGTCGCGCAGCCGCGTCATTTCCGTGCGCTGCATGACGAGTAAGCCGTCACCATCCCACAGCGCGCCCAGCGGCTCGTGCAAGCCCGAGGCGAAGAGTTGGTATTTCACCTGGTCGGGCGCGCCGAGCACGCCGTCGAGCGTCCACACTTCGCCCTTGCGAATCGCCACAGCGAGTTTGCCCTGCGGCGTCCAGTCCATGCCGCTCACTTCAAGCGGAATTCCCTCGCCCGGCTTCCATTCCTTGCTGCGCGAGGCAGAGGGCGAATTCGCGGTGAGGATATCGACGATCTCGTATGGCTCCGCCGCCAGTGCGACTGCTGCGGAAGCAAGGAAGGTGAATGCAACGAGGGACGCTTTCATTTCCACAAATAGGTAAAGCTGCGATGACCGGGCGCACTGCCGGGATCTTCTGTCATGCTCACTCCCGGAGGATGCGTGAGGGGCAAATCCGCCGCAGGAGTCTTCCAAGTGACGATGCGATGCAGTCCATTCTCGATTCCCTCGAAGCGCTCTTCCACTGCCACACCATCGACAGTGTAGAGAAACGTCGGCACTCCTTGCCTATCGAGCCTGTAGCCGCCGAAGCGGAGATGCGCCGGGCCTGCCGCAGCGGGCGGCCACTGGACAATTGCCTCGCCCGGCGGCTTTTCAAACGGCGCAAAGCGCGAGAACCAAGTATTGTAAGCGTCGAAGAATTTGCCCTTCCACGCCAGCGCCGGGCGCGCGTTCTTGCCGTCATAGGCGAGATGCACCCCAGTCGGGAAACCCACCAAAATCGTATGCGTGCCAGCGCCTTCCATGAAAGTGCGCTGCACGATCGGGCGGTCTTTCGGGATGAGTTCGAACGCACCGCTACTCAGCGCCGGAAAGCCCTCCGGCTCGCCATTCGCGCTCTTGGCGAAGGAATAAATCGAAGCGATTTGCCGGTCGGTATCGCCTTCGAGGATCTCGCGATTCGACGCCTTGCCCTCGGGCCAAAAGGACGGCATGAGCGTCGCGGGGCGATAAGCCGCTGGATTTACGAGATACTCGCGCAACCACTCTGGTCGAATGCGCTGGCCGAGATTACTAAGATCGAGCGCCTGGATGCCGAGAGCAGCATGCTCGCCGAAACGATGGCATGTGATACAGCCAATGCCCCCCTGCGTACCCATGAGCTTGCGCCCTGCGGTGTCGTCGCCGCCGGGCAATTTCGCCGAATCCCTGGCATCGGTCTTCGCCAGCAAGGCGCCGAGCGGCGCCGTCGCGGTGCCGAAAATGGGCATCTTCGTTTGCAGATATGGGCGCACGCGAAATTCGCCAGTGAGGACCTTGGCCAGCCATTCAGGCTGCAATTTGCGGCCGATGCCATTGAGCGGTGGTGGATAGCGACCGGTGTCGCCGAGGTTGTGATCGCCGAGGAAATAAGCTTTGCGCGCCGCATCCGGTCCTCCGCGGCCGTCACGATCGTGGCAGGCCACGCAATTGAGCGACTCCATCGTGAGCGTGGCGACTTGCGCAGGTGACGCCGTCTGCCCACGTTCCGCTAGGTAAAGCTTCAACGCCGCACGCTGGCTCTCCGTGAGATCATAGCGCGGTACACCGGGAGCAGTTTGCGGAGCGAGGCATCCGCCATCGTTGTGCGGCAACGCGACGGGTTGCGCGGCTACCTCTGGCGGCAGTTGATGGCAGGACGCACAGCGTGCCGAGGCCACGATGGCACGCCCCCGCTCCGCCAGCGCCTTATCCACCTTGAAGGGCTCGAGACCCGGAGCCGTCTTCCCTTCGCTCGATTCGTAGCGCAGGAGATAGCCGGCGATGTCCACGGCATCGTCCGTCTCCATCGCCGTGCGCGGCATGCGTCCGTCAGCGCGCACCTTGAGTGGATCGAGAATAAAGGCGGCCAGTGTGCCAAGCACCCACTTCTCGCCGAGATTCGGAAAGCTCACCGAGCGATAGGTGTATTCCGATTCCTTTGGCGCACCCTCGGGAGGAGTGAAATCCACCTGCGGCGCATGACACGCCACACACCCGAAAGTATGAAAGAGTTCCGCCCCCCGCGCCGCATTCACATGACCGGCTGGCTTGGTCTTCGCCGCCGACTCGGGTTTGAGCGAGCCGAGATAATTCACCACTGCCTCGATATCCTCGCGCTTGTCCCCTGCGAGCAATTGCGGCATCGCCGAGCCCGCGTGAACTTCGGCGGGATTCTCCAGGAACTTCCGCAACCATTCCGCCTGCACCCGGCGGGTTACACCGCTCAGGTCCGGTCCGCGACGCGCGGGAAGCCCCGTCTCACCACCGTGGCAATTCGCGCAGCCCAGTTCGTTGTAGAGCAGGCGCCCGCCTTCGGCGGTGGGAGCGTCCTTGTGGAAGCGGTCGAAGCTCACCACCAGCGGCTCGGCACGAAGTGTCAACGCAGCCAGCAGCGACGCAAAAAGAAACAGGGCGCGCTGTTGCATCAGGCGATTTCTTTCAAGCAACCCTCCACGAAAGCCCGCGACTTGTTCACCGCCGCCGTGACCTCTTCCGTGGTCGGCAGGATCGGCACGCCACGTGGCGTAGGATGCATGAAGAGCGACACCACTCCGGCAAAATGAATGTCCCGCATCGCCTTCAAGATCGGACGATAATCCAGCGGCCCACCAAAGCCGGGCATCTGCTGCATCTCGACTTCCTTTGCCACCTTCTTGCTGATGCCCTCGGAGTGCTCCTGGAAATAGATGAACGGCAATTGCGCCGCACCAAGATCGCGGATGAGCTGCGGGATCTGGTCCTGCCACTCATGCAGATGATGAAAGGCCAACGCCACGCCGAGCGCAGGCGAGCGATTGAACTCCGCGAAGTAACGCAGCGAATCCGGGTGATAGAGCGCGGTGTTACTGTGATTCTCGATCGCGATCGTCACCCCCAGTTCCTCGGCTTTGGCGACATGCGGCTTCATGTCCTCCATGAACTTCTGGATCGCTGCCTTGGCCTCCGCGCCCTCCGGATTTTTCGGCCCGGAGCTGCCGCAAAGCACGATCTTTCCACCCAGCTTCTTCAGCCACGCCATTTCATCCTGCAGCTTCATCGGCCCCAGCGGATAGCGCGTGCTCACGGCGAGCTTCGTATGATTTTTCTCCAGCAGCGCGGCAAAGGCGTCATCGCCCATCTCAGTGATCTGCTCGCGCTGGTTGCCGTGCACCTTGCACCAGATGTCGATCGATTCGCACCCCGCCTTCGAAACCTCCGGCAGGATTGCATCCAGCGGGGTCTCCCCATACAGCGCAGAGGATAGAACGTAGCGCAACCGGAACGGCTCGGGCGCCGCGATGGCCGAGGCCGCAGCAGCAGCACCCAGCGTGTACAGAAATGTCCTGCGTGTGATCATGGGAGAGAGTCTTTCGGGGATTACGCTGAGCGCTGGGCATCCATCATCCGAATCCACGGCGCGATGTAGTGGCCGCTATCGTGATACGTGCGCCCGCTCACCATGTGCTGATCGATCACACAGGGCTCATTCACATAGATGCCGCCGCAAACCTCGAGGTCGAACTTGCACTTGGCGACTGTCGCCATGCGCAGACCTTTCACGATGCCCGCCCGTGCGGGGATCTCCACGCCGTGGCACACGCTGGCCATCGGAATCTTGTTCTCCCAAAACCAACGCGTGATGCGCAGCAGATCCTCATCCTCGCGAATGTACTCCGGGGCGCGTCCGCCGCTAAAGAAGATGCCCGCGTATTCCTCGGGCTTGATGTCCTTGAACGCGATATCCGCATCGATGCTGTAGCCTTCCCACTCCTTCGTGATCGTCCAGCCCGGCTTAATCTCGTGCAGCACCATCTGGTACTTGCGCTTCTCCGGCGCGGCAACCACCGGCTGGTAGCCGCCCTCGATCAGGCGGTAATAGGGGTAAAGGGTATCCACGGTTTCCGTGGCGTCGCCGACAACGAGGAGAACTTGGGGCTTCATGTGAGGTGCAGCCTAATGCCTTGGCTGCGCCCCGTCACTGCGACTATGGTGCACAAAACATCAGGTTTTTCGTCACCGCGTTTTTCGCCCATCCATGCCCTCCCGCCGCCGCACTCCCCGCGTCGCCCTCCTCATCGAGACGACGCGCACCTACACGCGTGAACTCCTCGCCGGCGTGCGCCGTTACCTCGCGGCCCACGGGCCATGGTCCACTTATCTCGAGTTGCGTTCTCTCGATTCCTCGCCGCCCGCCTGGCTGCGCGACTGGGATGGCGACGGCATCCTCTCGCGCACGTTCACCCCGCAGATGGCCAAATTCATCGAGGCCACCGGCTTGCCGGCCATCGAGCTGCGCACCATCAATTTCGGCGGAGACCGCCCGTATGTCGGGATGGACAATCGCCTCATCGGCAAGTCCGTCGCCGAACATTTTCACGAGAGAGGCTACCGCCAATTCGCCACTTACAGCCTCCACACCGAGGGCTTTTTTATCGAGCGTATGCAAAATTTCGTCACCGCCGTGGAGGCCCTCGGCGGACGGTGCTCGGTGTTGCCGGAGACCACCTCCGATCGGGCCGCCGACTGGGAAAAGAGCCAGGCCCGGCTTGTCGCGTGGTTGAAGGAACTGCCCAAGCCCGTCGGCATCTTCGCGGCCAACGATCAACTCGGCGTGCGCCTGCTCGAGGCTTGCCAGCGGGCCGGCGTGGCCGTGCCGGAGGAAGTCGCTGTGGTCGGTGCGGAGAACGAGGAGACCCTCTGCACCTTTGCCACGCCCCCCATGACCAGCGTGCGTTACGATGGCCACAGCGTCGGCTACATCGCCGCGGAGATGCTCGACCGCCTCATGCGCGGCCAGCGCCTGCGCCGGAGATCCGTCCTCGTCCCCCCACCCGGCATCGCCGTGCGCCACTCCTCGGATGGCTTGGTGATCAACGACCCCTTCGTCGCCCACGCCGCGCGTCTCATCCGCGAAAACGCCCTCACTGGCCTCAATGTCGACCAACTCTGCCGCAAGCTCAATGCCTCGCGCAGCACGCTCGATCGCCGCATGAAAGCCGCGCTGAAACGCACCCCGAAGGAAGAAATCCTGCGCGTCCGTTTCCGCGAAGTGGAGCGCCTGTTACGCGAAACGGATCTCACCATCGACACGATCGCCGCGCAGACTGGTTTTGCCCACAGCCACTATCTGCAGGCCGCCTTCAAGGAAGTGCACCGCCAGACGCCCGGCGAATGGCGACGCGCCCAAACCTCAGGCGCCATCGTGGTGCGCGGCGGGAAGCCTCGTCCACCCACCAAGTAAAATGAGCAACAGCCCGACCGTGCAGAGCTGCGCAAAAAGATCCCCGATGCGGCGACAAATGGGCCGCCGGGAATCGAGATCCACGCGCTGCACGCTGTAACCCTCGACACCCGCTTCAGCACGCAAGCGGCCGAATCTCGCTGATAAGTGGCGCAAGTTCCCCGCTGCCCGCACTTCGGGCATCCGCTTTTAAGGTTGAAACCGATCGCGCTGGATGAGCGCGAGCACAAAATCCAGGAAGGCGCGCACCTTGGCCGGGACGTGAGCGCCGGAAACGTAGAAGGCATAAAGCGGCCAGCGTTCGTCGGACCAATCGGGGAACAGGTTCACCAGCTGTTTCCGTTTCAAGTAATCGCCAATGCCCCAACCGAACATCTGCGAAATCCCCAGCCCCGCGAGACACGCCGAGACCAGCGTCTGGCCATCATTGACCAGCAACCGGCCCGATACCGGCACCTCCACCACCTGTCTTCCGCGGTGGAACTCCCACGGGAAGGCGCGTTGCGTGGCGGGATCGCGGAAGAGGATGCATTCGTGCTGATCGGTCGTGATCTGCTGCGGTTTCGCGGGGCCGCCGCGCCGCTTGATATATTCGCGTGAGGCACACGTCACCACCGGCACTTCCGCGAGCTTGCGCGCGATCAAGGTCGATGGGGCCGGGTGACCAAAGCGCAGCGCCATGTCGTAACCATCCGCAACCATTTCGCCCAGACGATCCACCACGTCGATCTCCACGGAAAGATCGGGATGCTCACGCAGAAACGCACCGATCTTCGTGCTGAGAACCAGCCGTGAAAATGTGGCATCGACATTCACCCGCAAGCGTCCCCGCACCGAACTCGCCGAGCTCTGGGCGCCCTCCACCGCGGCTTCGAGTTGGGCCAGGGCCGGTAGAACAGCCTCGTAGAAGCGCCGTCCTTCATCCGTCAGGCTCACCGCATGGCTCGATCGATCGAAGAGCCGCACGCGCAAATGGCGCTCGATGCGCTGCACCGCGCGGCTCACCGCCGGCTGGCTCAGGCCGAGGATCTCCCCTGCACCGACAAAGCTGCGTGCCGAGACCACGGCGGAGACCACGCCCATCTCGTTGAGAAACCGGGTATCGAGGATCATTTCTTAAAATGCATAACGTGCATTTTAGCTATGACAAGGATGCGTTTCTCGTATCGCGCATCTGCCCAGATGATAGAGGCACTATGAATACCAAACAGCCCATCTACGCAGTGACCGGAGCAACAGGAAATGTCGGCGGCACCGTCGCGCGCACTTTGCTGGCCGGCGGGAATCGAGTGCGAGTCGTGGTGCGCACCCCGGAAAAAGCCGAAGCCTGGACCGCTCGCGGCTGCGACGCCGCACTCGCAGACATCGCTGATGCCGCCGCCTTATCGGAGGCCTTTGCCAACGCGGCAGGCGTCTTTGTCATGATCCCGCCGGACTTCGATCCGGCGCCGGGCTTTCCCTTGATCCACGAGAAAGCCGCCGCCTTGCGCACCGCGCTGCTCACGGCCCAACCCGGAAAAGTCGTGCTGCTCACCACTATCGGCGCCCAAGTCGGACGACCAAACCTTCTGCACAGCTCGCAGATCGTGGAAGAAACCCTGGGCGACCTCCCCATGCCGCTCGCATTTCTCCGCGCGGGGTGGTTCATGGAGAACTTCGCGTGGGACGTAGCCGCCGCAAAGACCGGCGCGGTGCCGAGCTACCTACAGCCGCTCGACCACCCGATCGCCATGGTCGCCACTGCCGACATCGGCGAGACCGCCGCCACTCTCCTGCGGGAAACCTGGACCGGCCTGCGCATCGTCGAATTGGAAGGCCCGCAACGCTACTCCGCCAACGACGTCGCCACCGGTTTCGCCGCCGCCTTGGGCCACCCCGTGAAAATGGATCCCATCCCTCGCGTCGAATGGGAAGCTCGCTTCCGCGCCCAAGGCATTCGCCACCCCGAACCGCGCATCAGCATGCTGGATGGCTTCAACGAAGACTGGATCGAATTCCAGCGTAGCGGCACCGAGCACCGTCTCGGCACACGAAACCTCAACGACGTCCTGCTCAGACTCGTCGGTTTATGACGCGCGTTTTCCCCTGGCTCTGCGCGCAAACCGGTGCAAATCCGCCGGATGCTTTTAAAGTCCGGCTATGCCCGAGCCCCGCATCGATCTGGACGCCTACTTTCAACGCATCGGCTACACCGGTCCGCGCGAGCCGACGCTGGCCACGTTGAATGGTCTCGTCTTCCACCATGTGCAGACGATCCCGTTTGAAAATCTCGATGTGCTGCTCGGGCGTCCCATCGCGCTCGACGCCGCCTCCATCGAGCGCAAGCTCATCCATGAGCAGCGCGGCGGCTATTGTTTCGAACAGAATGGGCTTTTCCAACTCGTGCTGGAATCACTGGGCTTTGAGATCACTCCCATCAGCGCCCGTGTGCGCTGGCAGCGCCCGCGCGATTTCACTCCCGCACGCACGCATTTGTTCACCCGTGTGGAGATCGACGGTGTCCCCTGGCTGGCCGATGTCGGCGTGGGCGGCATGAGCCCCTCCGCCGCTCTGCGGCTCGAGCTCAATACCGAGCAACCCATCCCCCACGAGCCGCGCCGACTCATCAAAGAAGGCACGATCTACTTTCATCAAGTCCGTCTCGGCGACGAGTGGCAGGACATCTGCGAATTCACGCTGGAAGCCATGCCGCCGATCGATCGCGAAGTGGCCAACTGGTTTACCTCCACCCACCCGAACTCGCATTTCAAAAGCAACATCCTCGTCGGCCGTGCTGCGGCGAATGGTGGCCGCGTGACGCTGCTGGACAACAAGTTGACCATCCGCGATGCGGGTGGGAATGCCGATACGCGCATGCTCGGTTCGAAGAAGGAACTGCTGGCGGTGCTCGCCGAATTCTTCGGCCTGCATCTGGCTGCCGATGTGCATTTCCATTTGCCCGCGGCAGCATGGCTGTCGAATGGATAAGCCGCTCGATCTATCCGGGGCCCCTTATCCGCCTCTTCTGACAAGGGCGTTACAATAAAGCCGGAACCGGCCCGCACTCCGGGTGCGATACATCTAATAAGCCTTTCAACGCAGCCGGCAGCTGCCGGCGGTAAATCGAACCCAAGGCTTTTCCAGCCATGAAACTCTTACGCACCCGATGGTTCCCCCTTCTCTCGGCAACGACGATGTTGTTGTCCGCCACGGCTCCTATGGTCCGCGCGACCGACGCCGTTAATGACCTCCTGAAACAAGGCGACACCTTCGACAAGAAATTCGACGCGGCTGGCGCGCTGCGATTCTACGAACCCGCCGAGAAACTCGAGCCGGACAACGCCGCATTGCAGGTGCGCATCTCACGCGAGTATCGCTATCTTCTGGCCGATGCCGCTTCGAAGCAGGAAAAAATCCGCCTCGGCCGCATCGCATTGGAGCATGCGGAAAAGGCCGCTGCACTGGCGCCGAACGACCCCGAAGCGCAAATCGCGGTGGGGATCACATATGGCAAAATGCTGCCGCATCTGCCCTCCAAGGAACAAGTCGCGGCGACGCCACGGATCAAGGCATCGGTCGATCGCACCCTGGCGCTCGATCCGCGCAGCGATACCGCCTGGCACATTCTCGGCCGTTGGAATCGGGTGCTGGCCGACGTGAACAGCGTGAAGCGCGCTCTCGCCGGCATGGTCTATGGAAAATTGCCCAAGGGCACCAACGAGGAAGCGGCGCGCTGCTTGGAAAAAGCGGTGTCCATCAATCCCACCCGCTCGATGCACTACATCGAACTGGGGCGGGTGTATGCGCAGATGGGGCGCAATGACGAGGCCCGGCGCTGCATCAATAAAGGTCTGGCGATACCCAACACGGAGAAGGACGACCAGGAAACCAAGGAGCGCGGTCGCGAGGTACTAAGGTTGGTGAACAACTAAGCGGCTCCCCCATCCGGGGCAGCCACGCGTATCGGCAAACACAAAACCGCCGGATGCACTAGCACCCGGCGGTTTTGATGTA
>JBGGMZ010000022.1:0-3378 GCA_041287745.1 Chthoniobacter sp. | reverse complement strand
AATTACTCGAAAGACGGTGCCGAGCTGCTGCACCAGCCGGTGTTGCTCGACTACTTTGAAAAGCGCCTGGCGAGCTTGAAGCCGAAGTACAAGGCCAACTCCATCGTGACCAAGGTCCAAAAAGGCGTGCTCGAAATCCGCCCTCTCATCGGCCTGACCGAAGATGCGGAGATTTCGGAAAAATCCGTGGCGGAGATCAACCAGATCACCTCCGACCTCATTAAAACGATCAACTCAAAGGCGCCTTAATTTTCGATTCATTTTTTGTGAAACGCTTCGTCCCTCTTGTTCTTGTTCTTTTGGTTCTCTCGTTAGGCGGCGTTCCGGCGCATGCGACGATCGATGATGCCCTTTCCTTCGCGCTGGAGGCGGCGGACCCGTATGTGAAGGAAGGCTTCACCGTGCGTGAGGATTACTGGGGAGGCGATCTGCCGGTAAAGACCACCAAAGCGATCGTCCATCAGCTCTTCAAGGGCAATGAATACTGGTTCTGGATGGGCACGGACCAGAAGGCGGCCAAGATCTCCGTCCACGTCTACGACAGCGCCGGCAACCTGGCGGAAAGTGAATCCTGGCAAAAGCCGCACTTCGCCGCCGCACGTGTGGTGCCGAAGAAGACCGGATCCTATTACCTGATCGTGGAAGTCGAAAAATCTCCTGATGAGCGCACCTATTGGTCGCTCGCCTATGGTTTCAAATAAGACGCAGTCGTGCGGTAGGACGAGCTGGCTCCAGCTGTCCGTGCAACCGCTTTGCCGGTTCACCCACCTCTCGCTCCCCGCGTACTCGTGCAAGTGCGCTCTTTTTGGCGTATAGTCTACGCCCACCTGTGATCGCCACCGACGCCCAAACCCTTCAGTTCGAGAGCGCCCGTGTACTTCAGTCGCTCTACGGCAACGACCTTGCCCTCCTCAAGACCCTGGAGAAGACGCTCGAAGTACGTGTGACCACCCGCGATGGCTGGTTGCGGGTGGAAGGTGCGCCGGATCGCATCGAGCAGACACGCCGCGTTTTCGACCAACTCGATCGCGCCCGACAAGGCGGATTAAACATCCGCAAGCACGAGTTCCTGCATGCGTTGCGCACGGTCACCGAGCCGGAGGAGACCAGTCTCGACGAATTGCTCGAGACGAAGATTCTCACCTCGCCCAAACGTCCCCCCATTGTGCCCAAGACCGCCGGGCAGAAAGCCTATCTGCAGGCGATTCAGACGCACGACATGGTCTTCGGCGTGGGTCCTGCAGGCACCGGCAAGACGTATCTGGCCATGGCCACCGCTGTGCAGGCGCTGAAGAAGGAGCAGGTCACACGCATCATCCTCACCCGCCCCGCCGTGGAAGCGGGCGAAGCGCTGGGTTTTCCTCCCGGTGATCTGAAAGAAAAGATCATGCCTTACCTTCGGCCGCTCTACGATGCGCTGCACGATATGGTGGAAGCCGAGGAATTGCAGCGACTCATGGAGCGCGGTGTCATTGAGATCGCTCCCCTCGCCTACATGCGCGGCCGCACGCTGAATCGCGCTTTTGTGGTTCTCGACGAGGCGCAAAACACGACTATGGAACAGATGTTCATGTTCCTCACGCGTCTCGGCTCGGAATCGAAGGCGGTGATCACCGGCGACCACACCCAGATCGATCTGCCCTCGAACAAGCGTTCCGGCCTCGTGGAAGCCATGCAGGCGCTCAAGCACGTGGAAGGCATCAGCTTCACTCATTTCAGCGAGAAGGACGTGATCCGGCACGAGCTGGTCCAGTCCATCGTGCGGGCTTACCGGCGCCATCGCGGCACGGCCGAGTCCGAAACGAAACGTTGATTTTCAACCCCGGCAGCCCAAATCTACCCGTCACGCCCAGCCCATGCTCGGTTTTTTTGAAAGACAGCGATTGGTAAAAAAGGGATTAGCTTCCTCGAAGCAGCGCCGCCGGAGAACGGAGAACGAATGGCTGCAAACGCTCGAGTACGGCCCCTTGGCCAAGCTGGCGGTTGGCATCTGCTTCATCTTCGGCCTCACGGCGCTCATCTATTCGGACCAGCGCGAGCAGCCCACGGAAAAGGTCTGCATCGCCGTCCTCATTTTCCTCACCGCGCTCGCCCAGCTGTGGATCAATCATCCCAAGACCTTCGACCGCAATTCGCGGCTGGTCCTCGTCTTCGGCGTGATGCTGCTGCACTTGGGGATCGTCAAGTTGATCCTCGTCACGGCGGATAGCCAGATCCTGAGAGGCGCCGCGCTGACGCCGGATGGTTTGAGTGCCTTGGAGAGACGGGACCTGTGGAAACTGGCGGTGCCCTATGCCTTCGCGCCACTGGTGCTCTCGGTGTTGCTGGGGAGAAATCACGGCATCTACGCGGCGATCTTCGTCAGCCTGTGGGGCGCACTGATCTATCATGGCATCGATGCCGTCTTCCTCGTCATGAGCCTCATCAGCGGCTTCATCGCCGTCTTCATCACCCTCGAGGTGCGGCGCCGCATTCGCCTCGTGCGGGCGGGGTTCTTCGTCGGTCTTTCCACATGGATCCTGGCGCTCATCTTCGGGCTCATCGGGCCCATCATCTGGCAATCTTTCGCCGGGACGCATTGGAAGATCATCGCTCTGCAGAGCCTCGTGGCGATCGGCAGCGGCATTCTCACCGGCTTCATGGTCAGCGGCGCCCTGCCCATCTTCGAGAGCGCCTTCCGCATCACCACGAGCATCTCGTGGCTCGAGCTGGCGGACCTCAATCACCCCCTGCTCAAGCGGCTCGTGATCGAGGCACCCGGCACCTATCACCACAGCTTGGTGGTCGCGAATCTCGCCGAAGCCGCTGCCGAGGCGATCGGCGCCAGCGCCGCCATGTGTCGCGTGTGCTCCTATTTCCACGACATCGGCAAGCTGGTGAAACCGGAGTACTTCACGGAAAACATGCGGCGCGACCGCAATCCGCACGACGAACTCGCGCCTACCATGAGCGCGCTCATCATCATCGCCCACGTCAAGGAAGGCGTGGATCTCGCACTGAAGCACGGGCTCAACCAGGAGATCATGGATGTCATCCAGCAGCACCACGGCACCTCGCTCGTCTTCTTCTTCTACAAGCGCGCCCTCCAGCAGCAGGAAGACGCACGCGCCGGCGGCAAGATCATGAACATTCGCGAGGAGGATATTCCCGATGTGCGCGAGGAGAGCTTCCGCTACAGCGGTCCCCGTCCGCAGACCAAGGAAGCCGCGATCATCAGTCTGGCCGATTCCATCGAGAGTGCTTCCCGCTGCCTCGACCGGGTCACACCGCAGAAGATCGACCAGCTCATCAGTGACATCATCGAGAAGCGCCTGCTCGACGGTCAGCTCAAGGAATGCGACCTCACCATGCGCGAGCTGGAGGAAGTGGCCGAGAGCT